>JAJYSG010000054.1 GCA_021793675.1 Actinomycetes bacterium | reverse complement strand
GACGAGGAACTGCCGCGCGCATGACCACCAGAAGTCGTGCATCGTCACGACGACACGGGCGGCGGACCGCGCGGCCGCCGAGACCATCCCGCCGCCCAGGGTCTGCAGCGAATGCAGGTGGACCACGTCCGGACGGATCTCACCCAACCAGGCGGAGAAGTCCTCGACGACCTCAGGGTTGTCGAAGTTGCGTCGGTCGCCCCACCCGGTCCAGGGAGTGGTGGTGATCCATCGGACGCGCACGCCGCGGCCGTCGTCCTCTTCCCAGGTGGACAACGGCTCCCGCTCCTCGTCGAGGCGTCCCGCGTAGACGAAGGCCTCGTGCCCGCGCAGGGCAAGGCCCTGAGCGATGCGCTGCGGGACGAGCGTGCCCCCAGAAGTGAAGTTCGGCGGGTAATGCGCGGAGACCTGCACCACTCGCATGACGGACATGCTAACGGCGGTCAGGGGCCCCTCATGCGCCCCCTCTGCCTGCGTTATCCTCCTCGCATGCCGACGCAGGACGACGGGGCCGCGCGCACCGCGTGGCACGAGATGCTGCGCCAGAACGACACGTCGGCGCACCGCAGCGAAGCGTCCCGCTCGGTCGTCGAGGCCGTCACCGTCCTCGAGGAGCGCCTCGCCGAGGCCAACGCCGCCCGGCACGCTCTCACCGAGGCGGTCACGCTTCGCGATCGCCTTCTCGCGGAACAGACTGCCCGTATCGGCGAGGTGGACGGCGACACGCTTCGGCTGCAGGAGGAGAACGAACGACTGCGTCAACGTCTCGGCGACCTGGAGTTCCGGCCGCTCCGGACGCTGCCACGCCGCACGGCACGCCGGGTGCGGCGCTCGCTGTCCTCGCGACTCCCGCAGTGAGCCCGCGCGTCTCCCTCGTCATCGCCACGAGCAGCGCTGACGACGTCCAGGCCGTCGAGCGCACGCTCGACTCGCTCGTGCGGCAGGACTCCCGCGACTGGGAAGCGATCGTCGCCGCCCGGCCGCACATGGTGCGCGGTACGGGTCAGGGACCGCGGCACGGGCGCCTGGCGGATCGGCACGACAGTCGCATCCGTGTGGTCCCCGTGGGCGCCGACGGCGCTGCGCTGGAACCACTGCAGGCCGGGCTCGACGCAGCCCGAGGCACGTTCTTCGGCGTCCTCGGTGCGGGCGACCAGCTGGAGCCGGGCGCGCTCACCGCCGCCGAGGCTCTCCTGGCCCGCCACGACGTCGTCTACAGCGATGAGCAGTGGGCCGCGGATGGCGCCGACGGCATCGCCACCAAGCCCGACTGGGTGCCCCGCAACCTCGAGTCGTACCCCTATCTCGGTCGCCTCACCCTGGTGCGCACCGAGCTGGCTCGTCGGGTTGGCGGCTTCCCCGCCGGTCGTGACGGCGCCGCGGAGTGGGACCTCGCGCTACGGGTCACCGAGGCGACCGACAAGGTAGGTCACGTGCCGGCGGTGGGTGTCACCCGTGCCGCTCCGCCGCCGCACGACGACGGATGCGTCAGCGCGGGTGTCGCCGCAGTTCGCGACCGCCTGACCCGCACCGGACGCGTCGGAGAGGTCCGACCCGCAGAGGTCCCGTTGGGCGTCCGCACCTGGCTTGCCGTCCCGACGCCCCCGCCGCTCGTGTCGATCGTCATCCCGACGGCGGGAAGCCGCCGCGTCGTGCGCGGCCAGGACACGCTCCTCATCGAGCAGTGCTTGCGGTCTCTGCGCGACGCGACGACCTACGACGCGTGGGAGGTCGTGCTCGTGGTCGGTGACGCGATCTCGCAGACCGATCTCGACGCCTGGCAGGCCCTCGTCCCCGACGGCCGCTTCCTGGTGACGCGAGTCTCGGGACCGTTCAACTTCTCGACGTCGGTCAACGAGGGTGCCCGCGCCGCTCGCGGCCAGCTCCTCCTGCTGCTCAACGACGACACCGAGATCATCGAGCCGCGATGGCTCGAGCGCATGGTTGCTGTCGCCCAGGACCCGGGCGTGGGCGCCGTCGGCGCCAAGCTGCTGTTCGAGGACGGCACCATCCAGCACATCGGGATCACGTTCGACGACACGCACGGCCCCATCCACGCGCTCGGCTCGGAGATCGATGGCGTTGGCCGATGGGGCGCGAAGGTGCTCGACTCCGAATGGGCCGCGGTGACGGGGGCGTGCCTTCTCGTTCCGGCCGACGTGTTCGCCGAGCTGGGCGGCTTCTGCACCGACCTGCCGCTGAACTACAACGACGTCGACTTCTGCTTCAAGGTGCGGGCCGCCGGGCGCTCCGTCGTCTGCACCCCGCTCGCGAAGCTCCACCACTATGAGAGCAGCTCGCGGGGGCATGCGCTCGAGCCGTGGGAGTACACGACCCTTCACGAGCGATGGCGGCTCCGGATCCTCGCCGACCCCTACGTGCAGTACCGGTCCGACCTGTAGCCGCGGTGTCACGGGCCCGTTCGGCGGACGACGTGCTCGCAACCGCCGGCGACGGAGACCCGGATGTGCCTTGGTCAGGACACCTGACCGCGTCTTGCCAGACGCCAGCGCACCTTGCGTACCACCTGGCGCACGCCGCCGACGCGCAGGTGCCTGACCAGGCTGCGCATGTCCCGGGCGATCGACGCCTGGACGCCCACCTGTGTCGAGTGTCGCGTCATCGTGCGATCCGCCGCATACCAGGGCGCGGCGCAGTACTCGACGAGCGGGGCGAGCGTCTCGCCCCAGCGAAATCCCCCCGCCAGGCGAGCGGAGCCCTCCCGGAACGCGGCACCGTGCGCCGGGTCGAGCGCCAGCTGCAGCGCGTCGGCCAACGCCTCAGGGTCCTCCGGGAGAACCGCCACGCCGGCACCGGCCGCCTCGACCAGCCGCGCGAACTCGTCGCCCATGGTGCACACCACCGGAAGCGACGCCCACAGGTAGTCGAGGATCCGGGTGCGGAACGAGAACTCCGTCTCCACGTGCGGGAAGTGGCACGAGACGCCCACGTCCGCGTCGACGAGGTAGTCCGCCCGCTCGTCGTACGGCACCCACTGCTCGTGGAAGAAGACGACCGTCCCGTTGAGACCGAGCTCACTGGCCAACGCCTGCGTGCGCGTGGCCACCGCCATCTCGGGGACGTCGGGGTTCGGGTGACGCATCCCCAGGAAGAGCAGCCTCACGGAGGGGTCCCGCGCCGACAGGATCCCCATGGCGCGGACCAGGGTCAGCGGGTCGAACCAGTTGTAGACGCCGCCTCCCCACAGGATCACCTTGTCGTCCGGCCCGATGCCGTCGACGACGCCCTTGAGCCGCGCGGCGCTCCGCTGGGGCGGGGTGGACGCCATGCCGAACGGCACGATCGTGATGAGGCGGGTGAGAGACGGGTCGTCGTCGTACGTCGCCGGGTTGACCCGCCCCGCAGCGGCCAGGTGGCCCAGCCACAGGTCCCGTTGCCGCCCGGAGGCACACAGGAAGAGGTCACCCCGCCGCATCTGGACGTCGAGCTCGCCGCGAGCGCGTTCGAGTGCCTCCCAGCGAACCGGCTCGGGCTGGTAGCGATCCACCTCGAGCGTCTCGAGCTGGAACGGGTCGTACAGGTCGATCACCACGTGCTGCGGAACGTCCTGCAGCCACGGGAAGGTACGCACGACAAAGCCTTGGATCACGACGACGTCCACGGCGTCGACCTCGGCGCGGAAGCTGCCGACGTCCACCTGGCGGACTGCGAAGCCCTCGCCGTCGCGGTTGCATGCCCCGAACGTCACCAGCGCGACGTCGCAGGTGCGCGACAGCTCCCGGCTGATCTCCCACGCACGGATCGCGGGCCCCGCCATCGCCCGCGCGATCGTGTCGAGGGTGACGACGAGCACCCGCCTCCGGGCCGCCGCAGCGGCCTGCGTCACAGCACGCCGTCCGACGAGACCGCGCGCCAGGCACCGTCGAGCTGCACGTAGCCGCCGGACTCGGTCACGCTGCCCTGAACCACCCGGAAGTCGGCCGCGTTGCGGACGTAGTCGAAGACGCGCGTCGTGGAGGAGTCCACGACGGAGGCGAGCACGGTGTAGCCGCCGGGCTGAAACGCCAGGCGCGGCACGCGGCACTCGACGACACCCGAACCGTCGATCCGCGGGATGGCGAACCCGGTGTCCCGCGTGTTGTTCGCCCAGAGGTAGGCGCCGTCGGCCGCCTCGATCGCCAGGCCGAAAACTGGGTGATCGATGGGCTCCTTGGCCGTGTAGTGCAGCCTGATCGTCACGTCCCCACCGGCGGCAACGTCCGCGACCGGCCTGTCGTCGTGAAGCAGCTCGACCCGGTCGACGACAGCCTCGCCGCTCCCCCAGCGCACGTGGCCCTCGGGGTCGACGTACTGGTCGCTGCGGGTGGCGTCACGGTAGCGCTCGACGACGAGGGCCGCAGGCCCCAGCTCCACCAGCTTGCCGTGCGACAGCCACGCGGCGTGGTCGCACATGGTGCGCACGGCCGACATGTCGTGCGTGACGACGACCACGGTGCGCCCGTCGCGACGGAACTGCGCGAACTTCTCGGCACACTGCTGCTGGAACGCCGCGTCGCCCACCGACAGCACCTCGTCGACCAGGAGGATCTCCGGATCGACGTGGATCGCCACCGAGAAGCCGAGCCGCACGTACATGCCGGACGAGTAGTTCTTCACGGGCTGGTCGATGAATGGCTCGACTCCGGAGAACTGGACGATGTCGTCGAACTTGCGGTCGATCTCCGCCCTGCTCATCCCGAGGATCGAACCGTTGAGATAGACGTTGTCGCGGCCCGAAAGCTCCGGGTGGAAGCCCGACCCGACCTCCAGCAGCGCTGCCATCCGGCCGTTGACCCGGACCGCGCCGCGATCCGGGAACAGGATCTTGGCCAGCGTCTTGAGCAACGTGGACTTCCCGGACCCGTTGTCCCCGACGAGCCCGAACGACGTGCCGGCCGGGATGTCGAACGAGACATCGTCCAGCGCCCAGAACTCCTCGTACAGGGCTCGGCGGCGGCGCATGAACGCCGCCTTCAGCGTCTGGTTGCGCTCGTGGTAGACGCGAAAACGCTTGGCGAGGTGGTCGACCTCGATCGCAGGACCGTTCACAGCGCCTCCGCCAGTCGCTTCTCGTTGCGGGCGAAGACCCACGCGCCGATCACCACGGCGGCGACCGTCCAGCACACGATCGCAATGATCGACGACAGGCTCGGCCACGTGTTGTCGTACAGCAGCTTGCGGAACACGTCGGCGAACTGCGTCAACGGGTTGAGCTGGTAGATGTCCCATGCGGTGACGTTGCCCACCAGGGGCCCGAACTTGTCCGACTGCGTCTGGACGAGATGGGGCGGGTAGACGATCGGCGTCAGGTAGAACCACGCCTGAAGCACGATGCCGATGAGGTACTGCACATCGCGGAAATAGACGTTCGCGATGGAGAGCGTGAGTGACACGCCAGTGGCGAAGACGGCCTCGACGGCCATGACGACGACGACGAGCGGCAGCCACTTCCACGGCTGGCCGCCGAAGATCGCCAGCGCGACGATGAGCACCACCATCTCACCGAGCCAGGTGACGACGATCGACGCGGCATTCGACACCGGCAGCACGACGCGCGGGAAGTAGACCTTCTTGATGAGGTTCTCGCTCGAGACGAGCGAACCCATGCCACCGCCGAGCACGTTGGCGAAGAAGTTCCAGGGCAGCAGCCCGCACATCAACCACAGGGCGAAGACGTCGAGCCCGCTCGGACTGCCCTTGTCCGGCTGCACCCTGATCACGAACGAGAACACCGCCGTGAAGATGAGCATCTGGGCGAGGGGGTTGATCAGCGACCACAGCTGACCGAGCAACGTCCGCTTGTACTTCCCTTTGACCTCGCGTGACGTGAGGTTCGAGAGCAGCTCGCGCGACGAGACGAGATCTGTGAAGACGCTCACCGGGCCGAACCCGCCTGCCGACGACCGCGCACCATGAGCCGCATCCGCTCGACGGCCCGCCAACCGCGGGTGGCCCGCATCGTCTCCAGATCGCGCCGCGCCGCGTCCCGTTGCGCAGCGAGGTCGACGTTCAGCGCCTGCACGTCGGCCAGGCGCCGGCGCAGCTCGTCGCGCTCGGCTCGCAGCACGTCCGGCACGGCGGCGCCGTCGTCGTGGACCGCCCGCAGGACGAACTGGTACGCCTCGGCGTCCGGTTGGGCCCGGACCCATTCGACAACCCCGGCGGGGAGGCCGGCGACGTCGATCTCC
>JAJYSG010000053.1 GCA_021793675.1 Actinomycetes bacterium | reverse complement strand
CATGACCGGCTCCACGTTGTCCCGTGACCGCGCCTTCCCGAAGGAGGCATCTTGACCGCGCTCGCCCCCACACCCGCCCCCGTGGCGGACCGGACCGACCTGCCCGTCGTCGTCGTCGGCGCCGGCCCGGTCGGGCTCATCACGGCCCTCGGTCTCGTCCACCACGGCGTCCCCGTCGTCGTCCTGGAGGAGGACGAGCGGCTCTCGCTCGACACGAAGGCCGGGACGGTGCTCACCCGCACCCTCGAGGTCCTGGACCGCTACGACGCCGCCGCACCAGTGCTGGCCGCGTCGCTGCGGATCGACGAGATCGGCGAGATCGACCGTCCGACGGGGAAGAGCGGGATGAGCGTGCGGACCGACGTGCTCGCCGAGGACACGCGGTTCCCGTTCGTCGTCAACATCCCGCAGAACTCGCTCGAGGGTGTGCTGTCCGGCATCCTCACCGAGCGCGCACCGCAGGTGCTGCAGATGCGCCACCGCGTCACGGGCTTCGTCCAGCACACCAACCACGTGACGCTGACGGTCGACACCCCGGACGGTGAGCGGACCGTCGATGCCCGGTACGTCCTCGGCTGTGACGGTGGGCGCTCCGCCCTCCGCACCGGTCTCGGCATCGAGGTGGAGGGCAAGACGCTCGAGGAGCGGTACATGCTCGTCGACCTCGAGGTCGACCTGGACGTCGACAACCCCCGCGACTACCCGTACCTCGCCTACTTCGCCGACCCGCACGAGTGGATGATCCTCGTGCGCCAGCCGCACTGCTGGCGGTTCCTCTTCCCGCTCAAGCCCGGTGCCCCGGAGCCCGGGATCGAGGAGCTGCGGGACAAGGCGCTGCACTTCATCGGTGACGTCGACGACGTGCGCGTGCTCGGGTCGAACATCTACACCGTGCACCAGCGGGTGGCCGACCGGTGGGTCGACGGCCGGGTGATGCTCATGGGCGACGCCGCGCACCTCATCACCCCGATGTGGGCCCTCGGCCTCAACACCGGCGTCCTCGACGCGTCGAACCTGCCGTGGCGCCTCGCCTGGGTGCTCCGCGGCTGGGGGTCGCCCGCGATGCTGGCGGCGTACGAGGGCGAGCAGTCGAGCGTGGCCGTCAAGGGGTCGGGGCAGATGGCCGAGGCGGCCCGCGAGGCGATGGGCGCCGGCGGGGGGCCTGCAGGTGCCCTCGACCAGGCGGACTGGGGATGGGCCATGACCCGGACTCTGCTCGGGATCCGGCTCGACGTCGACGGCACCGGCGAGTGGACCATGGTGCAGACCGGTGACGGGCCGGGCACCGTCCGCCCGGGAGACCGCGTGCCGGACCTGCCCGTCTTCGACGCGGGCGGTCGCCGGACCCACCTCCACGAGCTCGTCCGGGACACCTTCGTCGCCCTCCACTTCGCCGACGCGCGACGCCGTCCGGCGATCCCCGAGGACGAGCTGCCCGGGCTGCGGCACGTCGTCGTCAGCCGCTGGGACGCCCCGCACGACTCCGGGCTACGCGACCGGGCGCTGTTCGACCCGGGGGACCGGGTCCGTCGGCGCCTCTGCCTGGAGGAGGACGCCGTCGTCCTGCTCCGCCCCGACGCCCACGTCGCCGCCGTGCTGCCGTGGCCGTCCACGGGCCTCACAGCGGCGGACGTCTACCGCCGGATCACCCACCCCGACACTGCCCAGGAGGTCTGACCCATGCAGCAAGACGTCGTCGTCGCGCCGGACGGGACCGAGGTCGTCGTCGCACCGGACGGGACCGAGGTCACCCTCGTCGGTGTCGGGACCGCTGTCCTGCTCGACACCCCCCGCGTGCGGGTCTGGGACGTGCACCTGCCGGCGCACGGCCGGCACCCGTGGCACCTGCACCGCAACCCCTACGTCGTGCTCTCCATCGACGGGTCGAGCGGCCGGATGGACTGGCTCGACGGGAGGGAGCCGCGGCACATCGTGGAGTACACCGGCGGTGCCGTGCTGCGCCCCGTCTCCCCCGTGCACCGGCTCACCGAGACCGGCGGCAAGCGCTACCGCAACCGGCTGGTCGAGCTCAAGGAGCTCGGCGAGAACCTGCCGCGCGTCGCGGACATCGGTGAGGGCGGGCGCAGCGTGGAGGGCGTGCTCCCCGCCGGCCTCGAGCTGCTGCCCGACGGGAGGCACCCCGTGCTGGCCGACGACGTGGCGACGGTCTGGACCGTCACCGTGCCGCCCGGGAAGGAACGCGAGCTCGACCTCGCCGACGTCCCGCACGTCACGGCCCTCATCGACGCCGACCTCGAGGGCGCCGCGCTCGAGGCGTCCGTCGCCGAGCACCCGGGCGGCCCGCTCACCCTGCAGAACCCCGGCGACGGACCGCGCACCTGGTTCGTCGTCTCCCTCGACCACCTGGAGGACCGATGACTGCCACGACCCAGCCCGTCTACGACGCGGACGCCCCGCTGGTGCCCCGCCCGCCCCGGCCGGAGGAGGTGAGCGAGGAGGAGTGGGCCTCGAACCTCTCCGAGCCGGGCCGCTACGGCGGTGAGGGCCCGGAGCGCTCCCGCGAGGAGCGGGCCACGACCCCCGACGGCGAGGCCGCGCACCGCTTCCGCGAGATCCTGGTGCAGACGCAGGACCTCGAGTGGGTCGACAAGACCCTCGCCGGCCTGAGCCACAAGACCCTGTGGCGCAACGAGGACACCGGCGCGTCGATCACCCTGGTGCGGTTCCTCAAGGGCAGCGGCATCCCGGACCGGCACTCCCACGCGTCCAACCAGTTCATGTTCTGCCTCTCGGGCCGCTACACCTACCTGCCGACGAAGGTGACCCTCACGCCGGGCTCCTTCTACTGGAACCCCCGCGGCTCGATGCACGGCCCGACCCTCGCCGAGGAGGAGACCGTCCTGCTCGAGGTCTACGACGGCCCGCACTACCCGACCCAGCCCGCCTGGTACACCGATCCCGCCGACGCGCGCTGACGCGCGCCGACGGCACATCGCGGGACGAACCCCCTCGTCCTGCACCCGAGTGCGCCCCCGGTGGGGCGCCGAGACAAGGAGAGACAACCACATGATCGTCAACGAGGTCCGCAGCCCCGAGCTCGCCGTCCCCAACGGCCACTTCTCGCAGGCCACCTGGGCCCCGGCGAGCGGGCGGCTCGTGTTCATCTCCGGCATGACGGCCCGCAACAAGGAGGGTGGCGTCACCGGGGTCGGCGACGTCACCGCCCAGACGCACCAGGTCTGCCAGAACCTCAAGGCCGCCGTCGAGGCCGCGGGCGGCACGCTCGCCCACATCGCCCGGGTGGACGTCTTCGTGCGCAACATGGAGGACTTCAAGGCCATCCACGCCGTGCGCGAGCAGTACTTCTCCGGCGTCTCGCCGGCCTCGACGCTGGTCGAGGTCTTGAAGTTCGTGAACAAGGACTACCTCATCGAGATCAACGCGATCGCGGTCATCCCCGAGGAGGCCGCGTGAGGCTCGGTCGCGCGCAGGTCGACGGCGCTGCCCGGACCGTCGTCGTGCTGGGTGACGGCGGCCCGGGCGCCGAGGCCGCCGTCCTCCCCGCCGACGCGCCCTCGCCCGATGACGTCGTCCGCGAGCCGGCGGCCCGCGACGTCGTGGCCCGGCTCGCGGCCGACGCCCCGCGGACGGTGGTCGACGAGCTGGCCCTGCTGGTGCCGCTGACGCGGTTCAACCGCGACATCCTGTGCACCGGGTGGAACTACTGGGACCACTTCGAGGAGTCGAAGGGCAAGCGGGAAGGGCAGGACCCGGCCGAGCGCCCCGCCCGTCCGACCTTCTTCACCAAGTCCCCGCTCACCGCGATCGGCCCCCGGGACCCCATCGCGTTCGACCCGGAGCTGTCGGGCAAATGGGACTACGAGGCCGAGCTGGCCCTCGTCATCGGCCGTGCCGGTCGCTCCATCCCGGAGGAGAAGGCGCTGGACCACGTGGCCGGCTACCTCATCGCCAACGACGTGTCCCAGCGCGACCTGCAGCGGGCCCACGGTGGGCAGTGGCTCAAGGGGAAGAGCATCGACGGCACCATGCCGCTAGGCCCGTGGGTCACGACGGTGGACGACGTGCCCGACGTCCACGACCTCGAGATCCGCTTCGAGCTCGACGGCACGGTGCTCCAGTCCGCCCGGACGCGGCAGATGGCATTCTCCATCGGCCGGATCATCGCCGAGCTCAGCTCGGGGATGACGCTGCTCCCCGGCGACGTCGTCCTCACCGGGACCCCGAGCGGTATCGGCAACGCCCGCGAGCCGCAGGTCTTCCTCGAGGAGGGCCAGGAGCTGGTCACCGTGGTCGAGCACCTCGGTGAGCTGCGCAACCGGGTCGAGCGCGCCGACCTCGTCAGGTACCGGACCGACGTCGTCGAGCAGCTCGCGTAGGGGCGCCGACCCGTGCGGACCGACGTCCACACCCACCTCGTCCCGCCGGTGCCGGCCGACGCGCTCAGCGCCGTCGGCCTGGCCCGGCGGGACGGGCGGGTCGCCGCCGGGGACACGCCTGTCGGCCCCCCGGACCTCTACCGTCCCGACCGGCTCGTCACGTGGCTCGACGAGGCCGGGCTGGACCGGGCGCTCGTCTCGGTCCCTCCGCCGCTGTACCGCCAGCAGGAGGACCCCAGCGTCGCGGGAGCGTGGGCGCGGGCGCTGAACGAGGCGCTCCACGCGGCGACGGCACCCCACGGTGCGCTGGTGCCCCTCGGGCACCTGCCGCTGGAGCACCCGGAGGCCGCCGTCGCAGAGGCACGCTGGCTCCTCGCGGCCGGCTGGGCCGGGTTCGCCGGGTGCGCAGGGGGACGCTCGGTGTCCCTCGCATCGCCGCGGCTCGAGCCGTTGTGGGAGCTGCTCACGACGGCGGACCGTCCCCTGCTCCTGCACCCGGGAGCCACCCCGGACGACCGGCTGCAGGAGTTCTACCTCGGCAACCTGCTCGGCAACCCGGTCGAGACCGGCGTCGCGACCGCCCAGCTGCTCTTCGGAGGTGTGCTCGACCGGCACCCCACGCTCCGGGTCGCGCTCGTCCACTGCGGCGGTGTCGTGCCCACGCTGCTGGGCCGCTGGCAGCGCGGCGTCCTCACCGCTCGCCCCGGCGTGGACCGCACGGACGCCGACCTGCGCGTGGAGGCACGGCGCCTGTGGGTGGACGCCCTCGCGCACGACCCGGCCGTCGTGGACCTGGCCGTCGACGTCGTGGGTGAGGAGCACCTCCTCGTGGGGAGCGACTGGCCCTTCCCCATGGGGACCCGGGACCCGCTCGGCCTCGTGGCACACCGCGGGGCATCGGCCGTGCACCGGGCGGCCGTCGAGAACGCCGCCGCCTTCCTCGGCGAGCGGAGGACGGGGTGAGCACCTCGCGGTCGCGCTAGAGCAGCAGCCCGAGGCCGAGCAGGATCCCGTAGCCGAGCTCGAGCAGGCCGGTGTCCCGCAGCACGACGATGAGGTCGCGGCCCGTCGCGCCGCCGAGCACGGTGCGGGCCTCCCGGACGACGAGCGGCACCAGCGCGAGCGTGAGCAGCGCCCAGGGGTGGGCCGGCGCCACGGCGCCGGCGAGCACGAAGGGGACGACGGTGAGAGCGACGTACGTCCACCGGGAACGGCGGTCCCCGAGCCGCACCGCCAGGGTGCGCTTGCCCGAGGCGCGGTCGGTGGGGATGTCGCGCAGGTTGTTCGCCATGAGGAGGGCGCAGGCGATGAACCCGATCCCCACCGCCCCCGCGACGGCCGGCCAGGACACCTGCAGCGCCTGGGTGTAGGTGGTGCCGAGGGTCGCGACGAGGCCGAAGAAGACGAAGACGCCGACCTCCCCGAGCCCCCGGTACCCGTAGGGGTTCCGGCCGCCCGTGTACCCCCACGCCGCGAGTACGCACAGCACCCCGACGCCGAGCAGCCACCATGTGCCGGCCAGCGCGCACAGGGCGAGCCCGAGGGCGGCCGCCACCCCGAAGGAGGCGAAGGCGGCGAGCTTGACCGTCCGGGGCCGGGCCGCGCCCGACCCGGTGAGGCGCGGGGGACCGGTGCGGTGGTCGTCGGTGCCGCGCACCCCGTCGGAGTAGTCGTTGGCGAAGTTGACGCCGATCTGCAGCGCGAGCGCCACCCCGGCGGCGAGCAGCGCCCGGGGGACAGAGCCGGCGTCGAGGGCGTAGGCCGCGCCGGTGCCGACGAGGACGGGGGCGGCGGCGGCGGGAAGGGTGCGGATCCGGGCGCCTTCCACCCAGTCGGCGATCGTGGCCATGAAGCTCCTTGCGGCGGGGACGCCGTCCAGGGTAACGGCGGCGCCGCGGGGTGCCGTCA
>JAJYSG010000052.1:1373-6369 GCA_021793675.1 Actinomycetes bacterium | reverse complement strand
CCGCTGGCCGCACCCGGCGTCTTCGCCGCGGCGATCATCATCTTCGTCTCGGCGTGGAACGAGTTCCTCCTCGCCTCGACGTTCGCGCCGCGCAACCCGGAGGTGGCGCAGACCGTGCCGGTGGCGATCGCGGCCTTCACCGGGGCGGTGGAGTTCCAGCGGCCGATCGGGACCATCACCGCGGCATGTGTCGTGGTGACCGTGCCGATGATCATCGTCGCGCTGGCGTTCCAGAAGCGGATCGTCGCCGGGCTGACGGCGGGGTCGGTCAAGGGCTGAGGGCGACCGGCGCCCCGGCGGCAGACAGCAGGCCCGCGTCCCCCTGCGGCCTCGTCGCAGGGGGACGCGGAGCCTCGTCGAGGCGTATCTCTGAGGTCGGTCCCCCTGGGTCACACGGTCACGCCGACGGAGGCGGCGACGGCCTGGTGGATGAGGTCGGCGACGGTCCGGGGCTGGGAGACGGTGACCGCGTGGGAGGCCTCGACCTCGACGGTCGTCGAGCCCGCACGCTCGGACATGTACCGCTGGCTCTCGAGCGGGATGGCGAGGTCCTGGCGCGTGACGAGTGCCCAGGACGGGACGGTTCGCCACGCTGCACGGGTGGCCGGTGCCTCGAGGGCGGAGGACGTGATCGGCCGCTGTGTCACCGCCATCAGGGCGGCGGTCTCGGGGTCGACGTCGGCCGCAAAGACCGGGTGGTACCGGTCCTGCCGGATGTAGAGGTCGGTGTCGGTCCCGCCGGCGGGCAGTGGCACGGGCCGCGGCTCGAGGGCCGCACCGAGCTCGGCGCCGGGGAACTTGGCGGCGAGCTCTGCCGTGCTCTCGCCCTGCTCGAGTTGGAACGAGGCGACGAACACGAGCGCCGAGACGCTCGCGACGCCGTCGGCGGCCTCGCTCATCACCGAACCTCCGTAGGAGTGGCCCGCGATGACGACGGGGCCGGTGATGGTGTCGAGGATGCTCCGCAGGTAGGCAGCGTCCTCCTGCAGGCCGCGGAGGGGGTTGGCCACGGCGAGGACGCGGTGGCCGTGCCGGTGGAGCTCGGGGATGACGCCGTTCCAGCTGGAGGACTCGGCGAAGGCTCCGTGGACGAGGAGGACGGTCACCGTCTCGGTGGCCGGCTCGGGGTTCGTGGTCATGGAGGTGGTCCTTTCAGTGCGGGGCGGTGGATGCCCCGGTGGACGTGCGGTGAGGGTCAGGAACCGGCGCGCGCAGGCTCCTGGTGACCGCTGGGTGTGGGTGCAGCACCCGAGAGCCAGGCGAGGAGGTCGCGGGTGAACTCCTCCTCGAATGCGCCGTGGAGGCCGTGCGGCGCCCCCGGGTAGACCTTGAGAGTCGCGTGCTCGAGGATGTCGGCGGTCTTGAGCGCCGAGGCGTCGATCGGCACGATCTGGTCGTCGTCGCCGTGGGCGACCAGGACGGGGACGTCGATCGCGCGCAGGTCGGCCGTGAAGTCGACAGCGGAGAACTGGGCGACGCAGTCGTAGGCCGCGGCGAGCCCGCACTGCATCGACAGCCGCCAGAACTGCTCCCGGACCCCTTCGCTGACCGTGGCGCCCTCGCGGTTGGCCCCGAAGAACGGGACGGCGAGCTCCCGGTAGAACTGGGACCGGTCCGTCAGCACGCCCTCTCGGATGGCGTCGAAGGACTCCAGCGGCGTGCCCTCCGGGTTGTCCGGTGTCTGCAGCATGAGCGGCGGGACGGCGCCGAGGAGCACGGCGCTGCGCACCCGCTGACCCCCGTGGCGGGCGAGGTAGTGGACGACCTCACCCCCGCCGGTGGAGTGGCCCACGAGGACGACATCCCGCAGGTCGAGTGTCGTGAGGAGGGTTGCAAGGTCGTCGGCGTAGTGGTCCATGTCGTTGCCGACGTAGGTCTGGGTCGATCGGCCGTGCCCCCGGCGGTCGTGCGCGACGGCGCGGTACCCCGCATCCGCCACTGCCTTGAGCTGGCGGTCCCACGCGTCGGCGTTCAGCGGCCACCCGTGGCTGAACACCACCGGGGGTCCTGAGCCCCAGTCCTTGTAGAAGATCTCCACGCCGTCGGGCGTCGTGATGTGTCCCATGAGTGTCCTCTCGGTCGTGGCGGACGAGCCGAGGCCCGCGAGGTCCGCCGTGTGGCGCCACGTCCGTGGCGCCGTCTCGAGCGTGCACCTCGGCGCAGGACCCGCGCTTCTGTCAGATGACTGGTCTGCGGTCGTCCAGCACGTCGCGCAGCTGCATGCGAGAGGTGATACCGAGGAGGGGGAAGACCCGGTAGAGGTGGAATCCGACCGTGCGGGGAGACAGGAAGAGGCGCTCGCCGATCTCCCGGTTCGTCAGGCCCTGGGCGGCGAGGAGGGCGATCTGCCGTTGCTGAGGGGTCAGCAGCGCCAGGGCGTCGTCCCGCGCGGCGGACGGGCTGCTCGGCGACCGCACCCCGGCGGCGCGGAGCTCCTGGCGCGTGTGGTCGGCAAGGGGGCGCGCTCCGACCCGGCTGAACGTCTCCAGCGCGGCGCGGAGGTGATCTCGGGCATCGCGAGCCCGGCGGCGTCGACGCAGCCACGCGCCGTAGTCGGCCGCGACCCGGGCGCGCTCCACCGGCCAACGCTCACCGATCGGCTCCTCCAGCGCCGTCGTGAAGTGGTGCTCCGCATCGCTCCGGGACGCGAGCGCCATGGCGTGGGCAGCGAGGATCCTCAGCCGGGCAGACCCGCCGGCCGCGCGGTCGACCAGCAGTGCGGCCACCTCCCGTGCCTCCTGGTCACGGCCGGTCCGGACGGCGGCGGTGACGAGATCGGGCAGCGCGTACAGCGCCAGGTGCGGGTGGGCCGGGGCGCCGTCGAGGACGAGTCCCCGCAGGGTGCTGTAGGCCTCCTCCCACTCGCCGTCGACGGCTGCTGCCAGGCCGAGACTCCAGCGGGCTCGTACACCCACCGACCGGGACGCCGTCGGGTCGAGGCCGACGGTCGCTCGTGCGGCCAGGTCACGGGCGGTCGCGACCTGGCCGCGCAGCGCCGCGAGCTGGGCGCGGTTGGCGACAGCGGAACGGTGGACGACGTCCATGCCGGTCTCCACCGCCATGCGCTCCGCCCAGTCCAGCACCTCCCACGCCTCGTCCCAGCGCCCCGCCTCGAACAGCGCCGAACCGAGGGTGTTGCCGACGAGGGCGTGGGTCCCCGCCGTCGCCGGCTGCTCGAACGCGCCGAGGAAGGCGCGCATGAGCTCGATCGCCGACTCCGTCTCGTCGACGACCCACGCCGCACCGCTGAGCACGTTGCGCTCGACGACGTCGAGACCTTCGGGCCCACCCGCCGCCGCGATCCGGTCGTCGACGTGTGCGACCGTCTCCGCCGTCGCGCGCACGGGGTCGGTGACCGCCCGCGCCCAGACGACCTGCGCGGCGGTCGACGGACCCACGTGGGCGACCGCGTCGCGGACGCGCCTCAGCACCGCGTCGTCGCCGGAGAAGTAGGCCGCAACCCCGGCAGGTGCCAGTGCGGTGAGCGCGACCTCGTCCGCGCCCGCCCGCACCGCTTCCTCGACCGTCGACGTGAGGAGGGTGACGGCACCCAGGTGGTCGAGGGACTGCGACAGTGCCCACCCACGCAGGAACGCGGCCTGACCGCGCTGGTCCGCGTTCGGGGAGAGGCTCTCGACCCGCTCGGCGAGCTCCACGACCCGCGGCCCGTGGCCGGCGAACAGGGCAGCCCAGGCAGCCTGGAGCATCCGCCGCGCCGCGTCCTCAGCGCGTGGGGAGAGCGAAGCGGCCCGTTCCTGCCAGCGCGCTGCGGCGGCCCAACCCCCGCGCAGCTGGGCGAGCCGCGCAGACTCCTCGAGGGCGGCTGCCGCCTCCTCGTCCCGCCCGGGCGCCGCCGCGGCGAGGTGCCAGGCCCGCCGGTAGGGGACCTCGGCCAGGAGCCGTGCGTGCTCGAGATGCGCCGCGCGTCGCTCGGCCAACGGAGCGGCCGCGTAGAGCGCCGAACCGACGAGCTGGTGGCGGAACCGGACCGCACGCGGACCGAGCTGGACGAGGCCGGCACGTTCCGCGGGCGCCCAGTCGGACAACCCGTCACCGGCCCGGTCGGTGGCGGTGTGTTCCAGCACGGTGGCGAGATCCTCCTCCTCGGCAGCCGCGGCGAGCAGGAGCAGCCACCGGGTGCGCTCGGGCAGTGTGTCGGTCCGCGCGGCGAAGGCACGCTGGAGCCGGTCGGTGAGCGGAAGGCCGGCGTCGCCGGGAGCATCCGGCAGCGCGACCTTGCTCAGCTCGACGATCGCCAAGGGGTTGCCCTCGGCAAGCCGGAGCAGGCGCCGGCGGGCCGGGCCGGGCGGGACGTCGGCTACAGCGTCCAGCAGGGCCTCGGCCGCCACCGGCGACAGCGGCCCGAGGTGCAGCGGCGAGAGGTGTGGCAGGTTCGCGTCGGGTCGCGACGCGCCCAGCACCGCTATCCGCTCCGCCGCGACCCGGCCGGCGACGAGCTCGACCACCCGGACACTGGCCGGGTCGGCCCACTGGAGGTCGTCGACCACGACGAGGAGGCCGCCCGCCCCGGACGCGTCGGAGAGAAGAGTGAGCACCGCAACCGCCAGCAGGAGATGGTCCGGGCTCGGTTCGTCGTCGGTGAGGCCGAAGGCGCTCTCCACCGCCACACGCTGTCTGTCCGGCAGCTCGGGCACGTGGGTCAGGAGCGGATGCACGAGCTGGTGCAGCGTCGCGTAGGGGATCTCGTGCTCGGTGGGGGTGCCCCGTGCCCGGAGCACCCCCGCGCCGGCGGCCGAGGCCAGTTCGGCAGCCTCCTCGAGGAGGGTCGACTTCCCGCTCCCCGGCTCCCCGACGAGAAGGAGCGTGCGTCCGGGTGCGGAGGGAGTGGCCAGGCCGTTGATGAGCTCGGCGAGCTGGGCGCGTTCCGCCTCGCGTCCGATGATCGGGGTCACGGTCGACTCCTTGCCCGTCGGGCACAGGCAGCCGCCGGGCGCGCGCCACCCGTGGGCCAGGATGGCACGTTCAGTGAGCCTTG
>JAJYSG010000052.1:0-1363 GCA_021793675.1 Actinomycetes bacterium | reverse complement strand
GATCTCCGGTCCGGCCGTCGACCTCCGTGGCGGCACCGCTGTGGCGGACGGCAGCGGCAGGACCGCACCCGGACCGGCACGAACAGCCGGTCACTCGGCCCTCGCTCAGTAGGCCCGCACGTCGGGCCAGTCCAGCTCCACCCCGTCGGAGAGGAGGCGGCGCTGGAGCTCGGCGGTGAGCTCAACGTCGGCGGTGATGTCCTGCGGGGTGCACCGCCGCTCGAGGCACAGCCCGGCGAGCGTCGCGGCGGCCTCGCCGATGTTCCACTCGACGGGGTGGAGGCGGTAGCAGCCGTTGGTGATGTGCGTGGTGCCGATGTTCTTGGCGGCCGGCACGAGGTTCGCCATCCGGACCGGGACCAGAGCGCGGAGCGGGATCTGGAAGGGGCAGGAGGCGACGTCGACGTACCCGTCCCCGCCCGTCGAGGGATGGAGGTCGATCCGGTAGGAGCCGATCCCCACGCTGTCCTCGTGGCGCACGGCGCGCCCGTCGGGTCGGGTGGCGAGGGCAACCTCCTGCTCGACGATCGTGTGCTGGGCCCGGATCCGCCGCGACTCCCGGATGTAGGGCCGCTTCGCCAGCCCGTCGGCGGTGCCGACCACCTCGGGCAGGAGCCGCAGGCCGGGGTAGCCGGTGCCGCCGTCGGGATGCGGCGCCTCGGTCTGCAGCCAGTAGAGGAAGGAGAGCGACAGCTCGCGGGCACCGGCGAGGTGGGCGTCGTCGTCCGGGCCACCGAAGACCGGCCCGCCGAGGTAGTCGATCATCGGCCAGTTCACCATGGTGATGTCACTGCGCAGCCAACCCGGTCGGAAGGTCTCCCGGGCGGCGACCCGACGGAAGGTCCACAGCTCGAAGTCACCCCCGACGGTGGTGTGGTCGACGACGGCGTCGGCGTCGATGTTCGGCGTGAAGGTCCGCTCGTGGGGCTCTCCCGTGCGCGGGACGGGTGCGACGAGGGAGAGCTGCGGGCCTCCGTACCCGGCGGGCACAGCATCGCGGAGCTCGGCGTACCGCGCCGGCCGGTCGATGGTGTGGTCCTCCCCCGCGATGTGCTCCAGCGCGAAGCACCAGGAGACGGCCTGCATGTTCCGTGGCTCCGCCACCGGCTTGGCGTGCGGCTCCCCGGTGTCCTCGACCGACTCCGCGCCGGTGACGTGCTCGGCGCCGGCCAGGTCGAGCAGCTCCCCTGTCTCAGTGGCGTCGAGGAACATCGGCGCCGCAACGGTGGTCAGCGCCCCGTCGGGGCCGGTGAGGACGACGGCGGTGACCCGGTCGCCATCCGTCGCGGCGGCCACCGGCCGGTGCTCCAGCAGCGCGCGGAGCCGGCCGGCCGCCCGAGCGGGGGCGAGCATGGACTCGACG
>JAJYSG010000023.1 GCA_021793675.1 Actinomycetes bacterium | reverse complement strand
CGGGGGAGGCGGGCAAGGGGTTCGCGGTGGTGGCGGGTGAGGTCAAGGACCTGGCGCGGGAGACGGCCAAGGCGACGGAGGACATCGCGCGTCGGGTGGCGGCGATCCAGACCGACACGCAGAGCGCCGTCGATGCCATCGGCCAGATCGGCGCGATCGTCGCGGAGATCAGCAACTACCAGATGACGATCGCCTCGGCGGTGGAGGAGCAGACGGTCACGACCAGCGAGATGAGTCGCAACGTCGCGGAGGCCGCCACCGGCTCCGGGGAGATCGCCTCCAACATCACCGGGGTGGCGACCTCGGCGGCCACCTCCTCGACCGTGGTCAACCAGATCGGCTCCGAGATCGACAACCTCGCCCACCTCTCGGAGGACCTGCGTGGCCAGGTCGCCCGGTTCCGGGTCTGACGTGGGAACCGTCACCCCGCGCCACCGCCGCAGGTGGCCCCGATGACGCCGGTGCGCGTGCTCGTCGTCGACGACTCGGTCGTCATCCGCCGGCTGGTCTCCGAGACCCTCGGCCGGGACCCCCGGGTGGAGGTCGTCGGCACCGCCTCCAACGGACGGCTCGCGCTCGCCCGTGTCGACCAGCTGGCGCCCGACGTCGTGACGATGGACGTCGAGATGCCCGAGATGGACGGCATCGAGGCGGTGCGCGCGCTGCGCCGCAGCGGCCACCGCATGCCGATCATCATGTTCTCCACGCTCACCGAGCGCGGCGCGGCGGCCACGCTCGACGCGCTGGCGGCCGGCGCCACCGACTACGTCGCCAAGCCCACCGGCGGCCTGTCGGTCGCGGACTCGCTGCAGCGGGTCGCCGAGGAGCTCATCCCCAAGCTGCTCGTCCTCGCCGGGGCGACGTCCCGGCGGAGCGCGGTCCCGGCCCATCCGCCGACCCGGTCCGAGCCGGCCGGGCCTGCGACCAGGGTCGCGGCCGGGGGTGCGCTGCCGTCGCACCCCGTGCGGCTCGTCGTCGTCGGGTCGTCGACCGGCGGCCCGGAGGCGCTGTCGCGGTTCGTCGGCGGGCTGACCGCACCACCACCGGTGCCGGTGCTCGTGGTGCAGCACATGCCGCCCGTCTTCACGCGTCAGCTGGCGGCACGGCTCGACCGGCTCGGCCCGGCCACGGTGGCCGAGGCGGCCGCGGGCGACCCGTTGCTGCCGGGGACCGTCTACGTCGCGCCCGGCGACCACCATCTCGTCGTCCGCCCCCGGGCGGCGGGGTTCGCCGCGGGGATCCAGGACGGTCCACCGGTGAACTTCTGCCGGCCGTCGGTGGACGTGCTGTTCGCTTCGGCGGTCGAGGCCGTCGGTGGCGACATCGTCGCCCTCGTCATGACCGGGATGGGCGCCGACGGCCGCACCGGTGCGGGCCAGATCGTCGCGGCGGGCGGCACCGTCATGGTGCAGGACGAGGCGACCAGCGTCGTCTGGGGCATGCCGGGCGCGGTCGCGACGGCGGGCTTCGCGCACCGCGTGCTGCCGCTCGGCGAGCTCGCCGGCGCGCTCGAGTCACGGCTGCGGGGTGAGCGATGAGCATCGCCCCGGACACGTTCGCCTTCGTCGCCGACCTGGTGGCGCGCCGCAGCGCGATCCGGCTGGAGCCCGGCAAGGAGTACCTGGTCGAGAGCCGGCTCGCTCCCATCGCGCGGGAGCGGCAGGTGAGCCTCGACGAGTACGTCCGGCGGTTGCGTGCCGGCGCGCCCGACGACGAGCTGGCGGGCGTCGTGGAGGCGATGACCACCAACGAGACGTCGTGGTTCCGCGACGTCGCGCCGTTCGCCGCGCTGACCCCGCACGTGCTGCCCCTGCTGCGGGCGGCGGGCGCCACCGACCGGGTGCGCGTCTGGTCGGCCGCGTGCTCCACCGGGCAGGAGCCCTACTCCATCGTCATGGCGCTGGCGGACGCGCCACTGCCCGTCGAGGTCGTCGCGACCGACCTCAACGAGCAGGTGCTGGCGCGGGCCCGCGAGGGCCAGTACAGCCAGCTCGAGGTCAACCGCGGGCTGCCCGCCGCGGTGCTCGTCCGCCACTTCGAACGGGTCGGCGCGCACTGGCGGGTGCGCGCCGACCTCCGGGGCCGGGTCCAGTTCCGCCGGCACAACCTCATGGACGCCGCGCCGCCCGGGCCGTTCGACCTCGTGTTCCTGCGCAACGTGCTCATCTACTTCGACCTGCCGACCAAGCGCGCGGTGCTCGACCGGGTGGCGCGGGTGCTGCGGCCGGGTGGGTTCGTGGTGCTGGGCGCCGCCGAGACCACGCTGGGCGTGCACGACGGGTTCGAACGGGTCGAGGCCGGTGGTGCGGTGCTGCACCGGCCGCTGACGGCGCCGCGCCCGCCGGTGTCGGCGGTGCCCTCGGTGCCCGCACCGGTCGTCCGCGTGCCGATGCCGCGCGGCCTGCCGCCCGCGTCGCCGCCGCACCTGACGGCGCTGCGGCCGTTCTCCGCACCGGCACGTCCCGCTCCCGCCCGGCCCCTACCCCAGTCCCGAGGTGTGTCATGAGAGCCCTCGTCGTCGACGACTCCCGGACGATGCGCCGCATCGTCGGCGCCACCCTGAACGACCTGGGCTTCGAGACCCAGGAGGCCGAGAACGGCGCGGCCGCGCTCGCGCTGCTCGAGGCGGGCCTGGAGGTCGACCTGGCCTGCATCGACTGGAACATGCCGGTGATGGACGGCCTGGAGCTCGTCACGCGGTTGCGCGCCACCCGGGAGTGGCGCGCGATCACGCTCATGATGGTGACCACCGAGAGCGAGCAGGAGAAGATCGTGCGCGCGCTGGCGGCGGGAGCGCACGAGTACCTGCTCAAGCCGTTCGCGCCGGAGGCGCTGCGCGACAAGCTGGACCTGCTCGGGATGCTCCCGCAGCCCGCCGGAGGCGCCGCATGAGCGCCATCACCTCGGCCGACGTCTCCGCCATCGTCGACGACGTCTTCGCGTCGATGGTCGACCGCCAGGAGGGCACGGTGGCGCCCTGGCCGGGCGGCGTCCCGCTGGACGGCCACGACGTGGTCGCCTGGGTGGACGTGCGCGGTCCGTGGCGCGGGAGGGCGTCGCTGGAGACGTCGGTGGACGTCGCCGCGTCGCTGGCCAGGGCGTTGCTGCGGCTCCCGGAGCACGCGCCGGTGACGGACGACGACCTCACCGACGCCCTCGGCGAGCTGGCCAACGTCGTCGGCGGCAACGTCAAGGCGCTGCTGCCCGAGCAGGGCACGCTCGGCCTGCCGCAGGTCGCCGCGGCGCTGCCGGACGACCCCGCGGCACATCCCGTCCAGCGGCTGCCGCTGGACTGGCGAGGACGGTCGCTCGTGCTCACGGTGTGGGCGGCCGACGACAGGCACGGGGGAGCCGCCGGCGCGGCGGACCCCCCGGGACAGGAGGACCGATGATCCACGTGATCGTTGCCGACGACAGCCGCGTCATGCGGCAGATCGTCGTCCGGACGCTGCGCCAGGCGGGCTTCGACTGGGAGGTGCGCGAGGCCGCCGACGGCCAGGAGGCACTCGAGGCGGTGCGGGCCGACGAGCCCGACGTCGTCCTCTCCGACTGGAACATGCCGGTGATGACCGGTCTGGAGCTGCTCCGCGCGCTGCGCGCGGAGGGCTTCGGCACGCCGTTCGGCTTCGTCACGTCCGAAGGCTCCGCCGAGATGCGGCAGCTGGCGGAGGAGGCCGGTGCGCTGTTCCTCATCGCCAAGCCGTTCACCCCGGAGGGGTTCCGGGACACCATCGAGCCCTGCCTGGCCTAGGAGGCACCGTGTCCACCACCCCGTTGCCCGCCGCGCAGGCGGTGCGTGAGCTCGTCGAGGGCCTGCTCGGCCGGTCCGTCGAGGCACGCTCCGCGCACGCCGGCGTCGAGCTCAAGCGCAACCGCGAGAACCTCGTCGGCGCCTATGTCACCGACGTCGGCCACCTGTCGGCGGTCGTCCTCGTCGACCTCGCCGGCGCGGCGCGGCTCGGCGCGGCGCTCGGCCTGGCGCCGCGGACCGCGGCCGACGCCGCCATCACGTCGGGTCTGCTGCCGGTGCAGCTCGGCGACAACGTGGCCGAGGTGCTCAACGTCGCGGCGTCGCTGTTCAACGCCGACGGTGCGCCGCACCTGCGGCTGCTGTCGGTGTACGGCGGCGACGCGCCGGTGCCGGCAGACGTGGCCACGGCGGCGGCCGCGTTCGCCCCGCGGGTCGACCTCGAGCTCGACATCGCGGGGTACGGGCCCGGCGGCTGGTCGGTCGTCCTGGTCTGACCGGGCGTCTCACCTGGCCGGCTGTCAGCCCAGGACGACGGCTGGTCCGTCCAGCCGGTAGGCGACGACCCGCCGCAGCGCCGCGCAGACCCAGAGGCTGGCGACGTTGCCCTGGCCCGAGGGCAGCACCGCGGCGCGCAGGTCGTCCGTCCACAGGGTCCGCCCGTCCGCCGGCGACCGTGCCGCCACCGCGTTGCTGTGCGCGCTGGAGTCGGGCACCGTCACGAGCAGCGCCGAGCCGTCCGTCCCCAGCAGCATCGTGCCGGGGGCGACGTCCGCGGCCGACCAGCGCACGCTCCCGGTGGTGACGTCGATCGCCCGCAGCCCCGAGCCTGCCAGGTAGAGCCGGCCGCCCAGCAGCACCGCGGTGGAGGGCCCGCCGAGGCTCAGCGACGTGTGCCACAGCGTGGCGCCGGAGCGGCGGTCGACGCCGGACACGACGGCCCGGCCGTGGGCCTGGTCCGGCGACCAGCGCAGCAGCACGCCCGGCGCGGACCCGTCGTCCGAGAGCAGCCAGAGCGGCTCGCCCGGCAGCGCGTGCCAGGACCCGTCGGTGCCGAGCAGCTGCTCGCCGGGCGCGTCGGACGTGGTGGTGCCGGCGGTCACGGGTGCGCGGAGCAGCGACCCGTCCTGGTCCCACATCGACCAGCCGCCGGGGCGGGCGGAGTGCGCCAGCACCGCGCCGCCCGCGCCGAGCACCCAGGTGTCGTCGGCCACCGTCAGCGTCACGTCATCGCTGGTCGCGCCCGGCGCCTGCCGGCCTCGGGCGCTGGGTGCCAGCGCCGACACGTCGTCGGCCGGGCGTTGCGTGAGGCTCCGGTGGAGCGCCGTCGCAGGGACGGTGACGGGCGGGCTGGTCCACGTCCACCGCACCGCGCCCGTGGCGGGGTCCTCGCCGGCGACCTGCCACGTCGCGGTCCACGGGGTGTTCGCGGGGGCGTGGGCCGGCCCGCTCGCCTGGCTCGCGACGACGACCAGGCCGCCGGCGCCGGTGACCACGCTGTGCTCGTCGTGCGGCATCACCCGGACGGTGCGGCCGTCGGTCGGCTCGAGCACCCAGGCCACGGTGGCCGGCGCCGCCGCCGAGCCGGCCGACGCGCCCGGACCGGACGTCGGCGCGGCGCTGCACACGACGAGCGTCCCGGCCGGCGCGCAGCTCGCCGAGCCCATCCCTGCGGCCGCGGTCGCGGTCGCGGCCGCACGGGGCGGCGTGCGCTGCGACCAGCGCCGGGCACCGGTGCGGGCGTCGACCCCGACGATCGACCATGCACCGCCCGGTTCCTGCACCGCGGAGACGAGGACGCCCTGCACCGCGACGTCCTGCTGGAGCGCCGGGGTGTCCTCGGCGGCGACCCGGAACAACGGGTGCAGGCCGGGGCTCAGCGGTTGCACCATCCCGGTGACGTCCGCGAACGCTGCCAGGCGGGCCCGGTCCCGGACCGCCCCTACGACCGGCACGACGACGAGGGCGGCGGCCACGCCGCCGGCCAGCCACCGCAGCCAGAGGTGACGCCAGGCTCGGCGGCCACCCCGTCCGGCAGCCCGCACGCAGACGACGAGCGCGCGGCGCAGCCACCTCGCGGCAGGATCCGGCCCCGCCCCGCCCGTCGGTGGTTCGTCCTCGACGAGCTCGACCTCGACCATCCCCCTGGCCACCGTCACACCCTAGGAGACTGCTGAACATTGGCCCAAACGCGCCGATCCGACCGGTGTCGCCGCAGGTCACACGGTTGCATGTGACGCCGATACCGGGTTGTTCAGCAGTCTCCTAGGGACCCTGGGGGTGGTCCCGGAGCGAGTCGGCGAGCACCGTCAGCACGGCGACCAGGTCGTCGGGCGTCGCCACCCGGTGCGCCGCCCGCGAGGGGCCTGTGCCGACCTTGATCCCCACGTCGCGCGCGCGCAGCACGGCGAAGGCGTGCTCGTCGGTGACGTCGTCGCCGGCGTAGAGCACCGTCGCGGCGCCGAGCTCGTCCCGCAGCGCGACCACGGCGGCGCCCTTGTCCGCGTCGAGCACCGGGAGCTCCACGACGTCCTTGCCGTGCAGTGCCCGGACGCCGGCGTGCTCGGCGAGCGCCAGGGCGTCGCTGGTGGCCTCCCGTGCCACGTCCGGTGCGGCCAGCCGCGTGTGCACGACGACGGCCGCCGGCTTGGTCTCCACCCAGACGCCGTCCCGGCCGCGCGCGATCCCGGCGGCCCGCCCGCCGAGCGCGGCCAGGGCGTCGGCCTGCTCGTCGGTCAGTGCGGCCACCTGACGGTCGAGGCCCGTGCCGGTGACGCGTGCGCGCTCGGCACCGTGGCTGCCCACCAGCAGCGTTCCGGCCGGCAGGTCGACGAGCAGCGGCAGCTGGCTCATCGCGCGGCCGGAGACGAGCGCGAGGTGGACGCCGGGCGTCGCCGCCAGGCGGCCCATCACGGCCTCGCCCCCGGGGGCCACGCGGGACGTCATGGGGTCGTCGCGCAGCGGCGCGAGCGTCCCGTCCAGGTCGAGCGCGACGAGCAGCGGCCGGGCGTGCCGATCGGCCCCGAGCGCCCGCGCCCGCGCCGCCACCGCCCCCTCGTCGGACTGCCGCGCCGCCGCGCCGCCCTGGCCGGTTCGTCGCGTCGCGACGGCGCCCTGCTGCGCTGGTCCCGCGCTGGCGGCGCGCGCCACGGCGCCCTCGTCGGGCTCCGACGTCGCGACGGCGCCCTGCTGCGCTGGTCCCGCTAATGCGGCGCTGGTGTCGCGCGTGATGGCGCCCTCGTCGGGCTGCCGCGTGGCGACGGCGCCCTGCTGCGCTGCTTCCGCGCTGGCGGCGCGCGCCACGGCGCCCTCGTCGGGCTCCGACGTCGCGACGGCGCCCTGCTGCGCTGGTGCGACTGGGGTCGTCCTGGTGTCGCGCGCGGGGGCGCCTTCGTCGGGCTGCCGCGTGGCGACGGCGTCCTGCTGCGCTGCTTCCGCGCTGGCGGCGCGCGCCACGGCGCCCTCGTCGGGCTCCGACGTCGCGACGGCGCCCTGCTGCGCTGCTGCGACTGGGTCCGTGCTGGTGGCGCGCGTGATGGCGCGCGTGATGGCGCCTTCGTCGGGCTGCCGCGTGGCGACGGCGCCCTGCTGCGCTGCTTCCGCGCTGGCGGCGCGCGCCACGGCGCCCTCGTCGGGCTCCGACGTCGCGATGGCACCCTGCTGCGCTGGTCCCGCTGATGCGGCGCTGGTGGCGCGCGTGATGGCCCCGTCGTCGGGCTGTGGCGTGGCGACGGCGTCCTGCTGCGCTGCGGTGGCGCTGGTGGCGCGCGTGATGGCGCCTTCGTCGGGCTGCCGCGTCGCGGGGGCGCCGGCGGCGGCGTCAGGCATCGGTGCTCCGCAGCGCCGTGAGGAACGACGACGACCACGCGGCGACGTCGTGGTTGAGCACGCGCCGGCGCAGCTTGCGCATCCGCCGGCGGGCCTCGCGCGGCTCGAGCGTCACGGCGGCGACGATCGCATCCTTCGTCCCGTCGATGTCGTGCGGGTTGATCAGCAGCGCCGCGGTCAGCTCGTCGGCCGCGCCGGTGAACTCCGAGAGGACGAGCGCGCCGCGCTCGTCGGACCGTGCCGCGACGTACTCCTTGGCGACGAGGTTCATCCCGTCGCGCAGCGCGGTGACGAGCAGCACGTCCGCCGCCAGGTAGAGCGCCGCCATCTCCTCCATGGGGAACGACTGGTGCAGGTACTGCACGGGCGAGTGCCCCACGGTCGCGAAGTCGCCGTTGATGCGGCTGACCAGCACCTCGACGTCGTCGCGCAGCTGCTGGTAGGCGCCCACCTTCTCGCGGCTCGGGCTGGCCACCTGCACCAGCACGGTGTCCTCGGGTGCCAGCCGGCCCTCCGCCAGGAGCTCGCCGTAGGCCTTGAGGCGGTGCCGGATGCCCTTGGTGTAGTCGAGCCGGTCGACGCCGAGCAGCATCACCTTGGGGTCGCCCAGCTCTTCGCGCAGCGCTCGGGCACGCCGCTGGACCGCGGGCGTGCGGGCGAGCCCGTCGAAGCCGCGGGCGTCGATCGAGATGGGGAAGGCCTGCGCCCGCACGGTCCGGCCGCCGCGCTGGAGGACGAGCGGACCGCGCGTCTCCAGGTCGGTGAGGCGGCGCACCACGCGCAGGAAGTTCGCCGTGTCGCCGGCGCGCTGGAAGCCCACGAGGTCCGCACCGAGCAGCCCCTCGATCACCTGCCGGCGCCACGGCAGCTGGTCGAAGATCTCCAGCGGCGGGAACGGGATGTGGAGGAAGAAGCCGATCCGCAGGTCGGGCCGCATCTCCCGGAGCATCGCCGGCACCAGCTGGAGCTGGTAGTCGTGCACCCAGACGGTGCCACCCGGGGTGACCTGCTCGGCCGCGGCCCGGGCGAACACCGCGTTGGCCCGCCGGTAGTCGTCCCACCACGGGCGATGGAACCTCGGCGCCGCGATGACGTCGTGGTACAGCGGCCACAGGGTGTCGTTGGAGAACCCCTCGTAGTAGCCCGCGATGTCCGCGGCGGCCAGGCGCACCGGCACCAGCTCGACGTCCCCGTCGGTGAAGGGCACGGCGTCGAGGTCCGGAGCGCCGCTCCAGCCGACCCAGGCGCCCCGCGTGGCCGCCATGACGGGCTGCATCGCGGTGACCAGGCCGCCGGGCGCCCGGGTCCAGGACACCACGCCGTCGTCGGCCACGGTGACGTCCACGGGCAACCGGTTGGCGACGAGCACGAACTCGTGTCCGTTGTCGGGCATGCGGGTCGTCACAGCAGTCCTCCCCCGGGGTGTTGCGCTTGCGACCATAGCCGCGCCGCGAGCGCCGCGCCCGCCCGCGGCGGCTGCCGAGGCATGCGACGACCGCCACGATCCCGACGACCGCCACGATCCCGACGACCGCCACGAGCCCGACGACCGCCCCGAGCTCGACGACCGCCCCGAGCTCGACGAGTTCGACGAGCCTGACGAGCCTGACGAGCCTGACGAGCCCGACGAGCCCGACGAGCCCGACGATGTGGCTCTTGGCGACGAGGTGTTCGTCGAGCCTCGCTCCGACAGCGGCGGCGGTGCACGCGTGGCATCTCGGGTGAGTCCGCGGCGCTGTGGATAGGTTGCCCACGTGGAGCGGATCGGTCTGGCCCCGGGCGCGGAGATCGGCGGGTACACCGTCGTCGCCCCGCTCGGGTCCGGGGGCATGGGGACCGTGTACCGCGCCGTCGACGGCGGCGGCCACGAGGTCGCGCTCAAGCTGCTCCACCCGGACCCGGCGGACGCGGCGGCGCGTGCTCGCCTGATGCGCGAGGTCGCCGCGCTGCAGCGGCTGCGCCACCCCTCGGTCGCCGCGGTGCTGGACGCCGAGGCCGACTCGACGGACGCCTTCCTCGTCACCGAGCTCGTCGACGGCACGGACCTCGAGCGGCTCGTCACCGAGAGCGGTCCGCTGGACGGCGGCGAGCTGCTCGCCCTGGCCGCGGGCCTGCGGGACGCGCTGCAGGCCGTGCACCGGGCGGGCGTGGTGCACCGCGACCTCAAGCCCTCGAACGTGGTGATGACCCCGGACGGGCCGGTGCTCATCGACTTCGGCCTGGCGCAGGGGGAGTCCGACCCGCGGCTGACGTCGACCGGCATGGTGGCCGGCACGCCGGGGTACCTGGCGCCGGAGCTGCTGGACGGCGACGACCCGGGCGAGTCGGCGGACTGGTGGGGCTGGGCCGCGCTACTCGTGTTCGCCGCGACCGGACGGGCACCGTTCGGGCGGGGCCGTGCGACGACGGTCATCGCCCGGGCCCGCGCCGGCAAGCCGGACCTCACCGGGCTGGGCCGGCTCACCCGGGCGGCGCTGTACGGGGCCCTGGTCCCGGACCCGGTCGCTCGCTCGTCGCCCGACGACGTCGTCGCGGCGCTCACCGTCGTCGCGGCCGAGGGCGACCTGGTGCCGACACCCCCCGCGCCGACGACCGGTGCGACGCGTGTCGTCGCCGCCGGGGACGACCGCACGGCGGCGCTGAGCGGCCCCGACGCCGTCGGCACCACCGCGCTGCCGGCCGGTGCGGCCGGCGCCCTCGCCGCGGCGCCCGCCGGCGCCTCGCCCACCGCCGTGCTGCCCGGCAGCCATGACGGCCGCACCCGCCTGGTCGACGGCACCTCGTCCACCGCCGGGCCCGGGGCCGCCGCACCACCGGACGTGCCGGCGCAGACCGGTGCCACCCGTGGCGGACCTGGCGGGGACAGGCGAGCCGGCGAGGGTGGCCGGGGCGACGAGGCCGGCCTGCTCGACCGGGCCGCCTGGGACGACGCCGCAGCCTGGGACGACGAGGCGGGCGGGGACGACGCCGCAGCCTGGGACGACGAGGCGGGCTGGGACGACGCCCCCGAGTTCCAGGCGGTCGACCTGATCGAGGAGGACCTCGACGCGTCGGCCGGCCCCCCGGGCGGGGAGCCGGCCTACCTGCGCCCCGCGGTGCCGGGTCGCTGGGTCACCCAGCTCGCGCTGGCGGCGCTGGTCGTCGCGTGCGGCGCCCGCCGCCCCGGCACCACCCTCATCGCGACCCTGGCGTTCTTCCTGGTCGCGCGCGCCTACGGCTCGACGGTCGAGGCGATGCACGGCCGGCGGGAGCGGCGCGGCGTGCGCGCCTCGGACCCGTGGCTGGCGCTCGCGACGACGCCGTGGCACGTGCTGCGGGCGGTCGTCGGCATCGTGCCGTCGCTGCTCGTCGCCGGCAGCGCCGTCGTCATCGTCGTCGGCGTCGCCTGGTGGTTCGTCGGCCACGGCGGCTGGACCATCGCCGGCACCGTCCCCGGTCAGCAGCTCGCGGGCACGACCGCCGGCTGGCTGACCGGCCTCGCGGTGCTGCTGGCGGTGCTGCTCGTGTGGTTCGGACCGCTGTCCCGGATGACGCGCGTCGGCACCCGCCGGCTCCTCGAGGTGGTCTCGCCACGACGGCTGGGCGCGCTCGTCGCCGTCCTGGTGCTGCTGGCGCTGGGCTGGGCCGTCACGACACAGGTGCTGCACGGCACCCCGGCCGCCTGGTCGCCGCTTCCGGTGCCGACCGTGCCGGTGCCGACCACCCCCGCGCCGTGACGCCTCGGGCTAGGTTGCGGCCATGAGCGTCCCCGCGGCCCTCGTCGCCGCCGACAGCACCCGGCTCTTCGGCCGGTTCGCCGCACGTCCCACCGTCGTCGACCCGCTCGCGGAGCGCAGCCGCGTGCCCCGGGCGCTGCGGGCGCTGCGGCTCAAGCAGTGGGTCGGCTGGACGCTGGTGCACCCGGACTGGGCCTGCTCGATGATCCTGCAGGACGCCGGCTACCTGGCCTCGGCCGAGCTCTACCTGGCGAACCGCGCGACCGGCCTGGCCCGTGGCTACGCCGCGAACGCGTCGGGCGGCTCGCTCCGGCTGCCGCTCGACCTGTTCGCCGGCCGGGCCGAGTTCAGCCGCGGCGGCTTCGGGCTCGAGTACCGGTTCTCACGGGAGCGCGGCGAGCACCGCATCGCGATCGACCTCGCGGCGCACGACGACACCCCCGCGCTGGTCGGCGAGCTCGTCCTCGACGCGCGGCCGGGTGCGGCCTCGTCGGACCTGGCCGTCAGCGCTCGGCTGCCGGGAGGCGGCACGATGTACACGACGAAGGCGCTCTACCCCGTCTCCGGCGTGCTGCGGGTGGGGGACGACGAGGTGGTCTTCGACCCCACGCGTGACGTCGCGATCCTCGACGAGCACCGCTCCCGGCTGCCGTACCGGACCTGGTGGACGTGGGCGACGTTCGCATGGCACGACGAGGCCGGGCTCGTCGGCGCCAACCTCGCCACCCGGCCGGCGGTGGCCGGTCAGGAGGAGGAGTGCGGGCTGTGGTCGCCGGGTCGCTGCGAGGCACTGGCGGACGTGACGTTCGTGCAGGCCGCGGGCACCGACCCGCTCCGGCCGTGGACGGTGGTGTCGCGCGACGGCCGGGTGGACGTCGTCTTCACGCCGCAGGGCCACAAGGACGTCGACGTCCAGCTCGGCGTGGTCGCGATGCGGTACCGGCAGCGGTACGGCACGTTCCGCGGCACGCTCGTCACCGCGGGCCGCACGCGCCCGGTGGCCGGCGTGCCCGGCGTGCTGGAGGACATGCACGCCCGGCTCTAGCCGGTTCGGCCGCGCCCGTGCCGGCAGGCCCTACCCTGAGGGCGTGATCCAGGTGGGACGCCGCGGCCGGCTCGTGCTGACCGCTGCGCTGGCGGTGGCCGCCGTCGCGGTCGCGTCCCAGGGGCACGTGCTGCTCCACCGCTGCGTGCAGGCGGGCGGCTCCTGGGTCGACTCGGCGTTGTCGCTCGCGCTGCTGCGCGACACCGCCGCGTGCCCCGAGGGGTCGCTGGGTCTCGGTGCGCTGCCGAGCGGCGCCATCGTCGTGATGTCGGTGGCGCTGCCGGTCGTCGCCGCGTGGGCGCTCGCCGCGGCGCTCGGCGTCAGCCTCACCGCGGTCGTGGTGCGGGCTGCACGCCTGGTCGTCGGGCTCGTCGGACGCTGGGTGCGCCTGCCGCGCCGCGGTGCGGCCCTTCCGGTGGCGGACCGTCCGCTCGCCGCGCTGGTGACCGCGGACGTGCCGGCGACGTCGTGGGGCCTGCTGGTCGCCCGCCCGCACCGGGCGCCGCCGCTGCCGGCCTGACCCTCCGCCCGCAGCCCGCCTCACCGACCTTCAGGAGCCAGCCATGCCCACCAACGACGCCCGTCCCACCAAGGCGCAACGCCAGGCCGACGCGCGCGCCCGCGCCGCCGAGCTGCGACGCAAGCAGCAGCAGACCACCCGCCGCAACCGTTTCCTGGCGATCGGCGGGGCCGTGCTCGCCGTGCTCGTCGTCGCCGGTGCCGTCGGATTCGTGCTGTACCAGAACCACCAGAACGCCACGACGTACAGCGCGGTGGCCTACGGCGCCAGCGACGCGGACAGCAAGAGCCTGGTCCCGCCGCAGCTGTCCGCCGTGCAGAAGCCGAGCGTGGTCGACGACACCGCCGGCATCCCGATCAGCGCCGCCGGCGTCGGCAAGACCGCGACGAACGGCACCGTGCTGCAGATCTTCTTCGACCTGCAGTGCCCGTACTGCGCGATGTTCGACAAGGCCAACTCGGCCGATCTCGACGCGCTGGCCAAGGAGCCGGGCGTCACGGTGGTCTACCAGCCGCTGACCTTCCTCGACCCCTCGTCGCAGGGCACGCGGTACTCGACCCGTGCGGCCAACGCGCTCATGACGGTCGCGGACAAGGACCCCGCGCACTTCACGGCGTTCCTCACGGCGCTCTACGCGGACCAGCCGGCCGAGAACACCAAGGGCCTGTCCGACGCCAAGATCGCGACGATCGCCACCGGCGTCGGCGTGCCGCAGGCCGTCATCAGCACCTTCACCGCCACCGTCACCGGCACCTACCAGCTCAAGGACGCCAACGGGAACGCCACGGACCACACGGGCACATGGCGCACGTTCGCGCCGTTCCTGGCCGCGGCCACCGACCACGCCAGCACGCTGCCGGTGTTCTCCAAGGGCATCGGGACCCCGACGATCCTGCTCGACGGGACGCAGATCGGCACCCAGACCGACGGCATCAACATCTACCAGCAGGGCCAGGTGAAGGCCGCCGTCGAGGCGGCGGCTGCCAAGAAGGGCTGACCCGGGCCCGGCACCGCGGGCACCACAACGGCACGACGAGCGGCGCCCGACGGGTTCGATCCCGCCGGGCGCCGCTCCCGCGTCTGCCGGGGTGCGCCTCGTCTACGCTGGACGCCGCGCACCTCGCCTCCTTAGCTCAGCTGGCCAGAGCAGCCGCCTTGTAAGCGGCAGGTCGTCGGTTCGAGTCCGACAGGGGGCTCCTGGCGCCGCCTCTGACCTGCATCGACATCCCGCTGAGCGAGCGTCCAGCAACGCTCCCCGGTCGACGTTGGCCGTTCTGTGGCGGCAGACGACCGTCACGCCGCCCTGGCCCGGAGTCGCCTGCTCATTCGTCTCGCGCGCCCGCGGCACGTCTCACATCGGACCGGTGCGCCCTGACCGACCAACGCCGACGAACGCAGGCGTGTCACCGCCGCACGTAGGGCTGCAACTCCGGGGGCAGCTCCGCCCACGGCCGCTGCCACAGGCGCTGGGCGACCATCACCTCGTTGCTGCCCGGCCCGGCCGGCGCGTCAGCGACGAGCACGCCCGGGATGGCGGAGGCGATCGTCACGCACAACGACTGGCGCGACGGCCTCGTCGGGGTGGGCTGACGGTGCCGGTCAGGCCGGTACGGTCTCCTCGAGCAGTCGCAGCGTGGCCCGTACCCGCGGGTTGTGCTCCCGGTCGGCGTCGATGTCCAGCGTCGCGTAGATCGCGTTGACGTGGTTCTGCACGGACTTCTCGGTGATGGACAGCCGCTCGGCGATCCCGACGTTGGACAGGCCCTGCGCCAGCAGCCGCAGCACCTCGAACTGCCGGTCGGTGAGCCGGGCGACGTCCGAGCCGCGGCGGGGACGCATGCCCGCCAGGAGGGCCGGGTCCAGCACGGTCAGGCCGCGTGCGGCGCCCAGCACGGCGTCGACCAGCAGGCCCTCGGTGGTCGACGAGACCTTCGACAGGTAGCCCCAGCCGTGCGAGACGTCCTTGGGCAGGTCCAGCAGCAGGTCCATCGCGTCGTGCGCGGAGAGCAGGAGGATCCCGAGCTTGGGCTGCGCGCGCCGCAGCTGCACGCCGAGCGCGATGCCGTTGCCGTCCGGGAGCTCGATGTCGAGCACGACGACGTCGGCGGCGACCGTCGCCAGGGCGGCCCGGGCGTCTGCGACCGTGCCCACGGCCGCGACGACATGGAGCCGTTCGTGCGCGTCGAGCGTGCGCGCGAGCATCGCCCGGTACAGCGGCTGGTCCTCGACGACTGCGACGCGCACCGGCGGGGAGACGGTCTGGTTCACCGGGGTCAGTATCGTCGTCCCGACGCGCGCCGCCGGCGCGACGCGTCCGGGAAGGCGCGACATGACGGATCGGCTCGTCGAGAAGCCTGACGGTCGGCGTGGTGCGCGGGACGACCGCCGGATCCTGCTCATCACCGGCGGGATGGCGGCGGGAGCGTTCGCGATGGGGGCGGCGGTCCAGGCGGCGTACATCTACTCCTCGCTCGTGCCGGGCTGGTCGGCCGTCGACGCCTGGACGCGGATCCTCGTCAACGCCCTCACCGTGGCGGCCCTGCTGCTGGCGCTCGTGGTGTGGCGCCAGCACCGCCGGACGGCGTCTCGGGAGCTCGTCGTCGGAGTGGTGCTGTCCGCCCTGGCCGCGGCCGCCGTCCGCGTGCTCGCACAGGTGGCGTTCGGCGTCTACCAGGGCTTCACCCGCACCACCACGGCGGCCGAGCTGGCCAGCGGGTTCGTCGCGGGGCTGGTGAGCGCGGTGTTCGCGACGTGGGCGATGCTGTCCCGGCGCCGGGTGCGCTCGCAGGCCGAGGCCAACGAGCGCCTCGCGGCCGAACGGGCGCTGGCACTCAACGCGCTGGAGAACGAGGAGGTCCGGGTCCGTCGCGACGTGGCCGAGGGGCTGCACGCCAGCGTCCAGCAGCGGCTCGTCCTCGTCGTCGCGCAAACCGCCGAGGTGTGCCGTCGGTTGCGCGCCGGAACGGCCGGCCAGACGGACGCCGCGGCGCTCGACGAGGTGTGCGCGACGTTGGACCAGGTCCGGGAGCAGGACGTGCGCGGCATGAGCCGCCTGCTCTACCCGGACCAGCTCGAGGTCGGCATGGTGCCCGCGGTGCGCGCGCTGCTGCGCCGCGTGCCGTCGTCGGTGGCGACGCGGCTCGACGTGGCCCCCGCGCTGCGCGAGATGGACGACCCGGTGAGCCCGGTGCTGACCGCGACGGAGCGGTTGCTCGCGGTCCGGGTGGTGGAGGAGGGCATCGGCAACGCGATGCGGCACGCCAACCCGTCGGGCCTGGTCGTGACGCTCGGGCTGGAGGGTGCCCGGCTGGTGGTCACGGTGGACGACGACGGCGGCGGCCTGCCCGCCCAGGTCCGCGGCTCGGGGACGAACCGCCTCGCGGAACGTCTCGCGGCGGTCGGTGGCACGCTCGAGATGGTGGGGCTGGACGGGGCCGGGACGCGCCTGACGGGACGGCTGCCGTTGTCCGGTTCGCGCCGTGCTGAGGGGTTCTTCGGGTGAAAGATCCGGACAATCCGGTCGTCCGATGGGTGCTGTGACCTAGACAAGCGTCCAGTTGGCCCCGAGGTCGCCCGATCGGCCCTCTACGGTGAGGGCGTTTTGTCACGGCCTGGGCTTCTGGGTGGGAGCCGGGTACGGGCGAGCCAACCTGCGCGGCGACGAGCTCGTCCGCCGCGCACTTCCAGTTGACCTTCGGGGGACACACACAGATGAGTACTGCCCTGCGCACGGAGCCCACCGGCGAGAAGCGCGACCGGCGCCGCCGCGGCGTCGTCTTCCTCAAGTTCGGCCTCGCCGGCGCGGCCCTGCTGGGCATCGCCGCCGCGGCGACGTCCGCGTCCTGGAGCGACAACGCGTGGTTCAGCGCCAGCGCGCAGGCGGCGACGGTGAAGCTGTCCGCGAGCAGCAGCGGAACGTCCGGTTCCTTTACCTACGCCGACACCGGCAACGGCGGGACCGCCATCACGTTCGGCGCATCGGACTTCGGTGAGCTCAACCAGGGGGCGTCCAAGCCGGTCACGCTGTACCTGCGCAACGACGGTTCCGTTCCGCTGACGGTATCGGCCGTGACCACGTCGGGCACGGGCGGCATCTTCACCGCGGACACGAGTGTCACCGGGACGGCTGGCAACCCCGCCGCGGTGGTGAGTGACCTCGCCACCGGCACCTCCATCGCGCCGGGTGCCACCGCATCGTTCACCGTCACCCTCACGACTCCGCTCGACTGGGAGTCGTCGTTCCAGGGCAAGACGGGCACCGTGGCGGTCCACGTCTCCGTCTCGTCCTGACACGTGCCGCCCGCGCGGCCGGCTGGGCATCCCGCGACGCGTGGCCGGCCGCAGTGTTCACCGAACGTCACCCCATGAGCCCGTGAGGAGTGCGTGATGCGTGCGCTGAGGTTCGCCGGCGACGCCGTCCTGTGGCTCGTCGCTGCCCTCGGGCTGCTCAGCGTGCTGGTCTGGGGCGCCACGCAGCTCGGGTACATCAAGCCGCTCGTGGTGATCTCCGGCTCCATGGAGCCGCGGATCATGACCGGTGACCTGCTCATCGACGTCAGCCACCCGACGTCGCAGGTGCAGGTGGGCCAGGTGACCTCGATCTACAGCGACATCACCCACTACCTCGTCTCGCACCGCGTCGTCGACATCCAGCCGGCGGGGTCGGGGCACTGGGCGGTGAACATGAAGGGCGACGCCAACAAGGTGCAGGACGGCGGGACGTACCTCGTCGGCGACCACGTGTGGCAGCCGGCGCTGCGGATCCCGCACGGTGGGTATGTCGTCACGGCGATCACGCGCCGCTCGGTGGCGCTGCCGCTCGGGATCACGCTGGTCTGCCTGCTGTCGCTCAGCCTGCTGCCGTCGACGTCGCGCGACGAGCATGGAGAGGAGCGCGGCGCCGTCCCGGCCGACGCGGGCGCCCGGACCACGCCGTGACCGGGCGGCTCGGGGCAGGTGCCGCCGCGAGCCTTCTCGCGGCGACCGTCCTGGCGCTGGTCTGGGTGGTGCTCACGGCCGGGACCGCCCGGGCGTCCGCACTGCCGGTCCAGGTGTCGTTCGACAACCTGCTCCCGGGTGAGACGCGCAGCACGTCCTGGCCGGTGAGCGTCCCCGTGGCGGCCACGATCGCGGCCGCCACGGTTCACCAGGACGGCGCTGACGGTGTGCGGTGGACCGTCCGGCTGTGCCCCGCGGCCGGCGGTGGGTGTCTCGACCTCCTGTCCGCGGTCGCGGGGCAGGCGGTCGCGCAAGGGGACTACCGCGTCCAGGTGGGTCTCGTCGCGACGGACCTGGAGCCGGGTCAGTCACGGGGGCTCGACGCCCGCTACACGCTCACGGAGGGCGCTGACGGGTGGCTTGCCGACACCGGCGGAGCGCTCGCCATGACCGGTACGCCGGCGATGGCCCTGGCGCTCACCGCGGTGGCGCTGGCCACCCTCGGCGGCCTGCTGGTCGTCGTCGCACGCCGGCGGGACCGGGACGACGAGCTGGCCGAGCGGCGTTCGGCGGTGGCGCCGTGAGGCACCAGACGACGGGAACCACGAGGGAGATGACATGGTGACCATGCGTACCGCGCGGCAAGGCCGTCGTGCCGGCGGCTCCCGGCGCCGGCCCGTCGTCCGGGTCCTCCTCGCGGCCGGCGTCCTGCTGGGTGCCGGCGCCGGCCTGACGAGCGCAGCGTGGACCGACGGCGCCTACTTCCAGGCGGCCGCGAGCTCGGCGAGCCTCGACCTGCAGGCGTGCGTGACGAGCAACCCGACGAGCACGGCCCCGACATGGACCTGCACGCCCGCCGACACCGCCGGCACCGCGGCCGTGATCCTGCCGTCGGCGACGTTCTCCGGGATGACACCCGGGCACGTCTACTCGACGAAGATCCGCGTCCTGAACAACGGCACGGCGACCCTGGCCGTCACCGTCGGCGACACGGCCCTGGCCGAGCCGCTCGTCGGGACGGCGCCCAACGCGACGGTCACCCTGGACGCCACGTCCTTCAGCCTCGCGCCCGGTGCCGCACAGGTCATCAACCTCACGATCACCACACCGACCGACTGGAACCAGTCCCACGCGAACCAGACCAGCGCCGCAGCGCTCCAGGTGCTGGCGACGGGGACGGCGACCTGACGCGTGGGCTCGCGGCTGTGACCCCACCAGGGACGAGCGGGAGAGGAGCAGGTCGGATGAGCGCGACGCGCCCGGCCCGGCGACGGCCGTGGTTCGGGCGTGCCCTGGCGCGCTCGCGAACGGGCTCCGCGGCGGTCCTGGTCCTTCTGCTGTCGACCCTCGGGTGGGCGACGCAGCCGACGTCCTCGGCCTGGACCGACCCGGCGTTCTTCACCACGTCGGCGTCCTCGGGCTCGTGGCAGGTGGCGCCGGTCCTGGCCGGTCCCGGCGTCTCGGTGTCGTCCACCTGGTCGGCCGGTTCCGTGTCGTCGTCGGGGGCCGCGACGTGTGTCACGGTGACCGTGTCCACCACCTCGGTGACGCCGATCCCGTGGTCGTTCGACCTCAACCTGGCGGTCCCGCCGTGGAACGGCCAGACGTCCGGCTACAGCGACAACCTGGGCGCGACGTTGACCGACGTCGGCAACGACCGCTACGAGGTCAGCGGGACCGCGTCGTGGTTGCTCGTGTCCGCAGGGCAGCCGCGGGTCGACACCATCTGCAACTTTTCCTTGCCCGCGATCCCCGCGTCGGCGTCGGCCGGCTACTACACGGTCCAGACGACGCGGGCCACGGGCAAGGAGTGGACCACGGACACGGCGTGCATGGTGACCACGGTGACGGGCAACGGGACGCAGCCGTTCCCCTTCCAGTGGACGGCTTCCCTCGACCTGTCTCCGGCGTTCGCCCGTGTGACCCCGACGGTCGGTCGGGTGCAAGGCGGGAGGAGCAGCTGGGCGACCACGTTCACGCCGGCGCTGTCGCCCCAGCAGTCCAGCTATGTCGTCGCGAGCACCTTGCCATCGTCGATCAGTGGGACGGGCAGCTACTCCGTCACCGTCTGTGCCTACCGGTACTGAGGGGCTCGCCGTCCTGGGATGCGGCTGTGAGATGTCGGCAGGCCGCCGTGCGGGGGAACATCCCAGGAGTGCCGCACGTTCGGATCGTCAACATGAAGCGATACGAAGACCTCGAGCGTGACGACGGCACCGTCGTCCGGTACCGGCGGCACCAGAACGGTGACGGCCTGGTGGCCGCGGGTGCCCAGGTCGCGGCGTCTGCCTATGTCGCCCCCTCGGCCTGGGTCGACCCCGGTGTCGAGGTCGGTGCGGACGTGCGGATCGGGGAGCACTGCTGGCTGGAACCGGGTGCCAAGGTGCAGCCTGGTGCCCAGCTCGGTACGCACGTGCACGTCGGTCGCGGCGCGGTCGTCGGCGCCGGAGCGCGGCTCGGCAGCCGCGTCAGCGTCGGCGTCGGTGCGGTGGTGGAAGCGCGCGCCGTGGTCGAGTCGGAGACGACGGTGCCGTCCCGCGCCGTCGCGCACCGGTCCAGCCGGGCGTCCGCCTGGACGCCTGCGGCCTGACCCGGGACGCCCTCGGGTCCGGATGCAGGCGGCGCCTCGCGCGCTCCCGTTCCGTGTGCCGGGCTCAGCCGCCGAGCAGGTCCTCGAAGTCGGGCACGCCGTCGTAGCGTCCCGGCCTGCGGGTCGGCGGCCTGGCGGCGATGCGGTCGGCCAGCTCGGCGGCCGCGCGGCGGACGCGGTCCGGCAGCGACCTGGCGTCGTCCGCGTCCTGCGCCCAGTCGTCGGTGGCGGCGAAGACGCTGGTCGGCACGGCGTCGGCGTGCAGGTACGTGAAGACGGGACGGATCGCGTACTCGAGGACCAGCGAGTGCCGGGGTGTCCCGCCGGTCGCGCCGAGCAGCACCGGGGTGCCGGCGAGCGCAGCGGTGTCGAGCACGTCCAGGAACGACTTGAAGATCCCCGCGGGGCCGGACGTGAACACCGGCGTGACGGCGATGACGCCGTCCGCCGCCGCCAGCGCGGCCTGGGCGTCGGCCAGGGGCGCGGCCGCGTAGCCGGTGAGGGTCATGTTGACCACCTCGTGCGCCAGCTCTCGCACCTCGACGACGCGCACGTCGCTCTCGCGGCCGCGCGCCGCGAGCTCGTCGGACACTGCCTCCGCCAGCCGGTCCGCCAGCAGCCGCGTCGACGAGGGCTGCGACACCCCGGACGACACGACGACGATCGACGCCTTGCTCATCGACTTCCTTTCGACACCACCTGCCGCAACGTCCGAGGAACGCATGGTCAGCACCCCTGATTCCTCGGACGTCGTCGACGACCCACCCGCAACGTCCGAGAGTTGCTGGCCCAGGGCCCCCCAACTCTCGGACGTTGCGGGGAGGAGGAGGGAGGGGGGAGGAGGGAGGGGGATGAGAGAGGGTGGACGGAGAGAGGGTGGGCGGGGCCCGGTCGCGGTCCGGTCAGGTGCGGACCGTCACCGCGTCCGCCGCCTCGACGTCGTCCTCCGCGGCCCTGCCCGTCCAGTGGTCGGCGGCGGCGACGGCCTGCGTGTGCACCTGCCCCGCGGCGCGGGCGGCGGCGACCATCTCGGCGTGCGTGGGCGGGTTCGCCGGCACGCCGGCGGGACGACGAAGCTCGGCCTCCCGGCGCAGCACCGGGACCACCTCGGTCGCGAGGATGTCGATCTGCTCCAGCACGGTCTTCAGCGGCAGGCCGGCGTGGTCCATGAGGAACAGCTGGCGCTGGTAGTGGCCCACCTGCTCCCAGAAGGCTCCGTACCGGTCGATCACCTGCTGCGGCGACCCGACGGTGAGCGGCGTCTCGCGGGTGAACTCCTCCATCGACGGGCCGTGACCGTAGACCGGGGCCTCGTGGAAGTAGGGGAGGAACTCGCGCCACGCGTCCTGCGAGCGGGGTCGCATGAACACCTGGCCGCCGAGCCCGACGATCGCCTGGTCGGCGCGGCCGTGGCCGTGGTGCTCGAACCGCTCGCGGTAGAAGCTGACCATCGCCGCGGTGTGCTCCATCGGCCAGAAGATCGCGTTGTGGAGGAACCCGTCGCCGTAGTACGCCGCCTGCTCGGCGATCTCGGGCGAACGGATCGAGCCGTGCCAGACGAACGGCGGCACGCCGTCGAGCGGCCGCGGCGTGGAGGTGAAGCCTTGCAGCGGGGTGCGGAACTTGCCGCTCCAGTCGACGACGTCCTCGGTCCACAGCCGGCGCAGCAGCGCGTAGTTCTCGATCGCCAGCGGGATGCCCTGCCGGATGTCGCGGCCGAACCACGGGTAGACCGGCCCGGTGTTGCCGCGGCCCATCATGAGATCCATCCGGCCGTCGCTGATCACCTGGAGCATCGCGTACTCCTCGGCCAGCCGGACAGGGTCGTTGGTGGTGATGAGCGTGGTCGCGGTGGACAGCGTGATGTGCTGGGTGCGGCCGGCGAGGTAGCCGAGCATCGTCGTCGGCGACGACGGGACGAACGGCGGGTTGTGGTGCTCGCCGGTGGCGAAGACGTCCAGGCCCGCGGCGTCGGCGTGCTCGGCGATCGTCAGGATGTTGCGCACCCGCTCGGTGTCGTCCGGGGTGCGGCCGGTCGTCGGGTCGGTGGTGACGTCGCCGACGGAGAAGATGCCGAACTGCATGGTCGCCTCACGATCTATGCGTTTGCATGAACGGCCGTCTCAACCCGGCGATCCGGCGCGCTATTCCGCATCAGGCCGCCGCCGCCGTGGGGGGTGTCAGCCGGCGCGGTCACCGGGGTGCGGTCCGGTTGCCTAGCGTCCGTCGCGCCCGAACGGCCAGGACCAGTGCCGCGGCGTGCGGGTCGTCGTCAGCGCCGAGAAGGGCAGCTGGATCGTCGTGGGCGTGGGCGTGGGCGTGGGCGTGGCGGCCGTCGGCTGCAGCACGGCTGCGCGGGCCAGCAGCGCCGCCGGCGTGGCCGTCGTCGCGCTGGGCGTGGCGGTCGCGGTGGCGGTCGCCGTGGCTGTGCCGGTCGTGGTCGTGGTCGTCGAGCTCGTCGCCGTCGCGGCCGGCGCGCTGGGAACCACGGTGAACGTGACGGTCGCCGAGTCGGTGGAGAGCGCCCCGGTCCGGACGATCCCGGCCGCGGGCGCGACGAGCGCCGCCGTGACGAGCGCCGCGACGAGCGTCAGGCGGAGCCATGTGCCGGTGTCGCGCTGCCGCCGCGGATCAGTCGAGGAGGAGCGCATCGAAGCTCCGTCCCTCGGCGGGCCGCCGTGCGGGTACCGCCCGGCGCCGGTCCTCCAGGATCGCGACGAGCTCGAGCAGGCCGAGCGCCACCAGGGGTGGCACGAGCATCGTCGCCCGCCCGCGCGCCGAGCTGGTCCAGGCCAGCACGCTGCCCCAGTGGTGGTGCCAGCCGACCACGACGCCACGCACCCGGCTCACCGGTGTGGCATCGGGGTCGGGCGTGGCGTTCGCGTCGCCCTGCGTGACGATGTAGGGCTGCAGGATCGGGTTCCCCGAGCCGTCGAGCACCGGCACCATGCGGCCCGTGGTGGCGTCCTGCTGCAGCGCCGGGAGCTGGTGCAGCTCGACGATGCGGTGGGTGACGAGCGTGTCGCTGCCGACGGGACGGAACGTCACCACCTGGTCCACCTTGAGCTCCGAGGCGTCGGTGATGGCGCGCAGCACCACGGCGTCACCGGCCACGAAGCGCGGCGCCATCGACCCGGACGTGACGATGAGCAGCCGCTGTCCGTGCGCCTCGTACCACAGCGGCACCGCGAGCGACGTCGCGTAGGCCAGCCCGCCGACGGCGACCACCGTCCACAGCAGCGCGCCCGCGACGACGAGCCACCACGGGCGATGCCGCCGCCGGTGCCGCGAGAACCGCCACGGCGGGCGCGGGGCGCGCCGGTCGGTGAGCTGGGCCAGGTCCTCCGCGGTCACCATGGGCGGCTACCTCACGAGGTCGGTGTCGGGGAGGCGGTGTTGTTCACCACCTGCTCGGCGTCGAACCGGAGCGAGACGTGGGCGACGGTGTTCTGGTAGTCGTTGCTGCTGGCGGGATCCATGGACAGCCGGACGCACAGCGTCTGCGTCCCGGTGCCGCCGCCGAGGATCTCGGAGTCGCCCGTCTGCGGCCCGACCTGCGGCGAGCCGAGGATCGGCGTGTAGGCGCTGACCGCGAGGTTCTGCTGGGTGCCGGCCACGCTCGGGTCCGTCGGGACGGGAGTGGTCGTCGTGCAGCCTGGGGCGTCCGTCACGTGGAACACGGACAGCGTCAGCACCGTCCGCAGGTCACCGGTGCCGGGCGTACCGGTGCCGGCGCTGTTGGTGGGGTTCGGGGTCGCGCTCGTGCCCTGGGACGCGAGGAACGACACGGCGTAGCGCAGCGCGAGCGAACCGGTGTTGGTCACGGTGATCGGCTGCACGACGACGTCACCGGGCGCCATGCCGCCGTCCGGCATGGTGAACGAGAAGCTGCCGAGCGACAGGTCCACCGTGCCCGTCAGCAGGTCGCCGGCGGTCGTCTCGCGGTCGGTGAACAGCGCGTTCGTCGTCAGCGACGTGATCCCGACCCCGGCGAGCGCGAAGATCACGGCGGTCGCCCCCAGGCGACGCCAGCGGGAGACGTCCGTGCGCGGCGGCGTCGGATCGATCATCTCCTGCAGCAGATCGTCGACCATGAGGGCTCCTCGGTGCGCGGGCGGACGCCGGCGGCGCCCTGTCAAGGCGGTATCGGCACCACTGTCTCGGTCATTGAGGGTATATCGGTCAATTCACCGGGAGCGAGGGCGGCGTGTCGGCCATCTCGTCCACCGCGCGCCGTGGCCGCACCACGCGCCGGTGGGCGTCGGCGACGTCGCCGGCCGGCGACGGGTGCGCGTAGAAGAAGCCCTGCGCCTGGTCGACCCCGAGGCGGGCGAGGATCGCGGCGGTGTCCGCGTCCTCCACGCCCTCGGCGATGACGCGCAGCCCGAACGAGTGCGCCAGGTCGACCATCGCCTGGACCACGAGCTGCGAGCCTTCCCGGTTGTCGTCGTGCAGGTCGGAGACGAACAGCCGGTCGATCTTCAGGTCGTTGACCGGCAGCTCCCGCAGCTGGGCGATCGACGTGTTGCCGATGCCGAAGTCATCGATCGCCACCTTGACCCCGAGTGCGCCGAGGCGCTCGAGGACCGGGACCACGCGCGAGGTGTCGGCGATGAGCGCCGTCTCGGTGATCTCCACCTGCAGCAGCGAGGACGGCACCTCGTACTCGGCGAGCAGGCGCTCGATGAGGTCGACGACGGCGCCGTTGGTGACGTCGTGCGCGGACAGGTTGACGGCGACCGGCGTCCGGCGTCCCTCGCCGCGCCACAGCGCCAGCTGGCGGATCGACTCGCGCAGCGCGAACGCGGTCAGCACGTGGATGATCCCGGACTGCTCGGCGAGCGGGACGAACGAGCTCGGCAGCAGCATCCCGTGCACCGGGTGCCGCCACCGGACGAGCGCCTCCAGCCCGACGACCCGGCCGGAGGAGAGGTCCACCTTGGGCTGGTAGTACATCTCCAGCTGCCGCATCCGCTCCTCGTCCGGCACCGGGGGGGCGTCGTCGCCCGGGTGCTCCGGCGAGGGTGCGCGGGTCGCGGCGTCGTCGGCCGGGCGCTCGGCGGCCTCGTCGCGCGACGACGAGCGGACCGGCGCCGGGCGGTCCTGCGCGTCGAGCGCGCGGTGCAGGTCGCCCAGCAGCTCGAGCCGGGCGGGCGACGAGTGGTCCTGCTCCGGGTCGTAGACCGCCACGCCGGTGCGGCGCACCTTCGCCGAGTACATCGCGACGTCGGCGGTGCGCATCAGCGAGGAGGCGTCGTCGGCGTGGTCGGGCAGGCAGGCGACCCCGACCGACGGCTCGACGTGCAGCTCCATGCCACCCAGCCGGAACGGTGTGGCGAACAGCGCGCGGATGCGCTGCGCGAGCCGTTCCGCGTTGGCCACGGTGCGCACGTCGGGCAGCAGCACCGCGAACTCGTCGCCGCCGAGGCGCGCGACGATGTCCTCGTCACGCAGCCCGTCGCGCATCCGGTCCGCGACCTGCTCGAGCAGCTCGTCGCCACGGTCGTGCCCGAGGGTGTCGTTGATGTCCTTGAAGCGGTCGATGTCCAGCAGCACCAGGCCGACCCGGGTGCCCTCGTCGCGCGCCTGCTCGATGCCGCGGCGCATCCGGTCGGCCAGCAGCCGGCGGTTCGGCAGGCCGGTGAGCGAGTCGAGCAGCGCGAGGCGGGCGTTCTCCAGGGCCGTCGACTGCAGCCGGCGCGACGTGGTGTGCACGGTGCGGAACAGCAGCAGCCACAGCAGCGCCAGCCCCGCGGCGACGACGATGGTCACGGTGCGCACCGCGTCCGCGAGCACCTGCTGCGACACGGTCTGGTCGATCATCACCTCGGCGGCCCCGACGATCGCCGTGGCCGGCTGCTTGCCGACCGCGGTGTCGGGCGACGCGGTGTCGCCGGCGCGGACCGGCACGTACACGTCCAGCACGGGCTGCTCGGTGGACGTGAGCGCCCGGCCGCCGGAGGCCGCCCTGACGTCCGTGATGAGCTGGGCGTCCGGCTGCCCGGTGACGCGGATGTGCTCGTAGCGGGTGGTGTCCGGCAGGCCGGTGGTGGTGTTCTCGGCGGTGGAGTACATCAGCCGGCCGTCGCTGCTCCACAGCCGCAGCTCGACGAGCTTGCCCTTGAACCCGGCCGTCGCCGACGCCACCGCGTTGTGCGTCGCCTGGTTGATGATGCCGGTGCGGAACTCCTCGGCCGTCACGGGCGCCACGGCGTACGCGCTGACCGAGGTCGCGGTCACCGTGCCGAGCCGCACGGCCTGCTCCCGCATGACGGACGACGACACCCACACCAGGGCGAGCCCGAGCGCGACGACGGAGACCAGGCTCACCACGACGAAGTAGCGGGTGAGGCCCAGCCTTCGACGGGCACCTCGTGGCACGTTGACCTCTCCCTGCCGAGGACCACTGGCGACAAGGGTAAGGAGCGCCGGGCCCGGCGCGCGACACGCGGAACGCATCGCTGGGTCGCGGTGTTGCTGTGGGCATGACGTACCAGGTGACCAAGAGCGCCGAGCAGTGGCGGACCGAGCTGGACCCGCAGGAGTTCGCGGTGCTGCGGCTGGCCGCCACCGAGCGCCCCTGGACCGGCGCCCTGCTCGACGAGAAGCGCGTGGGCGTGTACCGCTGCCGCGCGTGCGGGAACGAGCTGTTCCGCTCGGAGACCAAGTTCGACAGCCACTGCGGCTGGCCGAGCTTCTTCACGCCGTTGGCGGGCGACCGCGTCGAGCTCGTCGAGGACCGCAGCCTCGGGACGGTGCGCACGGAGGTCAGGTGCGCCCGGTGCGGGTCGCACCTCGGTCACGTGTTCGACGACGCGCCCCAGACGCCCACCGGTGAGCGGTACTGCATGAACTCGTTGAGCCTGACGTTCGAGCCTGCCGCCGAGGCCTGAACCCCCACGGGGGCGGCCGTTGTGGTGCATCCGGGTGACACTCCTGGCGCACCGGGCGCATCGGCTCACCGACCGGCCCTGACGTGCCGATAATCGTCGACGTGGAGGACGTGCTCACGGTGCGACGGTGGCGGCGCTACGGCGCCGACCGGTTGTACGTCACGCACGAGAACGGCCTCCCGGTGGGGTCGGTCGACCTCCAGTCCGGCGAGGTGGTCGCGGACGACCCGCTGCTCGAGGCGGAGGTGCGCCGCGCCGCGCAGGAGTACCTGCGGGTGGACCTGCCGGAGCTCGTCGTGCCGGCCCAACGGCTGGCCCCGCCCGACGAGACCTACCTGCGCGACGTGGAGACGGCGCTCGACGCCTGGTTGGGCACGCGGTCCGACGAGCGTGGCGCCGCCGCCCGCGCCAGCTCGATCGGTCAGCGGCTGGACCGCCTCGCCGACGAGGGCTGGGTGACGATCCACGACGTGCCGCTGGGGCGCCAGGGCACGTGCGTCGAGCACCTGCTCATCGGCCCCGGCGGGCTGTACACCGTGACGGAGCGACGCCACCCCGGCCAGGCCGTGGTCGGGCGGGGCCGCGCCATGTCGGTCGACGGCCGGCCCGTCGCGTACCTGCGCGACGCCCGGCTGGAGGCGGTGCGCGCCCAGGACCGGCTGCTCGCCGCGGGATGTGCCCAGATCCATGTGCGCGCCGTGCTGGTGCTGCAGGGCAAGCTCGACCTCGACGTCCTGACGACGGCCAACGACCCGCTCGTCGCGGCGCGCCACGAGGTGCCCGAGCTGTTCCGGCGGATGCCGGTGGTGCTCGACGAGCGTCGCGTGCAGGCGCTGGCCCGGGTGGCGCGCCGGCCGAGCACCTGGCTCGGCTGACACCCGCGAGACGGCTGACACCCGCGAGCACGGGCGTCGGCCGCGTCGGCCCTCGCGACGGGACGGGCATCGACCTCGGCGGTGGGCGGCGCCCGCAGCCCCCTCGCAGACGGCGCCACACGTGCCCACGCGCGGGCGCCGCCCGCGCACCTCGGACGGTGCCACGCGTGCCCCGAGAGAGGATGGGGGCATGACGAACGGCTCCGAGGGCGGCGGCACGCGTGGCGGGCCGCCGCGGCCACGACGGCCGGTGCTCGTCGACCCCGCTGGTGACTGGCATGCCGGGGGCGTCGACCCGGCACTACGCGCGCAGGTGGCGCACGCGACGGCCGCCGCGCTCGTCAGCGGAGGGCGGGCCAGCAGCGACCCCGCGGTGCTCGCCCGGCTGCTGGCCCTCGTCGAGACCGAGGGGCTGGACGTCGTCGCCGCGCTGTGGGCGGACAGCCCGGCGGACACCCTGCCGGGCGCGTTGTGGCGGCTGTACGTGCTGCGGGAGTGGGTGCGGCGCGACCCTGCGGTGATCGCCGACCGCTACCGGCAGGGGGTCGAGGCGGTGCCCGTGGAGGGGGTCGTCGCCGGCGTCGCGAGCCCACCCGGTCCGGTGGACGTCCGCGAGGCGGTCGACGCGGTGCTCTCGGGCGTCTACACCGGAGACCTGGCGACCGCGCTGGACCGGGCGGCGGCGTTCTGCCGGGTGCTGGCGACGGGTGCGGCGCTCGACGCCGACCATCTCGACCTCGTCGACCCGCGGGGCGCGGACCGGCAGACCCGCGGCGCCTCGTCGCTGCTGCGCACCGCCGACGAGCTGACGCACGCGGGCACGCTCTGGCGCTCCGGCAGGCTCGAGTAGCGGCACGTAGACTGAAGGGGCGTCGGGCCGCGGTAGCCCCGGGCTCCACTTAGCGCCGCTGCGAGCGGCCACGCGCCGAGAGGCGCTCCCGGCCCGACGCCCTACCTGCCGGCCTTCTCGCCACGTCCCGGTCACCGGGGGTTGGGGTGCCGTTAGGCTGTCCGTCGTCCGGGCTTCCCGGGCTTCGACCTGCACCTCCGGGAGCGTTCCGTGCGCCTGCGCCTGACACCGCGCGAGGACTCGTACTTCACCCTCTTCACCGCCCAGGCCGAGCACCTCGTCACCGGCGCCAACCTGCTGGCCGAGATGCTGGGTGCCGACCGTGCGGAGGCGAAGGCCATCGGCAAGCGCTTCGCGCAGGCCGAGCACGACGCCGACGAGGCGGCGCACACGATCATGCAGCGCCTCAACCAGACGTTCGTCACGCCGTTCGACCGGGACGACATCTACACGCTCGCGTCCCGGCTCGACGACTGCATGGACTTCATGGAGGAGGCGGCCGACCTCATCGTCCTGTACCGCATCGAGTCGCTGCCGCCGCGCGCCGCCGACGTGGTCCAGGTGCTGCAGCGCGCCGCCGAGCTCACCGCCGAGGCGATGCCCAAGCTGCGGACCATGGGCGACCTCGCCGACTACTGGGTGGAGATCAACCGCCTGGAGAACCAGGCGGACAAGGCGTACCGCAAGCTCCTGGCGCAGCTGTTCGACGAGATCGACGACCCGAAGCTGCTCATGAAGCTGCGCGAGATCGTCGAGAAGCTGGAAGCAGCCGCGGACGCCTTCGAGCGGGTCGCCAACACCGTCGAGTCGATCGCCGTCAAGGAGTCCTGAGCCGCGTGGAAGCGGTCCTCGTCGTCTTCGTGGTGGCGCTCGCCCTCGGTTTCGACTTCACCAACGGCTTCCACGACGCCGCCAACGCCATCGCCACCTCGATCTCGACGCGCGCGCTGACGCCCCGGGTCGCCCTGGTGATGTCCGCGATCATGAACTTCGCGGGCGCCCTGATCGGCACCGGGGTCGCCGACACGATCGCCCACAGCATCGTGCAGATGCCCGAGAACACGGCGGCGGCCAGGCACTTCACGCTGCTCATCATCATCTGCGCGCTGCTCGGCGCGATCACCTGGAACCTCATCACGTGGCGGCTGGGGCTACCCGCGTCGTCCACGCACTCGCTCATCGGCGGGCTCGTGGGGGCCGGCCTCGCCGGCGGCCTCGGGATCTACTGGAAGGCCGTCGTCGAGAAGGTGGTCGTGCCGATGGTCGTCTCGCCGGCCATCGGCTTCGCGGCCGCGTTCGTCGTCATGGTCGGCGTCCTGTGGCTGGTGCGGCGGAGCGCCCCCACGCGCACCATGCGCCGGTTCCGGCTGGCTCAGACGGTCTCGGCGGCGGCGATGGCCCTCGGCCACGGCCTGCAGGACGCGCAGAAGACGATGGGCGTGATCCTCCTGGCGCTCATCGCCAACGGCTGGGCCGCGCCGCACTCCCACATCCCGCTGTGGGTCAAGATCTGCGCGGCGGCGGCGATCTCGGCCGGCACCTACTCCGGTGGGTGGCGCATCATGCGCACCCTGGGCCGCAAGATCATCGAGCTCGACCCCGCGCGGGGCTTCGTCGCCGAGTCGGTGTCGGCCCTCGTGCTGTACGTCATGGCGCTCGGCCTCAAGGCCCCGGTGTCGACCACCCACACCATCACCTCGGCCATCATGGGCGTCGGGGCCACGCGCCGGCTGTCCGCCGTGCGCTGGGGGGTGGCGAAGAACATCGTCGTCGCCTGGGTGCTCACCATCCCGGCGGCCGGCGCCGTCGCCGCGGCGCTGTTCTTCGCGCTGCGCCCGCTGCTCGGCTGACCGCCTCCCCGCCGACGGGCCTGTTCGCCTGACGGGCCTGTTCGCCTGACGGGCCTGTTCGCCTGACGGGCCTGTTCGCCTGACGGGCCTGTTCGCCTGACGGGCCTGCTCGCCTGACCGGCCCGCTCCCCGCTGACCGCCTCCCCGCTGACGGGCGCGCTCGCCTGACCGGCCGCCTCCCCGCTGACCGGCGCGCTCGCCTGACCGGTCGCCTCCCCGCTGACCGGCCCCCCGCTGACCGGCCCCTCGGCCACCTCTCTCCGCAGGTCACCGCCGCCCGCGGCGCAGCCCTCGTCACCGCCCGCTGTGCCGAGGGCGCCATGGGGCGCCCGTCAGCCGGTCGTGGAGCGCGCATCGGCGCCGTCATCGGAGGCCCAAGGGGACGCGGCGCCACGACGCGCGGCCAGATCGAGGCGGAAGCTGAGGTCGTCCTGACGAAGCTGCGCCGACACCGCGGCGGGGACCAGGCCACGGTTCGCGAGGTCTCGCGCCGCGTAGCGGAGCACCACGGCGCGACCGGAGGCGAGCACCGCGTTCTGGCGCTCCCGATCGGCGAAGAGCGCGTCGGGCGAGCCGTGCGGGCCGGCGCCGTCGATCTCGACGAGGAGCCAGCGTCCCCGCCGGAGGCGCCATCCGAGGTCGCCCCGCGCGACGATCCGTCCGGACGGGGCCCGCACCGGCACCTGGAGGTCGTCCGGTGGGACGCCGGCATCCGCGCACTGGATCCGGGCGAACGTCTCCAGCGGTGACTGCGCGCGCCCGTCGACGAGGTCGATCGCGGCCGCCACCCGGGTGGAGCCCCGCTTGCCGCGCGCCGCGTGGAGCACGTCTCCCAGGGCGCCGGCGTCGATCAGGCGGAGCTGGATCGCCGAGTCCAGGACCGCCACGCCGCGGTCGCGCCCGAGCTCGCGAACCGCATGTGCCAGCGCAGGCACGGGAGCCATCACGCGAAACCCGTCGACGCGGACGGTCGGCACCGGCGACCGGAAGCGACGCACGACCACACCGTCCCGCGGCCGCCGGGCGGAGCCGCCGGGCAGGGCCACTTCCGGTCGGATCGTCGGTGGCAGGCCCTGCACCCCGAGGAGGGCCAGCGCGCAGTGGCCGACGGCAACCGCGGAGGGTCCGTACGCGAGCAGCGCGACGAGTGCCGCGTGCCGGCGGGTGTGGTCGTGTCCCGAGGGGAGGGACAGTCCCGCGGCGACGAGTGCCCTGGACAGGTCGAGCACGCCCTGCGTCGGGCGCGCGGCGCGCCCTGTGGCGACGAGCCGGTGGCGTCGGTGGCCGTCGAGGCCGTGCTCGTCGCACTGTGCCGCTGACGCGAGGCCCTCCTGGCGTGAGGCGAGCGCGAGGAGGGGAAGGGGGACGGTGACACGGCGCATCGCTCGATCGTGGCCGCCGGGTGCGGTTGGCGAACCGTGGCCCGAGCGCCCGACACGGGCGGGCGGCGGGGCCGGGCTGTGGGCGGTTGGGGCGGCACGGCGCGGCACCGGGGCGCTCCCGCGCGTTCAGGGCCTGGCGCCGGACCGTCGAGGTGCCAGAGCGACAGCAGCCCCTGTGGCGACGACCTGGCCGCCTCGTCGAGCGGGCCGGGTGGCTCCCTGTCGACACTCCCACGCGCCGGGTGGCCCCCGCTGACCGGGTGGTTCCCGCTGACCGAGTGGCTCCCCTGGGCCGGGTGGCTCCCCTAGACCGGACCGGGCTCCCGTAGGCCGGGTGTCTCTCGCGCGCCTGGTGGCGCGCTGGGAGGTCGCCCAGCCCGCGAGGGCGTCATGGGGCGCGGTTGGCGTCGTCGATGCGGGCACGATGGCGCCCTCGCCGGCAGGCCGGGGCGCCGGGGCGCCGGGGCGCCCGGCCGTGGAGGCAGCACGGCACCGCGTGGGCGCCGATGTGCGATGTCGTCGGCCCGCCCTCGCCGGCTGGCGGCGCCGCCCGGCCTCGGGTCAGGCCGCCGGCCGTCGCGGGCTCAGCCACTCCCGGAGCCGCTGCGCGTGGGCGGCGAGGTACTCGCCTCGACTGGCCGGACCGTGCACGGCCACGACGAGGTTGATCTGGTTGAGGGCCCGGGCCGCGACCAGCGCATCGAACAGCTCCGGGGGGATCGTGGGCCAGGGGCGGCGGGACGCGTAGCCGTCCCGGAAGGCATCGACCAGCCGCGTGCCGCCGGGAGCACGCCGCAGCGCGACGACGCTGATGGCGAGATCCTGGACGTCGAAGCCCCACATGACGTCCTGGAAGTCGATCGGGACGAGCGTTCCGTCATGGGCCACGATGACGTTGGCCGGCGTGAGGTCGCCGTGGAGCAGGTGCGGCCGGTGCGGTGGAGTGCGCCACAGCTCGTCCAGCGAGGCCTGGGCCTGGTCGAGGGCGTCGGCGAAGACGCCGCGGAACGGGACGTCCGGCGCGGTCAGGCGGACGGGCAGGCGCCAGTGGAGCACCTGGTCGGCGACGAGCACGTCCGGCCGGTCGGCGAGCGGCCATGCCTCGGCGTCCGCATGCAGCCGCGCGGCGAGCCGGCCCAGCGCGGCGGCGGTCGGCGCCGTCAGCCGGGCGCGCAGGGAGCGTCCCGCCACCCAGTCGAACAACGCGCAGGTCCGGGGGGCCGCGTCGCCGACGCTGACGTCGGTGCCGAGCTCCCCGGCCCGGTTGGCACGCAGCGCGGGAACGGTCATGTCGTGGTCGGCGAGCCGGCGGAGCCAGGCGCCCTCCGTCTCGAGCGTTCCGTCCGCGTGGATGCGCAGCTGCGCGCCCACGCGCAACGCGTACGTGCCGGAGGTGGCGGTGACGCGGAAGACGCTGTTGAACGACTCGGCCGCCCGAGAGACGCGGCGCGGAGCGAGGTCGTACTGCCGCAGCGCCTCCAGCGCGATCCCCCGGAGCTCATCCACGGGGGAAATCGTGCCTCCTGCGGGGCCGCGCGCTGCGCTGGCCGGACCGCGCGGGGCGGCGCGCTGGCGGGCCGCCCCGCGGCCGAGGGCGTCATGGAGCGCGTTTGGCGTCGTCGATGCGGGCGCGATGGCGCCCTCGCCGGCGGAGTTGGGCGCCGGGGTGTCGCGGAGCGGCGGTGCAGGGGTACGCGGGGGGCGGGGGGAGAGGGAGGGAGGGAGGAGAGAGGGGGGAGAGGGAGGAGGCAGGTTCCCGACGGGGCGAGTGCCGGC
>JAJYSG010000022.1 GCA_021793675.1 Actinomycetes bacterium | reverse complement strand
CGGAGATCGGTCCGCGACGGCCCGGCGACCCCGCCCGGATCGTCGCCTCCGGCGAGCTCGCCGCCCGTGACCTCGGCTGGGCGATGCGCCACACGCTCGAGGACATGGTGCGCTCCGCCTGGCAGGCCCGCTCGGCGCACTGACGCTCAGCCGAGGGACCGCAGCCCCGCCAGCCGGTCCCCCAGCGCCGCGTAGGCGGATGACGAGCCCGCATACACGCCCGCCGCGCGCGGCCGGTGCACCACGACCTCGTCGAACCCGAGCGCCGCGGCACGCTCGATGCCCTCCACCGCGGTCTCGACGGAGACGAGCGAGAACACCGGGGCACCGTCGAGCGACAGCCACCGCGTGATGCGGTCGGTGCGACCGGCCGCGGCGGCGACGGCGTCGAACCGCTCGACCATCGCCGCCAGCCCGTCCCACCACCGCTCCTGGTCGGCAGCCGATCCGGAGCCCTCGAGGTCCAGCGACGGCCCGTACGTCGCCCAGCCCTGCCCGTAGCGCGCCGCCAGGGCCATGGCCTTGGGGCCGTTCGCCGCCACGACGAACGGCGGCCGGGGCCGGGCGATGGTGCCGGGGATCATCCGCGCCTCGTGCGCCGTGTAGACGTCACCCGCGACGTCCGTCACCGGGTACGTGAGCAGCTCGTCGAGCAGGGCCAGGAAGGCGGCGAACCGCCGGTGCCGCTCGCCCCGGGACGGTGGCGGACCCAGCACGGCGGCGTCCCGGCCCTCGCCGCCGGCGCCGACACCGAGCACGAACCGTCCGCCGGAGACGTCGTCGAGCCCCATGACGTCCTTGGCGAAGGGCACGGGGTGCCGGAAGTTGGGTGAGGCCACCCAGGTGCCGAGCCGGATCCGGTGGGTCACCGCTGCGGCGGCAGCGAGCAGCGGCACCGTGGCGAACCACGGCTCATCGGCGAGCGACCGCCAGGCGAGGTGGTCGTAGGTCCAGGCGTGGTCGAACCCCATGTCCTCGGCCTCGAGCCACTGCTCTCGCTGCATCGCCCACCGCTCCTGCGGCAGGATGACGACCCCGACCCCGACCATGTCCGCTCCTACTGGTGCGTCGCTGACTCGTGGGCGGCGTGCGCCGCCGGCTCGATCTGGAACGTGCAGTGCGCCACGTCGAAGTGGCCGGCCAGGCACTCGCCGAGCGCGTCCAGCACGGCGCCCGTCTCGCCGGCGGCCAGCACCTCGTCGCGCACGACGATGTGGGCCGAGAGCACCGGCACCCCGGACGTGATGGTCCACGCGTGCAGGTCGTGAACCTCGCGCACGCCCGGCACCCCGACGATGTGCGCCCGCACCGCACGCAGGTCGACGCCCTCCGGAGCGGCCTCCAGCAGCACGGCAGCGACCTGCCGCAGCAGCACCGCCGCGCGCGGCAGGATGACCAGGCCGACGAGCACCGAGGCGATGCCGTCGGCCCGCGTGAACCCGGTGGCCAGCACGACGAGCGCGGCGGCGACCACCGCCACGGACCCCAGCAGGTCACCCAGCACCTCGAGGTACGCCCCGCGCACCGTGATGGACTCGCCCTGTCCCCGGTGCAGCAGCGACAGCCCCGCGGCGTTCGCCGCCAGCCCGACGAGCGCCACGGCGAGCATGAGACCGGCCTGCACGGGCCGGGGGTGCAGGGCCCGGCCGATCCCCTCGACGAGCACGACGACGCCGACACCGGCGACGACCATGCCGTTGACCATGGCCGCGAGCACCTCGGCGCGCTGCCAGCCGAACGTGCGGCGCGCCGTGGCGGGCCGGGCCGCGAGCCGGGTGGCGAGCAGCGCCAGCAGCAGCCCGGCGGCGTCGGTGAGCATGTGCCCGGCGTCCGCCAGCAGCGCGAACGACCCCGAGACGAGCCCGCCGACGACCTGCGCCACCAGCACGACGCTCGTGATGGCGAGCACCCAGGCCAGTCGGCCGCGGTGAGCCTGCGCCGCGGTCAGGTGCCCGTGGTCGTCGGATGCCATCCCCCGATCATCCCCGACCCTCGACCGGAACGGGCGCGGCCCGGCGCGCCACGCCAGGCCGACGGCCGTGCCGTCGGCGCCCAACCGTTCAGTCCCAGCCGAGCTCACCGAGCCGCTCGTCGTCGATGCCGAAGTGGTGCGCGATCTCGTGGATCACCGTGACCGCCACCTCGGCGACCACCTCGTCACGGTCCCGGCAGACGGCGAGGGTCGGGTTGCGGAAGACCGTGATGCGGTCCGGCAGCGAACCGGCGGCCCACCAGCTGGTGCGCTCCGTCAGGGGCGTGCCCTCGTAGAGCCCCAGCAGCTCTGGGCCGTCCGGCGGGGCCTCGTCCTCGACGAGCACGACGACGTTATCCATGATCTCCGCGAGCTCGTCGGGGATCTCGTCGAGCGCGTCGCGGACGGCGTCCTCGAAGTCCTCCCTGCTCATCTCGACCACCCGGTCATCATGCCGCTTTGGAGGTTCGGGGCCTGACCCGTATGATAGTCACCGGTCTTCGGGACGCCTCGACGTTCAAGGGGCGCTCGCCCCCATCGTCTAGCGGCCTAGGACCCCGCCCTTTCACGGCGGTAGCACGGGTTCGAATCCCGTTGGGGGTACGGACCGAAGTAGCACAGGCTTCATCACGAGGCCCCGTAGCGCAGTTGGTTAGCGCGCCGCCCTGTCACGGCGGAGGTCGCGGGTTCAAGTCCCGTCGGGGTCGCTCGAGACGCCGGTCTTCGGACCGGCGTCGTCGTCTCAAGGCTCTGTAGCTCAGTTGGTAGAGCGCACGACTGAAAATCGTGAGGTCACCGGATCGACGCCGGTCGGAGCCACCGCGAAGAACCCCCTGGTCCCCAGGGGGTTCTTCTGTTTCAGAGGCCGCTTCCCGCTGCCTCGGTGAACGCGGGCCATTCTTGGGCCGTTACCCCGGGTGGAGACACCCCGTCGCTTGGCGCCGGCACCCTTGCCGGTCCTGCTGCAGAGGGCCCGGTCGAGCGCCGCGCCGGCGCGCAGCACGTCGCCCTCGCGGGGCGGGAGCAGCGCTCAGTGACCTGAATGCTGGAGTGTCCCCGTGGTCGCCTGCACATCCGGGGCGCCGGCGTCTAGCAGGATCCCGCCTACCATCGGCGCTATGCCCGATCGCGTCGAGAGACGAGTGGTCACGGTTCCCGATCTCGTGGGACTGCCCTTCGACGCCGGCCGGGACCTGGCAATGAAGGCAGGCGTGACCCTGGCCAATCCCGACCCCGACGGCCCACCCATCGCCGCGCTCGCGTGGCCCGGGCCTGGTCGGTACTACATCACACGGCAGAACCCAGCTCCGGGCGCCCAACTGCGTGAATGGGACTCGGTCGGCGTCGAGATCATCAAGCACGGCGACGCGCCCGACCGTGAGCTGGCCGTGTTGCCTCCGTCCCTGCCCGCGGACAGCGCGTACGCGACACCCGAGCCGCAGGAGTACGTCGACCTGACCGACGACTGACCGCGAGCGCACCGTCCCGACGAAGTCCGGGACCTGGGTCTGCTTCAGCTGGGCCGCAATCGGCGCCGTCTTGGCCGCCTACTGCCCCTCCCTGTGCACGGCACGCCCCGCCGGCAACGGGTACGGGCGCCAGGCCCGGCGGCCGACTGTGCGCGATCGAACTGCGTGCCGCAAGCCGCTTCGGGCATCGCGGCCCACGGCCCGACCCCGCCAGTGGCCACGATCGGTTCCGATCCCGAGGTGTGGTCAGACAGGGCTCAGTCGCCGCGCAGGTACACATCCACGCGGGCACTCGTCCACGTCGGCACACCCACCCCGAAGAAGTCCTGATCCTCGGTCCAGATCGGACAGCCCAGCGCGAGAGCAGCCGCCACGACGGGCCAGTCCATCGGATCGCGCGCCCCGATGCGAGCCAGCGCCGCCCGCTCCAACGGGTCGGTGACGTCCGCCGGAACCTCGTCGACGACCACCCGCAGCCGATCGAGAGACTCCAGCAACGGCGCCGGGTCGACCCCGCGCTTGGCGGCGATGGTCGGCAGATGCCGGGCCGCCTCGTCGAACGCCAGCTCGGGAGCGAAGAACGCCACATTCCGCCCGTACTGCTCGATCAGCACCCGCACGCGCGTGCCGAGTACCGCCCGGACCAGGATGTTCGCGTCCAGGACAATGCGCCTCGATGTCACGCCTCGCGCCCGGCCTTCCGCAGCGCGTCGAACTCGGCCACCACCTCGTCCTCGGTCACCCCGAGCTGCACGAGCAGCGCGCTCGCCTTCTTCGCCGCCTCGACGTAGGCCGTGATCTCAGCCTCACGGTCCCGGTGCACCGGGATGAACAGGCCGACGGTCTGCCCGTGCCGGGTCACGGTCACCGGCTCCGCCTGGTCGATGAAGCCTGCGAGGTCCTGCCGGAACTCCCGAACACCCACGGTCACACTCATCGCCGACCCTCCCTCGTGTGCCATCCTGTGTACACAGTACCGCGCCGCGTCTCGCCCGTCGAGAGCTCGGAGTAAGGACCGAGCATGGCGTCCCCAGGCGAAGACACCGGGGCTGCCACCAGGATGTGCAAAGTCGCGACGCTCACGATCACGTACAAGCGCGGTGGTCGCGCTTTCATCTCTACCCTCAGAGTCAGACGCGCGCACTAGGTTCGGTCCCGTGGCTCAACCAGGTGACGAGTGGGTGGCAGACGACGAGACATTCGCCGGAACGCTGGCCCGCGTCGTGCGCGTTGCCGAAAACTCCCAGGTCGTCTACGCAATGTTCCAGAACGGAAGCGTGATCCGGCTCGTGGCGAGTGGACCCACGGCGATCCAGCCAGACGATGTGGTCCTGGTGAGCGACGGGCGCTGGCTCGTTGTCGAGGATGACCTGTGGCATGAGCCCCGGGGCATCGGTGTCGTTCGCAAGCAGCTCGACGACAGCCGTCTGCTGATTGAGGCGCCAGGCGGCCTCTTGGTGACCGATCAAGCCGGCGACGTTCCGGCCATCGCGGGAAACACGGTCCTCTTCTCCACCCATGAGGGTGCCGTGGAAGTCCTGGCCGAACCACCGATGCGAGTCCGGGATCGAGACGACGACGTCGACGACGTGAGCCGGTTCGACTTCACTGCCACCAAGGGCGAACTGAGGTATGCCGACTTCGGGGGGTATCCGGGCTGCCCAGTGCCATAGGCACCACCGCTGCGGCGGGTCGAGGTGCCGGTCTCCGCTGACGGGTGGAAGCGGCGTCGTTCTGCCGTGGTGGGACGGGGCGCTTGCGAAGCAAGTAGATGTGCTCTCCGAGGCAATGCTTGACCGATGACGATGCTCGGAGCGGATGCTTCCGACAAGTAGTAGCAATGCGTCACGGTTTCGAGTGTCGACGGCTTGCCGCTCCACATGTCCGACCTCTGCAGCACCATGCCCCGCATGGCCGTTGTTCGCATGCCAGGCCGCCGGCGAGGATCGAGGACGAGCCACGGCCTCGAGTCCGGACGGGATTCGGGGCCGTGGCCGTGGCCGACCACGGGAACATGACGCAGCTTGGCGACGGTTCGCCGCAGCGTCATGTGGACCCAGGGCGTGACTCGCACGCTAGGAGTGAATCGTTTCGCAGGGCTTGCCGCCAATGTTGAGCCACGTGTTGCAGAGCACCTCGCCGTTGTCGAATGGCTCGTCGTACCCGGCCGTGAGCGTCTCCAGGACTCCATCACCGCAGACGACGTCCCCGGTAAACGCGACGACGCCCCCTCCCAGAACGCTGCGAACGAGCACATCTCTCCGGTGGAGTAGCCGAACGTGTTCCAGGTGCTCACGGTCAAGCCGGATCCGATAACCTCGATGCTGCATCCCGAGGCGTTGGCCGGCTGCAGCGTCCGCACCCATCGGGTCACACCCGCCTTTGGCGAACGGTGTTCGTAGTTGCCGGCCCGTCGTCGCCGCTCGCTCGAGCGGCCGGCTGCTGACCACGGGGTGGCTACCACCATCCGCCCAACGCCAGCGGAACCCGAGCGCGAAGCGGGACGGCACCTGTTGGCCGCTGGCCCTCAATCGCCGTCGACGGCGATCCTCGGCCGACTATTCGCGTCGCGCGCGCAGCGGAGGCGCGAAGGCCGCCGCGACCAGCAGGGCCCCGTACGGGACGACCAGCAGACTCCAGATGTGCAAGATGAGCAGCGAACCGTAGCTCGCGACGAGCACGGCAATCGCAAGGACTCGTGCCGACGTCGTCGAGCCGCTCCGCCGGCGCAACAACAGGCTGGTGATCAGGACGCCCGTGACCAGGAGTCCGAAGGCGGGCAGGAGGCCCGCAGCACCGTAGGCGACGAGCACGGTCTCCCGCGGTTGGAAGCTGCCCTGGGAGCTCGGCACCGTGGAGATCGGCAGAGTCGCACTCAGGACGACGAGCAGAACGCCCCAAGCCAGCGCGAGGCCCACGAGCAGGCGCTGCACTGCAAGCCGACCTCGACCCCGTGGTTTGGCGATGAGCAGGTCCACGGTGGAGCTCAGGCCACCTTGCGGGCGTATCGCTGGCGGGCTGCTTCGCCGGTGGTACCGACGAGTGCGCCGATGGCGGACCACGACATCCCCTCGTGGCGTGCACCGCGGATCGCCTCGAGGAGCTCGCGCTCGGCGGCAGACCGCGCTTGCACGGCAGCCCGCAGGGCGGTCACGGCCTCGCGGGTCAGCTCGTCGTCGGGGTTGGGGTCGTAGTCCTCGAACCGACCGGCGAGCTGGTCGGCGTGGGCGAGGATCTCGTCAACAGGACGGGGCATGGCCATCACCTGAGGAACTTCTCCCGGGCGCGCATGGCGTGGACGATCACCACGGCCACGTCACCCACGACCTATCCGACTTCCAGGATGGTCGCCGCCGCGGTGGCGCCGAGCATCATCGTTAACCCGCCCCCCAGGTCCCAGACCCGGATCGGATTGCGGGAGGCGTGCACGATGTCGTCCTCACCGATCCCGTGCTTGCGCGCAGACGGAGCGACGATCGGACCTTCCGACACCCTCACAAGTTACCTTGCACGCACCCCCAGCGTCGCCCGCACGGAGCGCTCAGCGAGCGGCCACGAGGTCGAGGAGTTCGATGAATCCGTCGACGTCCCACGCAGCGCGGCCGACGAACAGCCCGTCGACGCCCTCGACGGCGAGGATCGGCACCGCGTTGCCGAGGTTGACGGAGCCGCCGAAGAGGACAGCTTGGACCGAACCGCCCCACTCTGCCTGCACAGCGGCGAACACGTCAGCGATGTCCGCCGGCTCCGCCTCCCGGCCACCCGAGCCGATGGCCCAGATCGGCTCGTACGCCAGCACCACCGAAGAGACGTCGTTCACACCTTGCAGAGCTGCGCGGACCTCGTCGAGCACGTACGTCACGGAGCCACGGGCCGCGAACACGCTTGCCGGCTCTCCGACGCAGACCAATGGAGTGAGACCGTGCCGTACCGTCGCCTTCACCTTGAGGTTCACCGTCGCGTCGGTCTCGGCGAAGAAGGTGCGCCGCTCCGAGTGCCCGATCTCAACGATCGTCGCCCCGGCATCGGCCACCTGCGGCACCGACACCTCACCGGTCCACGCGCCGGCATCGGCCCAGTGCGCGTTCTGTGCCCCGACGAGGACCCTGGATCTCGGCCCGAGCACGGCGCTGACCACCGCCAGGGCCGTGCTCGGCGGCAGAATGAACGGCTGGATGCCGGCCCACCGCTCCTGCTCTACGGCCGCCAGCGTCTCGGCGTAGTCGCGGGCCTGCGCCAGCGTCTTGTTCATCTTCCAACCGGTACCGACCCAGATGGTCACGTGGTGGTCGGGGTCGGCTCGTAGGAGCAGATCGCGGCGACGTTCGCAGCCGAGTGTGACGTCTCGTCGAACTCGTACCCGAGCCACTCGTGCGCAAGCCGTCGAGCGAGCTCCAGGCCGACGACGCGCTGCCCGAAGGCAAGCACCTGGGCATTGTTCGACATGACCGAGCGCTCCACCGAGTACCCGTCGTGCGCGGTGACGGCTCGAACGCCTGCCACCTTGTTCGCGGCGATCGCCATCCCGAGGCCGGTCCCGCACACCAGCAGTGCGCGGTCGGCACGTCCGGCGGCGACCAGTCTGCCTGCCGCGACGGCCACGTGCGGATAGGCCGTGTCGCCGTCCGGTCCGACGCCGACGTCGATCACCTCGCTCACGCGGGCGTCGGCCTCGAGATCCTTCTTCAGGGCCTCCTTGTATGCGTACCCCGCCGAGTCGGAACCGACCGCGATACGAAAGGTCACGAGGCAGCTCCAGTCCGGGACATAGAAGAGGTCGGTTCGTCGCCGTCGGGCCCGGGCGCAACGGCGGCCATGAGCAGCGCGAACGACGTGGCGCCGGGGTCGGGATGGCCGAGGCTGTGCTCGCCGTGGGTGCGGGCACGTCCACGCCTCGCCGTGATCTGTGCGGTCGCCTCGGCAGCGTCCGTCGCTGCGGCGACCGCCGCCGCCCAGGCGTCCGGCAGCGTTGCCCCGCCCGCGCGTGCGGCGGTCAAGGTGTCGATGAACGGGACGAGCGCATCGACCATCGTCTTGTCCCCCGCCGCCGCGCCGCCGAGCCGCACGACCGCTTCCGTGCCGGCGCGCACTGCGGCCACCAGCTGGTCCGTGACGAATCCTGCCGTGTCGCTCAGAGAGCCGCCCATGGCCGTCAGCGCAGAGCCCCACAGGGCGCCCGAGGTGCCGCCGGCGCCCTCGGACCAGGCCGCTCCGGCCCTGACCAGCAGCGTCTGGGCACCCGCACCGGCCGCCAGCGCCTCGTCGGCCGCGCGCGCCGCAGCACTGGTGCCGAGGACCATGCCCTGCCCGTGGTCGCCGTCACCTGCGACGGCGTCCAGCTCGCCCAGGCGCTGCTCGTTCTCGCGAGCGCAGACCGCCATCGCGGCGATGGCGGCGGTAAGCCGCGCGGCCAGCTGCTGTGACTCGGGGGACCCCGGGACGATCGCCGTCCGCTCATCGAGCTCGACCCGAAGTGCGCGGTGCTCCCGGGACGACGACGCACCCCGACGGAGCGCGGGGGTGTCCACCGGTGCCGTCCAGTAGCCCTCGAGCTCGGGATCCAGGAAGGTCACGGTCAGCGACAACCCCTGCATGTCGAGGCTGGTGACGTGTTCGCCGACCTCGGGCCCCACCACGGTCAACCCGAGACGCTGGAGACGGTCCGCGACCCGCGCGAATACCACGAACAGCTCCTCGTACTTCGTGGCGCCGAGGCCGTTCAGCAGGACCGCGACACTGCCCTCGTAACCGTCGTCACCGCGCTCCGGTGCCTCCGCGAGAATCCCGTCGAGCAAGGCGTCCGCGACGTCGTCCGCGGTGCCGAGCGGCGCCACCGAGATGCCGGGCTCGCCGTGGATGCCCAGCCCGATGGCCATGGACGCGGCCGGCACCTCGAACAGCGCATGGTCGGCTCCCGGCAGCGTGCATCCGCCGAAAGCGATCCCGAGCGAGCGGGTGCGGGCGTTCGCCTTGCGCGCGATGCGTTCCACCTCGTCGAGGTCGCAACCCGCCTCGGCTGCGGCGCCGGCAATCTTGAACACGAGCAGATCGCCCGCGATCCCCCGCCGAGACAGCGAGTTCTCAGCCGTGTCCGACGCGATGTCATCGGTGACTGTCACGATCCTGACGTCGACACCTTCTGCCCGCAGCCGCTCCGCCGCCTGTCCGAAGTGCAGGACGTCCCCGGCGTAGTTGCCGAACCCGAGCAACACACCGCCGCCGTTGTCGGCGGCCCGGACCACGGAGTACACCTGCGAGGCGGAAGGCGACGCGAAGATGTTGCCGCACACGGCCCCGTGCGCCATCCCGGGACCGACCCACCCCGCGAACGCCGGATAGTGCCCGGACCCCCCGCCCAGCACCACCGAGACCTGTCCCTGCGGCGACTCGGACGAACGGACGACGCCACCGTGCACCTGCTGGACATATCCGGCGTTCGCGATCGCGAAGCCGCGGAGCGCGTCGGCAGGGAAGTCGGTTGGAGCATTGACAAGGCGGGTCATGTGATCTCCTCGAGGAACGCCAGCGTCTCTAGGACGTAGCCTATAGGATCTTGCTCTGGTGATCAACGGTCCCCGAAGTTGGATAACATCGACAACATGAACGCTTCCGTCCAGGTGGGACGCGCTCCGTCGTCTGTCAAGGTCGAGCGCAAGGTCCTTCGAGACGGCGTTTTCGACCGGCTGGTGGAGATGCTGTTGAGCGGTTCGCTCGCCCCCGATGCGAACCTCAACATCGAAGGCCTGGCCCGGCAGCTCGGCGTCTCGCCCACCCCGGTTCGCGAGGCGCTCGCACAGCTCGAGCACACCGGCCTCGTCTCACGCGTCGCCCTGCGCGGCTACCGCGTCTCGGCTCCGCTCACGCTGGACGAGATCGGCCAGCTGAACGACGCGAGGATGATCGTCGAGCTGGGCGCCCTCGACATCGCGCTCCGGCGGCGCGACACCCTCGAGCCGTTGCTCACCTCGGCGCACCGACAGCATCTCGACGTGGTCGCGGCCATCAGCGAGGCCCCTGCTCCCGTCCACGAGGCGGAAAGGATCGCCGCCTACCGCCGGTTTTACGACGCCGACTGGGCGTTTCATTTCACGATCATGCTGCACGCCAACAATCGGTACATCGTGCAGATGGCCGACGCCCTGGGATCGCACATCCACCGTATGCGCCAGTCAGTGGAGCTGGGTCTGCGCGACATGAACGAAGCGACGAGCGAGCACGGGCGGGTCCTGCGCGCACTACAGGACGGCGATCCGGCGTTGACGATCCAGGCGATGCGTGAGCACCTGGCCGCAGTCCGGACGCGGTCTCTCGCGGATGGCGCCGCCGAGCAACAGCGGCATGCGGTCCCAGGGCAGGCATAGCCCGACGCGGATGGCGCCGAGCCGCCTACTGCCCGAGCGCGCCCCGCACCTGCTTGCGGACCACCTCCGCGAGATGCTCAACACCGGCACGTGGGCTGGACAGCACCCGCAGACCCGTCTCCGCCCCGAGGCGCGGCACCAGTCGCTGCATCGACGCCTGCGCCAACACGATGACGTCCACCTCGTCTGCCAGGCTCGATGCCTGCGTCGCGATCATGTCGTCGTGCCGTGCGCGGTCGCCGGCCATCAGGACGTCGAACGCTCCCGAGCATAGGCGTCGGACGATCAGGGGTGATCGACCGGCGGTTGTGGCCTTTGCCGCGATCAGGTCGCTCGTCGGGCCGAGCGTCGTCGGCACAGTTGCCAGGATGCCGATCCTGTCGAAGGTGGCGGCCTCGCCCGCCATCGCCTCGTCGATCTTGACCACGGGGACGGCGACCGCTCGGCTCGCCGCGTCCAGCGTCGGGCCGAGCGACGAGCAAGCGGAGAAGATGACGTCCGCCCCGGCCGCCTCCGCGGCGCGCGCGAGCAGGACCATCCGCTCCTCGCTACGGGCCGAGATGCCCTGTTCCCGCACGACGGTCGCCAGCACGTCGGAGTCGACGAAGTGCAGGATCTCGACGCCCGGGATCAGCTCGTTGATCAGCTCGGTGATCACGGGTTCGACGTTCACGAACACGAAGCTCGTGTGCAGCACTGCCACCTTGGGCATCTCAGCTCCCCTTCGTCCACACTCTGTCGCATCGGGGCACAGCGCGGGATGCCCCGCCGAACCGGCTGACGGACCCAGCACGCAGCTGCGCCCCACCGGTTCGGCGGGGCGCACGCCTCTAGAGTCCCACCTCGTCCACAGCGAGGACCTCGGCGTCGAGGAGGTCGTCGGCACGTGTCGTGAGCCTCTTGGTGCCGTACATGAGTAGCGCAGCCAGGAACGAGAGGACCCCGAGCGCATAGATGCCCGCGGAACCGGTCGCTGAGTGGGCGATGCTGTTGACCTGGGTGCGCAAGATCGGCGCCACGAAGCCGCCCAGGTTTCCGAGGGAGTTGATCAGGCCGATACCCGCGGCCGCAGCGGCGCCGGTGAGAAACGCTGTCGGGTAGGACCATGTGATGGGCCCGACCGCCAAGAAGCTGGAGACGGCCAGCGTGACGAAGATGATGCCCAGGGCCGGCTGGTGGTTGGTGCCGGCCCACGCGGACCCGAAGATCCACACCCCCGTGGAGACGTAGAGCCAGACGCCGAGGTTGCGTCGCCGAGTCGTTGTATTGGCCACGCGTCCGAGGAAGTAGGTGCTGAAGATGCCGAAGAACCACGGGATGGCGACCAACAAGCCGACTGTCAGCCCGACCTTCTTGCCGGTCAGCTCAGAAACTTGCTGCGGGAGGTAGAACGTGACGCCGTACACGGCAATCTGCAGGCAGAAGTAGACGATGGTGAAGTACCACACCCGGCCGTTGCGCATCGCAGCCCAGACCCCGCTGGGTCCGGTCTCGACCCGCACCGTGTCCTCGTTCGCCATGACCTCCAACAGTGCCGCCTTCTCGGCCGGATTGAGGAACTTGGCGTCCTGCGGGCTATTGATCAGGAAGAAGAAGCTGATGATCCCCGCCGCGATGGCGAGCACACCCTCAACCAGGAACATGAGCTGCCAGCCGGCGAACCCCGGCATCTTGTCGCCCACGCTGATGAGGAACCCGGACAGCGGTGCGCCCAACATCTGGGAAACCGGCTGGGCCAGGTAGAAGATCGCAAACATCTCCACCCTGACCTTGTTCGGGAACCAGGCCGCCAGGAACATGATGATGCCGGGGAAGAGGCCCGCCTCGGTCACGCCGAGCAGGAACCGCAGGACGATGAAGGACTCCGAGCCACGGACGAACATGAAGCACGCGGCCACGATGCCCCAGGTGATGGCGATACGGGCAAGCCAGATCTTGGCGCCGACGCGCCTGAGCATCAGGTTGCTCGGGATCTCGAAGATGGCGTAGCCGATGAAGAAGATCCCGGCCCCCAGGGCAAAAGCGCCGGCGGAGACCCCGCGGTCGGTTCCCAGGCCGGCCTGCGCGAAGCCGACGTTCGTTCGGTCGAGGAACGCGATCACATACAGCATGAGAATCACGGGCATGAGCCGCCGCACGGCTTTGCGTATCGCCAACTTCAGGACCGGCGACTCCAACAAAACGTTACTGCTGACAGCAGACATCAACACTCCTCGTTGAGCATCGTTGATCGACTCGGGGAAAAGGAAACTGCACGACGGTTCGGCGTTCTCTGTCGCTCAGGTCTTGACGATGAGATAGAGGCCGATGATGCAGATGATGATCCCGACCACGAGATACAGCAGACGGGATCGGTTCAGCTTGGCTCGTCTGAAGATCGGCACTGGACGATCCTTTCTCCACGGTCGACGTCCACCTGAGCCATCACTGATGGAAGCCTCGACGGCGAGCAGTTCGCGCCGAGGTGTGTCAGCAGCACTGCGCGGCTACTTGGCCTTGGGAGCCGGCCCGAGCTCACGTAGCAGATCCCCCATCCGGGAGTAGGCCTTGTTCCGGTACGCGATGAGCTTCGCCTTCGTCTCGTCGTCGAAGTCCCCGGTCAGACCCCTGCCGTTCTTTGTGCCCTTGCGGTCGGCTGCGACGGCATCCGTGAGCAGCTGGGGGGTGGCGAGGCGCGGACCGTAGGCGTCCTCGAAGGTCGTGAAGCAGTTCTTGTAGACGTCCAGCCCCGCCTGGTCGGCGATGGCGAAAGGTCCGAAGAAGCCCAGCCGGAAACCGAAGGTCGTACGCACGATGGTGTCGACGTCCTCGATCGTGGCGACGCCCTCTTCGACGATCGCGGTGGCCTCCTTCAGGAGGACGTACTGGAGGCGGTTGAGGACCATCCCCGGGGTGTCCGCGACCTGCGCGCCTTGCCGTCCGGCGCGCACGAGCAGGTCCTTGACAGCGTCGACGACCTCGGGCGTCGTGTCCTCGCCCGCGACAAGTTCCACTCCCGGGATGAACGGCGCAGGGTTGGAGAAGTGCACCGTGAGGAAGCGTTCCGGGTGCTGCACGGCGGGCGCGAGCACCTTGACCGGAATGGTGGAGGTGTTGGTGCCGATGATCGCATCGGGGCGCGCGTGCTCGGAGATGGTGGCGAGCACCCGGTGCTTGACCTCTGTTACCTCGAAGACGGCCTCCTCGATGAAGTCCGCGTCCGCCACTGCCTCCTCGATCGGCTTGCCGGCGCTCAGGTTGGCCCGAATGACCTCGGTGCTGCCGGGCTTGTACAGGCCTTGATCCTCGAACGCTTGCGCCTCCTCGAGCAGTCGCTCGAGCCCCTTCCGTGCGGCAGCGACGTCGACGTCGGCGATCTGGACGCTGAACCCCGACAACGCGAGGCTCTGCGCGATTCCGCCACCCATGTAGCCGGCGCCCACGACGGTCACGCTGTTGATCCGCTTGCTCATGCCTGAGACTCCAGTCGGTGTTGTGGTGGTGCGACAGGTCCCTGCGCCGGTCCCGGTGGAACGAAGCATCAGGCGAGGGCCGACGTGAGCACCTGCTTGATGTACTCGCGGTTGTCGGCGCACACGCCGAGCGAGTCGCTGCCGTAGTGCTCGCAGCAGAACGGCCCGGAGTACCCGAGCTCGAGTGCGCGGCGGATGACGGCGCGATAGTTGATGATCCCGGTCTTCAACGGCATCGGTGCGGACGCGTACGAACCGGTCCGCGGGTCCTCGTCGCGGAAGTAGTTCTTGATGTGCCAGAAGTTGGCGTACGGAAGGACCTTCTCGAACATCGACATATATCCGGGCATCGGCCGGTGCAGGCGAATGAGATTGCCCAGGTCGGGGTTCAGCCCGACGGCTGGGTGGTCGACGTCGGTGACAAAGGCGACTGCCTCGTCGGCGGTCCCGACGTAGGTGTCCTCGTACATCTCCAGGCTGAGCTGGATGCCGTTCTGCTGGGCGTGGGTGCCGAGTTCACGAACGCGCTCGATGGCCAGCGGACGCAGCGCCGGGTCGTCGACGTGCCCGTCTGCGAGCCAGAACCACAGCGCATCGCGCTGCGCCGGCGTGACGGCCTGCATGAAGCCGGTGTTGACCACGGTCGCGCCGAAGTCCGGAGCAAGATCGATCAGACGGTGCGCGATGGCGAGGTTCTGCTCGCCATGCTCCACATCTACCACGCTGCTGCGCGTCATCGAGATCGACGAGACCGCGAGCCCCTCGTCGTCCAGGACCGTGTGGAACTCCTTGACCCGCACGTCGGACAGTGCGCCCAGAGGCACCCAGGCATCGGTCGGGTCGATGAAGTCGAATCCGAGCTGGCGCACCTGGCGCAACTGCCCCGCCCATACCGCTGCCGGCGCGTCCCCGATCGGGGTCCCGTCCGGCGCAGTGCCCCCGAAGGGCAGCATGTTGCAGGCGATCGGCCAGTCCTGTGCGGTGAACATCGTTGTCCCTCGATCTTCGATGAGTAGCGTTCCTATAGGATAGACCCTGTAGGAAGCGAGGATCAATGCCTCCCGGCGGCGCATCCGGCCATGCCCGCACGGGCGCCGATGAAGGCGCTAGACCAGCGGCGAAGGGGCGACGACGGTGATCACGGCAGAGTCGTCGCGGCCCGCCAGGCCCTGTGCCTCCCCCAGCAGGAACAGCTGCTCGGCCGCGGCGGCCACTGGGGTGGCCAGGTGCGCCGCCTTGGCCGCGTCCGTCACGATGCCCATGTCCTTGACGAAGATGTCCAGCCGACTGCGGACCTCGGCACCGTCGGCGTCGTATGCCTGGAGCATGCGGGGGCCACGGTCACCGAGCATGAAGGACTGGGCTGCGCCGGCGCCGAGCGTCTCCAGTGCAGCGGCCGGGTCGAGCCCGAGGGTACGGGCCAGCGCCAGCGCCTCGGCGCCGGCCGCGATGTGCACCCCGCACAGCAGCTGGTTGACGGTCTTCATCGCCTGGCCGTCCCCGGGCCGGCGGCCAATCCGCTTGAGCGTGCCGGCGAGGACCTCGAGCACCCGTCCCACCTTGGCAAAGGCCTCGTCCGTGGCTCCCACGGTGATCAGCAGCGTGCCGTTGCCGGCCCGAACCGGCCCGCCCGAGACGGGCGCGTCGACGAGGTGCAGACCGATCTCCGCAAGCCGAGCTGCCAGCTGGCGCACCGGTTCGATCCCGACGGTCGAGGTCAGAAGAATGGCCGCACCGGGCTCCAGGACGTCCGCGACACCGTCGTCACCGAACAGAGCTCCGTCCAGCTGTGCGACGTTGCGGACGGCCAGCAGCACGACGTCGGCACCTCGTGCGGCCTCGCGCGCCGAGACGGCAACCTTGACCCCCCTCTCGGACGCCAGGACGGCCCGCTCAGGGGTGGGGTCGAAGGCGCGCACGACGGCGTGCGGAGCGAGGCAGGTGGCCATCGGCAGGCCCATCGCGCCGAGGCCAAGAACCGCGATCGTGGTGCTCGCCAGCATGGGCGTTGTGGCGCTGTCGGTCATTGTTCCTCCAGGGCTGTGGTCCTCGGGCGGGCAGGAGAGCGTGTCGACGACGTCTGCGAGCGACTGGTCGTCGCCGACGTTCCCTGCGAAGACGATGTACGGGATGCCGCGCGCGGGGCCGTCGGACGGCTCCCAGAGCGACACGATGCCCGGCAGCATCGGGCCACGCACCACCGCGCGGCGGATCGCGAGGCCACGCGTGGCGACGTCGGACGACGTGATGCCACCTTTCGCGACGACAAACCGCGGGGGCCGAGCCGCGAGCACCCCCTGGACCACCTCGACGACGGCGGCCGATACGCGACGGGCGATCTCCAGCGACGCGGCTCCGTCCGGTCCGGTCACGAGGGCCCGGCTCGTGCCGATCACCACGTTTCCGCGGGCCAGTCGGTCGACAACGGTGCCGACGACAGCCGCCAGGTGGGCGTCGCGACGGGCGGGGTCGAGCACGTCCGTGACCGACACCTCGACCTCGGCCAGCGCGCGCCGCTCACGCAGCACGTCGAGCTGTCGCGTCGTCAGCGCCGTGTGCGACCCGACGACGACGAGGCCGCCGACGGCGCGTCGGCCGGGTCTCGCAGCATGGAGACGTGCGACGTCCTGCACGGTGAGCGGGGGGCGCACCTCCTGGCCGACCCGGGCCCGCACGAAAGGCGGCCCGACCCGGTAGAGGAAGTCCTTGCCGGCGCGCTCGGCGAGGTCCAGCCCGAGGGCGAGCATCCGCAGGTCGTTCTCCTCCACGCAGTCCACGACCACCGGTGCGGCGTCCGTCACGGTGGACAGCAGCTGGGCGACACTTTCCGGCCCGGCCCGCAGGACATCCAGCGTGAGGGCGAGGACGTCGGCAGCCCGATGTCGGCCCGCGGTCTTCTCCTCGACCCATTCGCGCAGGTCAGAGGAGGAGTAACCGAACGTGGCGTCCCGCGCGAACTCGGTCTCGCCGACGGGGACGAAGCCGCCCTGCACGCTCCCGGCGTAGTGCACGCCTCCGACCGTGAGGCGTCCCGCCTCACCGAACGCGGGGACGATGACGACGCCGTCGACGGTGCGGCCCGACTGCTCAAGGAGGGTCGCCGCAATCGTGTCCGTCTCCAGCGGGTAGTGGCCCCGCAGGGTGGAGTCCGACCGGGACACGAAGCCCACCCCGACCCCCGTGTCCCGGGACGCCTGCAGCGCGGCGATGACGACTTCGCGGTTGCGGACGGCAGCGTCCACCGGATCCAGGCTCCGCGAGTTCGTCATCACGTAGACCGCGGGCTTACCGCTCTGCAGCGCCCACGCGAGGTCCGTCCTGTCCCAGCCGGTCAGGACGGGCAGCTCCGCGACGGACTGGGTCCCGGTCGGGTCGTCGTCGAGCACGACAAGCACCCGTCCCGAAGCCGCCACCCGCTCCGCGATCGAGGCGGCGGGGACGCGCTCCCCCTCCGGGTAGCCCTGAACGAGGTCGTCGAACGAGATCATGCCAACTCCTGTGGTGTCTGACCGTGTGTGCTGTTCGAGCACCAGGCGCTAGTGCATGTGCTTGCCGCCGTCGACCTGGAAGGTCGCTCCGGTGACGTAGCCCGCCTCCTCGGACAGCAGGAAGGAGACGATCGCGGCGATGTCCTCCGGCCGTCCGACGCGCCCCACCGGGATGTCAGCCGCCATCCCTGCCTTGCGCTCGTCGGTCAGCGTGCCGCCCATGATGTCGGTGTCGATCGGGCCCGGCGCGACCGTGTTGACGGTGATGCCGAACCTGCCGAGCTCGCGTGCCCCACCCCGGGACAGCCCGAGCACCGCCGCCTTCGCCGCCGCGTAAGCGCCCTTCGAGAAGGTGCCGCCGCCGTCGAACGCCGTGATGGACGACGTATTGACAATGCGGCCGACGCCGATGTCGACCATGCGCCGGGCGGCGGCCTTGATCATGAGGAAGGACCCGGTCGCGTTCACCGCGAGCACCCGGTTCCACTCCTCGATGGAGAGGTCGAGCAACGGCGTGGGACACGGGATCCCGGCCAGGTTCACCAGACCGACCACAGGCGGCAGCTGCTCGTCGATGATCGCGAAGGCCTCGTCGACCGACTTCGCCGAGCTGACGTCCGTCCCGATCGCGATGACGTCGTCGAACCCCTCCCTGCCCAGCTCGTCCTTGAACTGGTCGATCCCGGAACGGTCGATGTCGAGCAGGGCCAGGCTCCAGCCCTCCGATGCGAGCCTGCGAGCCACCACGCGGCCGATGCCGCGGGGGGCTCCGACACCGGTAACGACGGCGGTGCGTGCGTCGGGGAATTCGATGGGCATGAGATTCGTCTCGATTCGTTGCCTCTGACGGGTGGTCCGGCGGGCTCGTCGTCCTCGACGTGCCCGGCGCGTGCGCAGCCCCTCCGGTGGTTGTGGTCTTTAGACTATAGGATCTACGACACAAGGGAAGTGCCGGGGGTGGGTGTCCGGGCTCAGTTCTTCGGCCATCGTGCGGCGCGCCAGGTCTCGTCCGCGTGTCGACCACGACTCGCATCGAACGAGATTCCGTCATCGAGGACTGATGACTCAGCGGGTAGGCACATGCCCACCGCGTTCACGAGCGACGTGACGCCTGGTCCTGGTGCACCGGTCACCGCCCACAGGACAGCCGCCTCGATGCCCCCGCTGAGCTCGGCGATGATCGCGTGTCCTTGCGGGCCGTCCGGACGCGCCGCGACACTCGCCCCCGGTGGCCCGAGCGGACTGAAGTCGACACCGTCGGCGCTCGCGGGTGTGGATGCAGACCCGCGCGGCCAGCATCTGATCTCCGATCCACCGATGTGCTTTCGTGAGGGGCCCGCGGTCCGGGCTTCGTGCGTGATCTGGCGTAGGGGTGTGGAGAAGCAGCCGGTGTGCAGGTGATCGGGGTCGACGAGCACGCCTGGCGGCACAACCGTTGGGGCGGCGAGAAGTACGTGACCGTGGTCAGCGACCTGACCCCGGTGCGCGACGGGGTCGGCCCGGCCGCTCCACATGGTCGGAGGGCACTCCAAGCAGGTGTTCGCCGCCTGGCTCGACCGACGGTGCGAAGCCTTCCGGGACGGCATCGCGGTCATGGCGATGGACGGGTTCACCGGCTTCAGCACCGCCGCCGCCGAGGTGCTGCCGGCCGCGCGAGGTGACGAACCCGTTCCACGTCGTCCAGCTCGCCGGCGACGTTCTGGACGCCTGCCACCAGCGCGTCCAACAGCACACCCTCGGGCACCGCGGTCATGCTGGCGACCCACTGTTCGACGTCCGCCGCGCCCGGCACACCGGCGAGCCAATGCTCACCGACCGGCAACGAGCCCGCATCCACGCCGCCCTGGCTTGCGATGAGCGCGTCGAGGTCGAGGTGACCTGGGCCGTCTACCAGAAGACCGTTGCCGCCTACCGTGACCCGGACCGGGTCCCCGGACGCCGCCAGCTGCGCGCCGTCATCAACTCCCTGCGCCGCAGCGTGCCGGCCACGCTGGCCGAGCTGCAGCGCCTGGGCCGCACCCTGGCACGCCACGCCGGCGGCGTCCTGGCCTACTTCGACCTACCCGACACCAGCAACGGACCCACCGAGTCGCTCTGTGCGAAGACGCGCTCAGGCTCACGGGAAATCGTGAGGTCACCGGATCGACGCCGGTCGGAGCCACCTCGAAGAACCCCCCTGGTGACCAGGGGGGTTCTTCCGTCGTCAGGGGCGCCCGCCCGGAACGGCCGGCGCCAGCAGCCAGTCGAGCACCTGGTCGGCGGACCAGCCGTCGGGGTACATCTCGGCGAGCCGGCTCGCGCCCGCCAGGTCCGAGCCCAGCGTGACCAGCGGCTCCTCGGGCTGGCCGTCGGAGCGGACCTGGCCGAGCCCGACGTCGGCCGTGAGCGCGTTGCACAGGCACACCCGGCCGATGGTGTCAGCTGCCGAGCCACCCTTGCGGACGTACATCGCGACCGGCTCGGCCGGGCAGCGGTACCCGACCCGGCCGTCGTCCTTGAGGAAGGCGGACCGCAGGTAGCCGAGGTCGCACAGGCGTGGCCGGGCGGCGCGCACGGCCGGGTCGGACAGCGACCCTTCGAGCTGCGCCACCTTGAACGGGAAGCCGGTGGGCGACGCTGCCGGGTCGGTCAGCACGTCGATGGTGCCCGCGCGCAGCTGCTCGACCAGCCGACGGCGCAGCGAGGGGGCCAGCCCCGACTCGGCGCTCAGCGCGAAGACCGTCCCCACCTGGACACCCACCGCGCCCGCAGCGACGGCCGCCCGCAGCGCCTCCGGCGTGCCCCGCCCGCCTGCGAGCCAGAACGGCGCTCCGACCGCCGCGACCTTCGCGACATCGGCGTCGTCGCGGACGCCGAAGACCGGCTGGCCGCGCTCGTCGAGCACCGGACGCCCGCGCGCCGGCGCGTTGTGACCCCCCGCCCGCGGGCTCTCGATGACGAAGCCGTCCGGCCGGGTGGCCGGGTTCCGCACCAGGTGCGCGACGAGCACCTCGCTGGAGACGATCGCCAGGAACATCGGGCGGTGCAGCGGCCCCAGCACCCGTCCCAGCAGCTCGGCCGGGTCGATGGCGACAGCGTGCGCGCCACCCGGGTCACCCGCGACGTCGACCGGAAGGCTGGTCGATCGGTGGGCGGCGAGCTCGTCGAGCAGATGGGGCAGGTGGCGCGGGATCCCGGCACCGACCAGCACGGCGTCGACCCCGGCGAGCATCGCGCCGTACGCCGCCGCCGGCATCGCCATCTGGATCTTCTCGAGGAAGTTGACGCCGACCGGGCCGTCGTGCCCCTCCTTGGCGAGCCACACCTCGACGAAGGAGGCCAGCATGGTGAGCTCCTGGCCGGCGCGGGTCGGGCGCAGGCTGACGCGTGGCACCGGCGTGTACGCCATGCCGTCCGGACGGCCGCCCTGCCGCAGGTAGCGGGCCAGGACGCGCTCGACGACGGCCGGCGCCGGGAAGGCGGCCATCGCCCGGCGCGCCGACCCGTCGACGTCGCCGTCCTCCAGCCGCCGCGCGAGCACGAGGTCGAGCGCCGTGCCGGAGACCACGCCGAGCTGGCCGCGGCGGGCGACGACGGAGGCGAGCCGCCACGACGAGACCGCCGCGCCCATCCCGCCCTGGATGATGGTGGGCAACGCCCGCGTGAGCGGTCGAGGTGGGGACAGTTCGGGCACGCCTACTCCAAACTTACGGAAGCGTAAGTTACGCCACCGTAGGCTTCGATCCGGCGAAGAACCGGGACCAAGGCCCACTGCGGAGCAGAGCCTCGCAGGTGAGAGATGCTGTCAACCGATGGCGTGCACGCCGCCGTCCACGTGCACGATCTCACCCGTCGTCGCCGGGAACCAGTCCGACAGCAGGGCGACGACGGCACGTGCGGTGGGCGCGCCGTCGCGCACGTCCCAGCCGAGCGGAGCACGAGCGTCCCAGCCGCCCTCGATCACCTCGAAGCCGGGGATCGCCTTGGCAGCCGTGGTGCGCACCGGGCCCGCCGCCACCAGGTTCACACGGATGCCGGCCGGTCCCAGGTCACGTGCCAGGTAGCGGGCCGTCGCCTCCAGGGCCGCCTTCGCCACGCCCATCCAGTCGTAGACCGGCCACGCGACGCTCGCGTCGAACGTGAGGCCCACCACCGAGCCGCCCGGCACCAGCAGCGGCTGCGCGGCGACGGCCAGCGCCTTGAGCGAGTACGCGGAGACCTCGAGCGCGGTCGCCACGTCCGGCCACCCTCCGTCGAGGAAGTGGCCGCCGAGCACGGACTGCGGTGCGAACCCGATCGAGTGGACCACGCCGTCCAACCGGTCGGCATGCTCTCCGACCCGCTCCGCGAGCGCCGAGAGGTCGTCGTCCGACGTGACGTCGAGCTGGACCACCGGTGCCGGGGTCGGCAGGCGCCGGGCGATCACCTCGGTCAACCGCCGCTGCCGGCCGAACGAGGTGAGCACCACGTGGGCGCCCTGCTCCTGAGCGAGCCGGGCCACGTGGAAGGCGATGGACCCCTCCGTGAGCACCCCGGTCACCAGAACTGTCTTGCCGTCCAGCAGCGTCATCGGCGTTCCCTCGTCGCGTCCGTGCCGGACGCAGTCGCCGGGCACCGACGAGGCTAGCCATCGCACGGGGCCGACGCGTGGCGATCTCGCCTCAAGAAGGAGCGCCCCGGCTGTCCAGGCCCGACAACATGGCCACCGCATCGTCGAGAACCCCGACCGGGCGACCGCCACCACCCCGCTTCTGGCGGGCACCGGCGCGCGTCTCGTGAGGTCCTTCACTTGTTCGGGCCCATCGTCCTGCCCCTCGCGAAGCCGCCGGCCTAGGCTGGTCGATGTGTCAGGAGGCACGCCTTGACACCGTCGTCACCCGAGGGAAGCGCAACCGTGAGCGCCACAACCGCACAGGAATCGCCCAGCCAGCTCCTGCAGCGATCGAGCGAGGAGGTATGCACGTTCATGCCTCTCGACCTCGATGACATGCCGCAGATCCCCATGCCGGTGCCCAACCACCCGGCTGGCGAGCTCGTCCATCCCTGGGAGGACTGACCAGGGACGACACACCCCGTGGTGGTGCGGCCAGCCGCCGTGACCACCAGACTGGGTCCCACGTACGTCCCACGACGAAGGGCCCTCCCGATGGCCACCCATGGAGCGGTTCCGGGCGACACCCGCTCGCTCGGCACGCTGGTCAGCGACCTCTCCGAACAGACCTCCCGCCTGGTGCGCGCCGAGCTGGAGCTCGCCAAGGAGGAGCTCACCAGCAAGGCCAAGCACGCCGGCATCGGCTCCGGGATGTTCCTCGCGGCGGCGGTGCTGGCCGGCTACGCGGTCGCGGTGGGCATCGCCACGGTGATCCTCGCGATCGCGGTGGCGCTGCCGGCGTGGCTCGCCTCGCTCATCGTGTTCGTCGCGATGCTGCTGGCGGCGGTCGCCCTCGTGCTCGTCGGACGCGCCCAGGTGAAGAAGAGCGCGCCCCCCAAGCCGGAGCGCACCATCGAGAACGTGCGCCAGGACGTCGCGGCGGTCAAGGAGGGTCTGCACTCATGAGCGGCACGCAACCCACCGACAAGCTGAGCCGGCTCGAGGCGGACGTCCGCGCGGCACGTAGCGAGCTGGCCGCCACGGTGGACGAGCTCGCGGGCTGGTTCGAGCCGAAGACGAGACTGACGGCCGCGAAGGACCGCGGCCGTCAGCTGCTGCGCGATGCCGCGGATCCTGCGGCGGACCCGGCGGCACGCAAGCACGCGCGCATCGTGCTCGGGGTGACCGCGGCGGCGACCGCTGCGGTCGTGGCCGGCCTCGTCAGCCGGCTGGCCCGGCGCTGACGCGCCGGACGGAAGAGCCCTAGTCGACCTTGCGCTGCTGCGGCAGCCCGTCGAGGAGCTCGCGGACCTCGGACTCCTTGTAGCGGCGGTGGCCGCCGAGCGTGCGGATGGACGAGAGCTTGCCGGCCCTGGCCCATCGGGTGACCGTCTTGGGGTCGACCCTGAAGAGGGTCGCCACCTCGGACGGTGTCAGCAGGTTCTCCGGCTGGACGGGCGACGGGGACATGACCAACCTCCACGGTGCATCGATGTGCCCGGCTGCGACCCCGCGCACTGCGTGGTCATCCTCCCCCGAGGGACGAACCTTTGTCCCAGAGTCGCACAAACGGTGCGACCTCGACAAATCGGCTCGTGAGCCCCCAGGACGGGCGACTTCACCTACAACGCTCTTAACGGTACATCTCACCCGCAACGTGACGGATCTCACGCTACGGCAGCCACCGAGCGTGTCGCACGCGGACGATGCCACCCGGCCGCCTCCCCGAGCCTTCGCGCGCAGGTGCGAGCGTATTCGGGGCCGCGCGGAGCCGCCATCGGAGGCCCGGCGGGACCGTCGTCGGTGGTCGGAATGAGTTCGGACCATGTACCGTTGCCCTGCGAAGAGACGCACAACAGCACCCCGGGGCCGCACGTGTGAGCACGGAGCCGCCCCGCTTCCACGTCAGAGGGGGTCGATGCCATGGGGCGCGGCCGTCAGAAGGCAAAGCAGACGAAGGTCGCTCGCGAGCTCAAGTACATGAGCCCGACGACCGACTACCGGGCTCTCGAGGCAGAGCTCGCGTCGCGCAGCCACCACGATGTCGTCACCGACACCCCTCCCGATGAGCCGGACGACGAGCCCTGGAACTCCTGGGTCGGCGAGGACGACGAGGACGAGTAGCGGTCAGGACTCCCGGTAGGTCCCCGACAGCCGCACGGCGCCGCCGCGCACTCCTTTGGTGTCGCTGATGAGGCCCCCGGTCTCGTCGTCGGCGGACCGAGACCGGACGGAGCCCAGCACCCACGCCGGGTAGCCGAGGCCTGCGACGTGCGCGAGGACCGAGTCCACGGCCTCCCGGGCGACGAGCGCCACCATCCCGACGCCCATGTTGAGCGTCGACTCCAGGTCCGCCCAGGGCACCGTCCCCAGGCGCTGCACGAGGCTGAACACGGGCGGCACCGTCCACGACGCCCGGTCGACGTCGGCGACCAGCCCTGCGGGCAGCACCCGCGCGAGGTTGGCGGCCAGCCCGCCGCCGGTGACGTGCGTGAACGCGTGCACCGCACCCGGCAGGGCGGCCACCACGCCCAGGCAGTCGGCCGCATAGACGCGGGTCGGTGCGAGCAGCTCCTCGCCCAGCGTGCGGCCCAGCTCGTCGACGTGCCGGTCGAGCGCCCAGCCGGAGCGCGCGACGACGCCGCGCACCAGCGAGTAGCCGTTCGAGTGCAACCCGCTGGACGCGAGGGCGACGAGCACGTCACCGTCCGCGACCCGGTCCGGGCCCAGCAGCCCGTCGGCCTCCACCACGCCGGTCACGGCACCGGCCACGTCGTACTCGTCCGGGCCCAGCAGGCCGGGGTGCTCCGCCGTCTCGCCGCCGACCAGCGCGCACCCCGCGACCGAGCAGGCGGCCGCGATGCCGCGCACGACATCCGCGATCCGCTCCGGGACGACGCGGCCGCACGCGATGTAGTCGGTCATGAACAGCGGCTGGGCGCCCACCACCGCGATGTCGTCGACCACCATGCCGACGAGGTCGAACCCGATGGTGTCGTGCACGTCCATCGCCTGGGCGATCGCCACCTTGGTGCCGACGCCGTCGGTCGACGTCGCGAGCAGCGGATGCCGGTAGGCGGCCAGCGCAGCGGCGTCGTAGAGCCCGGCGAACCCGCCGACGCCACCCAGCACCCGAGGGCCGTGCGTGGCGCGCACGGCGTCCTTCATGAGCTCGACGGCCCTGTCGCCGGCCTGCGTGTCCACGCCGGCCGCGGCGTACGTGAGGGGGGTGTCCCCGGCGGGCGCGCTCACGGGCGGTCGAGCGCGGTCGAGGCGCCGGCTCCCGGCAGCAGGTGCAGCAGGCCGTCCTGCGGGGCGCCGAGCGGCAGCTGCTGCTGCTCGAGCAGATGCTTGCCCAGCCGGTCGTCGGGCGGCAGGTCGATGGGGTACGTGCCGGTGAAGCAGGCGGCGCACAGCTCGTTGGCGGGCTGCTCGGTGGCCGCGACGAGGCCCTCGAGGGAGATGTAGCCCAGGGAGTCGGCGTCCAGCGAGGCCGCGATCTCGTCGACCGCCAGGCCGTTGGCGATGAGCTCGACGCGGCTGGCGAAGTCGATGCCGTAGAAGCACGGCCATTTCACGGGCGGCGACGAGATGCGCACGTGCACCTCGGACGCGCCGGCCTCCCGCAGCATCCGGATGAGCGCGCGCTGCGTGTTGCCGCGGACGATGGAGTCGTCGACGACCACCAGCCGCTTGCCGCGGATCTGCTCGCGCAGCGGGTTGAGCTTGAGCCGGATGCCGAGCTGGCGCAGCGTCTGCGACGGCTGGATGAAGGTGCGGCCGACGTAGGCGTTCTTGGTCAGACCCTGGCCGAACGGGATGCCCGACTGCTGCGCGTAGCCCACCGCGGCCGGCGTGCCGGACTCAGGCACCGGGATGACGAGATCCGCCTCGGCGGGGTGCTCGATCGCCAGCCGGCGGCCCATCGCCACCCGGCTGGCATGCACCGAGCGACCGGTGATCGTGGTGTCGGGGCGGGCGAGGTACACGTACTCGAAGATGCAGCCCGCACGGCGCGGCTGCGCGAACCTCGTCGAGCGCAGGCCGTTCTCGTCGATCGCGATGAGCTCGCCCGGCTCGACCTCCCGCACCACGGACGCGCCGACGATGTCCAGCGCCGGGGTCTCCGAGGCGACCACCCAGCCGCGCTCGAGCCGGCCCAGGACGAGGGGACGCACCCCCTGGGGATCGCGCGCGGCGTACAGGGTGGTCTCGTCCATGAAGACGAGCGAGAAGGCGCCCCGCAGGCGCGGCAGCACCTCCAGCGCGGTCGCCTCGAGCGTGCGGTCCGGGTCGCCGGCGAGCAGCGCGGTGATGACGGCGGTGTCCGTAGTGTTGCCGCGGGCCAGCTCGCCGCGGCGCTGGCTGCCGTACCGCTCGGCGACGAGGTCGATGAGCTCGGCCGTGTTGGTGAGGTTGCCGTTGTGGCCGAGCGCCACCGTGCCGGCGGCGGTGGCGCCGAGCGTCGGCTGGGCGTTCTCCCAGGTGGAGCCGCCGGTGGTGGAGTAGCGCGTGTGGCCGATGGCGAGGTAGCCGGTGAGCGCGGCCAGCGACGTCTCGTCGAACACCTGCGAGACCAGGCCCATGTCCTTGAAGACGAGCAGGTGGCGGCCGTCGCTCGTCGCGATGCCCGCGGACTCCTGGCCGCGATGCTGCAGCGCATAGAGGCCGAAGTAGGCGAGCTTGGCCACCTCCTCGCCCGGTGCCCAGACGCCGAAGACCCCGCAGGCGTCCTGCGGGCCCTTCTCGTGGGGGAGCAGATCGTGGGAGAGACGTCCGTCAGGGCGGGGGGCCACGGCTCAATGGTCGCACAAGGGTCGCCGAAGGCGGGCAGGGGGGCGCCGGGGCGGGGCCGTCAGAGGTCGGCGAGGGGGGCGACCGCGGGGGTCACCACGTCACGCATCCAGGTGGCGAGCGGCATCTCGGAGGGGCGCAGGACGACCGTGTCGACACCGAGCGCGGCGAACGGCCGCATCTCCTCGACGAAGCCGGCCACGTCACCTGCGAAGAGCGCGTCGCCACCGTTGAGGACCGTCACCCGGATCTCCTTCGGGTCGCGACCCACCGCCGCGCAGTGCTCGTGCAGCACGTCGAGCTTGTGCCGCAGCTCGTCGGGCGTCGCCGAGAACAGGTTGCACGCGTCGGCGTACTGCGCGACGAGCCGCAGCGTCTTGCGCTCCCCGCTGCCACCCACCATGATCTCGGGCTTCGACAGGGGCAGCGGCGAGCACAGCGTCTCGGCGAGCTGGTAGTGCACGCCCTGGTAGGGCCCGTCGTTGTCGGGGTCCCACATCTGGCGGCAGATCTGGAGCGTCTCCTCCAGCCGCTCGAACCGCTCGGCGAGCGGCGGGAACGGCACGCCGAGCGCCTCGTGCTCCCGGTCGTACCACGCCGCACCGAGACCCATCGTCGCCCGGCCGCCCGACAGCACGTCCAGGGTCGCGCCGATCTTGGCCAGCAGGCCCGGGTGCCGGTAGGTCACCCCCGTGACGAGCGCCCCCAGCTGCACCGTCGAGGTGCGGCCGGCCAGGAAGCCGAGCGTGGTGTAGGCCTCGAGCATGGGGTCCTGGCGGGGGAACCCGGCCCGCTCCATCTGGAAGTAGTGGTCCATGACGGACAGCCACGCCACGCCGGCGGCCTCGGCGGCGTCGGCGGTCGCGGCGAGCTCGTCGCGCAGCCGCGCGGGCGGGACGGAGTCGAACCGCATGAGGTGCGCGCCGACCTTCATCGCGTCACCTCCACGGCCCCGTGGGCGGCCCGCGAGACCGGCTGCCACTCTCGCCACGACGCGAGCCGCGCGGCGTAGTCCGCCTCCGCGATCGCGAGGGGCGCCTCGCCGAGGAACAGCCGCAGCGGCGGGTTCTCGGCGTCGACGACCGCCAGGACGGCCTCCGCCGAGGCCGCCGGGTCGCCGGGGCTCGCCATCTGGCCCGAACGCTGCCGGGCCCGGGCCGCGCGCGCCTCGTCGTAGGCCGCCAGCGGCGTGGCGTGCCGGGCCGACGAGCCGCTCCAGTCCGTCGCGTAGCCGCCGGGCTCGATGAGCGTCACGTGGATGCCGAACGGGGCGATCTCCTGCGCGAGCGACTGGCTGAAGCCCTCCAGCGCCCACTTGGACGCGTGGTACGCCCCGAGGTTGGCAAAGGCGGAGATGCCGCCGATCGACGACACCTGGAGGATGTGGCCGCCGCCCTGGGCCCGCATGATCGGCAGTGCCGCCTGCGTGACCCAGAACGCGCCGAAGACGTTCGTCTCGAGCTGGGCGCGGAACTCCGCCTCCGACAGCTCCTCGACCATGCCGAACTGGCCGTAGCCGGCGTTGTTGACGACGACGTCGAGGCGGCCGAGCCGCGCGTTGGCCTCGGCGACGGCCGCGAGGTCCGCCGCACGGTCGGTGACGTCGAGCCGCAGCGGGACGACCGCGTCGCCGTAGGTGGCGACCAGGTCGTCGAGGGTGGACAGGTCGCGCGCGGTGGCGGCGACGCGGTCGCCACGCTCCAGCGCAGCCGCGGCCCACTGGTGGCCGAAGCCGCGCGACGCGCCGGTGATGAACCAGGTCTTCATGAGCGCTCCTCGTCCGGCTGGTGAAGGCCGGTAGGCTATAACCGGAGGAACGTCCGGTTGATAGGGTCAACGTAACCGGAACGTCCTCCGGATCGCAACCGGAAGAAGGGGAACCGTGGCCGACGAGCAGACGACGGCGGCGTGCGAGCGCCCGCTGCGTGCCGACGCGCGGCGCAACCGGGACGCGCTCCTGGCCGCCGCCGTCGAGGCGTTCGCGAAGAGCGGTGCCGACGTGCCGCTCGAGACGATCGCCGCGAACGCGGGCGTGGGCGTGGGGACCCTGTACCGCAACTTCCCCGACCGCAACGCGCTCGTCGAGGCCGCGTACCGACACGAGGTGGAAGCTCTCTGCGCGCGTGCCCCGCAGCTGCTCGCCGAGCGTTCCTCAGGCCTGGAGGCGCTGCGCGAGTGGACCGCGCGGTTCATCGGCTACGCGGCCGCCAAGGCCGGTATGAAGGAGGCCCTGCGCGCCGCGATCGGCGCCGAGGGCACACTGTTCTCCGAGACGCGCGAGCTCATCATCACGGCGATCGGCCAGCTGCTCGCGGCGGGCGCCGCGGACGGTTCGATCCGTTCCGACGTGGACGCCGGCGACGTGTGGCGGGCCATGGGCGCGGTGTGGAACGTCACGGCGGGCCCGCAGTGGCAGCGGCAGGTCCGCACGCTGCTCGACCTGGTGCTCGACGGCCTGCGGTACCGCGCCGGCGAGGCGTAGCGCTCAGCGCGCGTGGCGGTGCGAGCGAGCGTCCGCCCACAACGCCAGCAGGGTCCCCAGGATGGCGCCGATGCCCGCCATGCCCACGCCGGACATCAGCCGGGCGCCGTTGGAGCCGGCGAGGAACGGCAGCACGCCGCCACCTTCGCCCGCCGCGACGAGGTCGCCCCGGTCCAGCGCGATCGCCAGCACCACGCCCACGACGAACCCGAGCACCGCGCCGTACCCGATGAACGCCCCGAACCTCGGCGCGCGCCGGACCAGGCCGGGCGTGGCGATGCGCGTGAGCGCCTCCTCGTCCGGCACGGCCACGTCCTCGGCGGCGTCGACCGACGGAGTGTCGGTCGGGGTGCCGACCACGACATCGGGCGACGCCGTGCCGGCCGGGGTGCCGACCGGCGGCGTGCCGGTCGCGGCGTCGCCGGCAGCGCGATCCGCGGCCGCACCGCCCTGGGTGATGTCACCGGCTGCGGCGAGGGGCACGGCAACGGTCGTCACGGGCACGTCCTGCGGCACGCAGCGCTGCTCGTCGGGCTGCTCGTCGGGCACCTCCGCATCCTAGGCACGGCTCACCGCGCACGGGCGGCCTGCAGCGGCAGCCAGTCCGCGAGATCGGCGCGCTCGCCCGACGCGTGCACCCGGCCGGCGGCGACCGCGTCCGCCCACGTCAGCACGCCCGTCGCCAGCGCGAGCCAGGTCTGCGGGTCGGTCTCCACCACGTTGGGCGGGGTCCCGCGGGTGTGCCGCGGGCCGGCCACCGCCTGCACCGCGCCGTCCGGGGGCACGCGGACCTCGACGGAGCCGCCGGGAGCGAGGTCGGCCAGCTCCTCGAGCGTGAAGCGCACGGCCGCCCTCCGGTCGGGCACGGAGACGTCGTCAGGTGCGGCACGCCAGGCCGCGAGCGCGGCACGGCCCACGGCGGGATCGGTGCGACGGCGGGCAGGCACACCTCATTGTCGCGGCGCTCAGCCCGCCGCGTACTCGGCGCCGCCGGCCACGCCGAAGGCCTCCTCGAGCGAGGTCACGCGGTTCACGTGCATCCACCCGGCCAGGTCGCGGCCCACGTAGCGCAGGTGCCACGCCTCCGGGCCGTACCCGGTGACCGTGGCGTTCTCCGGCGTGTAGCGGACGACGAACCCGAACTCCCAGGCGTGCGCGGCCGCCCAGACCGCCTCGACCGTCTGGGCGAAGCAGGGCGCCAGGTCGCACGCCGGCTGCGAGGCGCTGTGCAGGTCCAGGGCCAGCCCGGTCTGGTGCTCCGAGTAGCCGGGCCGTGCGGAGTACCGGTCGGCATACCCGGCGCCGGCACCCTTCACCACGTCGGCGTGGATCACCAGCTGGTCGCGGTACGACCGGTAGGCGTTGCGCAGCGAGAGCGGCACACCGTCGGTCTGGGCGGCCGCGATCATCGACCGCAGGTCCGGGACCACCTCGCCACGCACCATGCCGCCCGCGAGCCAGACCAGGCCGGTCGGGGCGTACTCGAGCGGGACCAGCGGGTGCCGCTTGTTGACGACCACCCAGAGGCTCGCCGGGTCGCTCGTCGAGCGTGCCGCCAGGTCGATGCCCACCGCCGTGGGCAGCGGGGTCGCGGGGGCGGCGGCGACCGCGGACCGGTCGGCCGACGCCAGGCCCGCCGCGCGGGTGGACGCCGGACCGGGGACTCCGCCCGATGCGACCGACGACGGGCCGGCCGACGACGCGCCGCCGGGCGCGCGGCTGCCGATGCCGATCCAGCCGAGGTCGGCCCCGGCCGCTCGCGCGACGGCGGCGCCGAGGACCAGGCCGGCGAGGATCACGACCGCGGCCACGCCCCCGACCGGCGACGTGCCACGCCCGGCGGGGCGTGGACGGCGGCCGGCGCTGCGCACGGGACCGATGCTAGGGGCGGCCGGTGCCACGGCGCCCCTGGTGCTGCCTCCCGGCAGCGGCCACGATGGCCCGATGGCCCGACGTGCCGATGTCGTCCTCGGGATGCTGCTGACCGCCGCCCTCGTCGGCTGCGGCCCCGCGCCGGAGACGAGGCCCGGCGCGAGCACGGCGCCCGTCACGAACGTCGCACCGGTCGCTGCGGCCACCGTGGCACCCGGCAGCACGGGTGTCGTCACCCTGGGCGCCCGACCGTTCCGGCTCCACGTGCCCGCGGGCTACGACGGCGCCACCCCGCTCCCGCTGGTGGTGGGCCTGCACGGCTACACCTCGAGCTCGCAGGAGCTCGACCGCTACCTCGGGCTGTCGGCCGCGTCCGACGCGCGGGGATTCCTGCTCGCCCTGCCGGACGGCACGCTGGACCGCCGCGGCGACCGGTTCTGGAACGCGACGTCGACGTGCTGCGACATCGACCGCACCGGCGTCGACGACTCCGGCTACCTCAGTGCCCTGGTGACGGCGGTGCGGGCGGCCTACCCGGTGGACCGGGTCGCCGTGGTGGGCCACTCCAACGGCGGCTATCTGGCCCACCGGTTCGCCTGCGACCACGCCGACCAGGTCGACGCCATCGCGTCGCTGGCCGGACCACTGCCCGCGGACACATCGGGGTGCCGACCGAGCCGGCCGGTGAGCGTGCTGCACGTCCACGGCACCGCCGACACGACGGTGCCGTACGACGGCCGTGCCGGGGACTCCTCGGCGCCGGGCACGGCGGCGGCCTGGGCGCGGCTCGACGGCTGCCGTCCCACGCCCGCCGCCGCACCGGCCCAGGACGACGACGCCTCCCTGCCCGGCGCCGAGACCACCGTCCTGGTGTGGGCGGACGGCTGCCGGGACGGCAGCCGCGTCGCGCTGTGGACCATCGCCGGCGGCCAGCACGTGCCGCAGCTGTCCAGCGCCTTCACCGGGCAGGTGCTCGACGTCCTGCTCGGCTAGTCAGGCCGCCGGGCCGGCGATCTCGAACAGCACCGAGCGGTTCACCACCGACGCCTCCACCAGGCGGGCGAGCACCGTGCGGCCGATCGGAAGGTCGCCGTCCGGACCCGGCCGGACCTTCGCGAGGATCGCAGGGTCACGCACCATGAGCTCGCCGCGGCGCTCGGCCGGCGGCAGCTCGGCGGCGTGCCCCCGGGGTCCCTCGACGACGACCGCAGGGTACGACGACCCCACGCGGTCCTCGAGCACCGCCGCCTCGACCAGGTCGAGGCCGCCGCGGGCGTAGGCGTTGGCACGGCGGTCGGCGTTCGCCATCGTCGGCGGCAGCGACGGCAGCGCCGCCAGCACCCACTCCGGGACGGGACGGTCGGCGCACGCCGCCAGGCACACCTCGGTGCCGTACCGGTCGACGAGCCGCCGCAACGGCGCCGTCACGTGCGCGTACGGCGAGGCGATCGCCGCGTGACGGGCACGGTCGCCCGTCGGCGCGGGGGCGGCGTCGTGGCCGCCGAAGCTGTGGTAGCCCGCCCCACGGAACAGCGTGGTGGCGGCCTCGAGGAACGCCGCGTGCGCCGGCGTCGAGGCGTCCAGCCGGTCCAGCAGCTCCCGGTAGCCGAGGGTCGCGGGCCACGGCACGTCGAGCGCGGCCGCCGTCCGTCGCAGCCGCGCGACGTCGCGCCCGTCGGCCGGGGGCATGGTGCGCAGCACCCCGACCCCGGCGTCGAGCATCAGGCTCGCCGCCGCGATCCCGGTGAGCAGCGAGATCTGCGCGTTCCAGCCCTCGACCGGCAGGGGCGCGCGGAACGTCAGCCGCCAGCTGCCGTCGTCGTCCCGGGTGGCCTGCTGCTCCGGCACGTCGAGCGACACCCCGCCACGGTCGCGCTCGCGCGCCTGCCGGCGGCGGCCCACCTCGCGCAGCGCCCGCAGCACGGTGCCGACGCCGTCCGGGTCCGGCCCGCCGTCGAGCACGGCCTGCGCCTCGTCGTACGAGAGCTTGACCCGGCTGCGCACCATCGCGGGCGCCACCCGTGCGGCGGTGATCTCGGCGGCCTCGTCGAGGTCGACGGTCCACAGCGCCGCCGGCCGCAGCTGTCCCGGCAGCAGGCTCGCGGCGCCCTCGGAGAGCTCGCGAGGGTGCAGCGGCACGGTGCCGTCAGGTCCGTAGCACGTGGCGCCGCGCCGCCGCGTCTCGTCGTCCAGCGCACCGCCGGGCACGACGAAGGCAGGCAGGTCGGCGATGGCGTACGACACCCGCCACCCCTGGCCCGACCAGGCGATGTGCAGCCCCTGGTCGAGGTCCAGCGACGTCGCCGGGTCGATGGTGACGAACGGGATGCCGGTGGCGTCGACGCGCCCCGCGGGCCGCCCCGGCACGTCCCCGGGCCCGTGCGCCGCCGCGGCTGCGGCCTCGGCGTGCGCGGTGCTGCCGAAGTCCTCGGACAGCCCGAGGTCGTGCCGCAGCCTCGCCAGGCCGTCGGCGAGCTGACCGTCGACCCCGGGCGCCAGGCGCAGCCGGGTGACGGGCATCAGCCGAAGTGGTTGGGCAGGGTCGCCTCGGAGGCCGCGCGGAGCTCGGCCAGCGGCAGCGTGAACAGGTCGGTGACCTCGAGGGCCGGGGTCTGCCCGTCGGACCCCGTCGCGGCGGTCTCGCCCAGCCGCAGCGCGCGCA
>JAJYSG010000021.1 GCA_021793675.1 Actinomycetes bacterium | reverse complement strand
CGTCATACCCCTGGACGGTGACTCCTACCGCACCCGCGCCCACCGCAAGACGCCATAGTCAAGAAGACCAGGGGGGTCAAAATCCGTTCAGCAGCAGGGGGTCAGTATTCGCCCGGCGTTGACAGGCCCTCGGTCGGATGACCGTGGGCGGGGTCCCGCCGTTAGCCGGCGCCGAAGGGACGACGTTCGTTTTCGCCACCGCTTCCGTACCCTGCCCGGCGTGCGGGGTGCCGGATCTGTCCCGAGTGGGCACCGGGCGGATCGGATTCGCGGAGCTCGACTGCTGACAGGGGGTTTGTCTGGGATGATGAACGCCGCAGAGCGCAAGGAGAGTCACAGATGAACAGCGACGATCGCGGGTCCCGCGGGTACATGCCCAGAGGTTCTTCGCAGGGCCGGCCCGGAGCCGGTGGGAATGGACGGTCCGGTGGGCCGTCTGGAAGGTCGTCGTCGGGTTCGTCGGGCGCGCCGCGCCAGGACGGCCCCCGTGGCGCTGCCGGGCGTGCGGGCGGTGGTTGGCGCCCGGGCGCGGGTGGTTCACAGTCCGGAGGCTCGGACCGCGGTCTTGACGCCGGTGCTGGCGGCGTGCGCGGTGGCGCGAACGGCGCCGGGTTCGGTGGTCGCTCGGGCGCCGCAGCCGGCGGGTCCGGCGTGTCCCGCACTGGCGGGGCGGCCAGGCCGAGGGGTGCCGGCTGGTCTGGGGGCGCGCCGGCGGAGCGGGACGGGCGTTCGGGTACCGGTGGGACATGGGGTGCGAGCCGGGGGCCGGCCCCACGCGGCGTGGCGGGCATGCGGAGCCAGGGGCGGCCGCAGCGTGCCCCGCTGGAGCGTCGTGGTGTCGACGAGCGCGGTAGTTCTGCCGCCGGCGCTGGGGCGACCGGTCAGGGTCGGGAGTGGCCTCGCTCGGCGAACCGCGACCGAGGCGCGGTCGACGGCCGGACGGGCGACGGTCGGCGGTGGTCGGGTGGCCGCCCCGGATCTGCGGGGACCGATGGCGCGCAGGGCGCCGGGGATCGCCGTGGTGACACTCGCTGGGGCGATTCGTCGGACCGGCAGGACCGGCAGCCGCGGTCGTCCGGGGCTGGCCGTCCTCGTGCCGGTGAGGCCCGTTCGGGTGCCGGTGAGGCCCGTTCGGGGTTCGGAGGTGGGCGGCCCGGCTTTGGAGGGGGCCGTTCCGGTTCCGGTGAGCGGCGTCCCGGCTTCGGGGATGGCGCGCGGCCGTGGGGCGCCGCGGCGGGCGTTCGCCGCGGTCCCGACCCGGACATGGGTCGACCGGCTGCCGGAGGGTCCCGTGGCTCGGCACGACCGGGGTGGGACGCGGCGGTCGACGCCGGCGCCGGCAGTGGCTCTCGACCGCGCCGGGACGACGGGCCGGCGCGGGGCACGGGCGATTCTCGCGGCCGCGGGGGCCAGGAGCGCCGGGAGGACGATCGTGGGCGCCCGCCGGCCGGTCGCGAGGGAGGCTGGCCGCGACGGGAAGCGGCCAGTGGCGGCCGCGAGTCGCGGGACGCGGGCAACGGCTGGTCCGAGCGGCGGGGACCCGGTGCTGCCGGGTCCGGCTCGGCGACGCCACCACGTGGCCCTCGTGCTGGTAGCCCCGTGCCGTGGGGCGGCAGCAGCCGGACGGAGCGATCCGGGCCGGCCGACGAGGGAACGTCGCGGCCGCGCTACGGCGACCGTGGCGCTGCGCGAGGGCCTCGCACCGGGAGCGGTGGGCGCGGGGAACGGCCAGCGGGCTTCCGTGGGCGCGGCACGCCGGGACCGGACGGCGTCGACCGGCCCGGTGACGGGCACGCGGGCGCTGACAGTCGGCGTGGCTCCGACTTCGGCGGTCGACGCGACGATCGACCTGGCTTCGGCGGACGTGGTGCCGATCGGACTGACGTCGGGCGTCGTGGTGACGATCGACCTGGCTTCGGCGGTCGTGACGACGATCGTCGCGGCGATGCCATGGGGGCGGACCGTGGTGCGCGATCCCGGAGCGAGGCGTCCGGCTCTGGCAGCTTCCCGCCCGGAGCGACGCGTGGACCGCGGCCCGACTCACGCAGCGGCGCCCGGGGTGACGCTCGGGGTGACGCTCGGGGTGACGCCCGGAGCGACTGGCGCGGTGGTGACCGACGCGGGGCGAGCAGCTCGTCGGCGCCTCGCGGCGCCGGGCACGCGGGGTCTGCGGCGCGGCGCAGCGACACGACGGCTCGGCCCGGCGGCTTCTCCGCCCGGCCGGAGCGCGTACCGCGTGCGGACCGGCCCGTGGACCCCGAGGTCCCGGAGGACGTGCTGTTCAACCAGCTCGACCGGGAGGTGCGGGGCCGGCTCCGGACGCTGAGCAAGGAGCAGGCCGAGCGGGTGGGCAAGCACCTGGTCATGGTGGCGCGGCTCATCGACACGGACCCCGAGGAGGCCTACCTGCACGCGTTGGCTGCCGTCCGCGGCGCGGGTCGTGTCGACGTCGCCCACGAGGCCGCCGGCCTGGCGGCCTACCGTTCCGGCCGCTATGCCGAGGCCTTGCGCGAGCTGCGCACCGTCCGGCGGCTCAACGGTTCGCCGGAGCACCTGCCGGTCATCGCCGACGCGGAACGTGGTCTCGGCCGGCCGGAGCGGGCGATCGTGGTCGGCAACGACCCGGAGGTCGCCGCGTTGAGCGTCGACGGTCAGGTGGAGCTGGCGATGGTGCTCTCGGGCGCTCGCCTGGACCTCGGGGAGCCCGAGGCGGCCGTCGCCGTCCTCGACAGCCCGGTGGTGCGCGCTGCGACCGGGCTCCTGGCGGCCCGCGTGGCCCAGGCGCGGGCCACCGCGCTGACCGCTCTCGGGCGTGCGGCGGACGCCGCGTCCGAGCTGGCGCGGTTCACGCAGGAGGAGCTCGACGCGGCCGCCGGGGACCTCGCGGGCGAGGACGACGAGGTGTTCGTCTTCGACCTCCTCGAGGAGGCCGACGAGGAGGCCGACGAGGAGCGCGGGGTGCCGGACGCCGCGGCGATCCCCGAGGTCGCCGACGTCGCGCCTGCCAGCCCCGAGGACGACCAGGCCGCCGCGGCGGCGGCCGACGACGAGGAGGACCCCACTCGATGACCGCCGGCCTGCTCGGATCCGACCGTCCGCTCGTCGAGGCGTACGACTGTGCGCTCGTCGACCTGGACGGGGTGACGTACCTCGGCCACGAGCCGATCCCGTGGGCGGCGGACAGCCTGGTCGCCGCGCGCCGACGCGGGATGCGCATCGTGTTCGTCACCAACAACGCCTCGCGGCCTCCGACGGTGGTCGCCGAGCAGCTCACCGGTCTCGGCATCCCTGCCGGGCCCGAGGACGTGATGACGGCGTCGCAGTCGGCGGCGAGCCTGCTGGCCTCGCGGCTGACGCCGGGGGACAAGGTCCTGGTGGTGGGCACGGACGCGCTCCGGGAGGCGGTGCGCGAGCAGGGCTTCGTCGTCGTCGCCTCGGCGGACGACGAGCCGGTCGCCGTGGCCCAGGGGTACGGCCCCGAGGTCGGGTGGGCGCAGCTGGCGGAGGCCGCGTACGCCATCGAACGGGGTGCGTGGCACGTCGCCTCGAACCTCGACACGTCGCTGCCGCAGGCCCGCGGCTTCGCACCGGGCAACGGTGCGCTGGTCATGGCGGTGCAGGCGGCGACCGGGGTGGTTCCCGACAGTGCGGGCAAGCCCGAGCCGACGATGTACCGGCTGGCCGCCGAGCGCGTGGGAGGGGTTCGTCCGCTCGTCGTGGGCGACCGGCTGGACACCGACCTGGCGGGCGCACGGGCCGGCGGCTTCGCCGGGCTGCACGTGCTCACGGGCGTCAGCAGCGCGCGCGACGACGTGCTCGCGGACGCGGCGTTCCGGCCGACCTACCTCGGTGCGGACCTGCGGTCGCTGCTCGAGCCCCACGTGGCGCCGCAGCCGGCGGCCGAGGGCTGGTGGAGCTGTCGAGAGGCCGCGGCACGGGTGCGGGACGGTGTGCTCGAGCTCGACGACCGCGGTGCGGACGTCATGGACGTGGTGCGTGCGGCGTGCGCGGCGGCGTGGGCGGCGGCCGACGAGGGCACCCCCGTCGACGCGGCACGCGTGCCCGACTTCCCGCTCGGCTGAACCGCCGGGCGGGTGCGTCGATCGGCCCTGGTGTCCCTGTGGGTCGCGGCGAGGAGCGTGCCAGGACAACCGGTAGCGTGGTGACGGCCGCGTGGAGGCGGCCGTGGTGCGAGGAGGTCGCAGTGGGTCAGGACGTGTCGGTCAGCACCGGGGACGCGGCGGTCGACGAGGCGCTGTCACGCCTCACCGACCTCGATGGCGCGCCCGTGCGTGAGCACCTGCAGGTGCTCGAGGCCGTGCACGACGCGCTGCAGGCCCGGCTGGCCGACGCGGAGGGATGACACGAGGGTGACGGCACGGCTCGACGCCGAGCTCGTCCGGCGCGGCCTTGCCAGGTCGCGACGCCAGGCGGGTGAGCTCATCGCGGCCGGACGCGTCCGGGTGGACGGCGTCCGGGCGGTGCGACCTGCCACCACGGTCGACGAAGGCGACCTGCTGCTCGTGGGCGAGGACCCGGAGGACCCCGGGTACGCGTCCCGTGCCGGGCACAAGCTCGCCGGCGCGCTGGACGCCTGGGAGCCGGCCGGCCTGGTGGTCGCGGGCCGGGACTGCCTCGACGCGGGCGCCAGCACCGGTGGCTTCACCGACGTGCTGCTGCGCCGGGGGGCTCGCCACGTGGTGGCGCTCGACGTCGGTCACGGCCAGCTGCGCGCCGGGATCGCCGCCGACCCGCGGGTGGAGCCTCGTGAGGGCGTCAACGTGCGGTGGCTGGCCGCCGGGGACGTGGTCCCGGCACCGGGTCTCGTGGTGGCGGACCTGTCGTTCATCTCGCTCCGGCTCGTGCTGGCGCCGTTGGCGTCGGTGGCGGCGGGGGACGCGGACCTCGTCGTGCTCGTCAAGCCGCAGTTCGAGGTGGGCCGCGACCGGCTCGGCAGCGGCGGCGTGGTGCGGGACGTCACGGCCCGGCGGGCCGCCGTGCTCGGGGTGCTGGCGGCGGCCGACGAGGCCCGGCTGACGGCCGTCGACCTCGTCGTGAGCTCGTTGCCCGGGCAGGACGGCAACCTGGAGTACTTCTGCTGGTTGCGCGGCCCCGCCGCGCCCGCCGGCACCACGCGCCTGGAACAGGCACGTATCGACGAGGTGCTGGGAGGCACACCGTGACACGCCGGGCCCTCGTGGTTGCCCACCGCACGCGACCGGAGGCGGTCGAGGCCCGCGAGGTCGTGCTGCGCGAGCTCGCGGCCGCCGGCGTCGAGCCGGTCCTGGCGACCGACGACTCGACGGCCGCGAACCTCCCCGACTTCGAGATGGCGATCGTCCTGGGCGGCGACGGCACGATCCTGCGCGCCGCGGAGCTCACCCGCGAGCGTGGCGTCCCCATGCTGGGTGTCAACCTCGGTCACATCGGCTTCCTGGCCGAGATCGAGCCGGACAACGTCCCGGCCGCGGTGCAGCGGCTGACCACGGGCGACTACGAGGTCGAGGAGCGCGCCACGCTCGAGGTGCGCGTGCTGGCGCCGGACGGGATGCGCTCGGAGAACTGGGCGCTCAACGAGGCGACCATGGAGAAGACCGACGCCTCGACGATGATCGAGGTCATCGTCGAGGTCGACGGGCGTCCGCTGTCGACCTTCGGCACCGACGGGCTCGTGCTCGCGACGCCGACAGGGTCCACGGCGCACGCGTTCTCCGGCGGTGGGCCGGTGGTGTGGCCGGACGTCGACGGGCTCATCGTGGTGCCGCTGGCGGCCCACGCGCTGTTCGCACGGCCGCTCGTCGTCGGGCGCAGCAGCAAGGTCGCGGTCGAGGTGCTGGGCCGCTCGGCGAGCGACGCGATGCTCGTGTGCGACGGCCGGCGTCGGATCGCGATGCCCGCCGGGTCCCGCCTCGAGGTGCAGCGCTCGGACCTGCCGGTGCGGCTGGCGCGGCTCAGCCCGGCGCCGTTCACGTGGCGCCTGGTGAGCAAGTTCGGGCTCTCGGTCGAGGGTTGGCGCGGCGGCGCCCGGTACGTGCCGGGCGGTCCCTCGTGATCGAGGAGCTGCGGATCGAGGACCTCGGCGTCATCGCACGCGCCCACGTGCGGCTGCGCCCCGGCCTGACGGTCCTCACCGGAGAGACCGGCGCGGGCAAGACGATGGTGCTCACGGCCCTCGGGCTGCTGCTGGGTGCGAAGGCCGACCCGGGCACCGTGCGCACCGGCGCGAGCACGGCGGTCGTCGAGGGTCGGGTGCGGCTGGCGGGACGTCATCACGCGCTCGAGCTGGTCCAGGACGCCGGCGGCGAGCTGGACGACGACGGCACGCTGCTGGTGCTGCGCACGGTCACCGCCGAGACCCCGGACGGACCGGGCCGCTCGCGCGCGCACCTCGGTGGCCGGTCGGTGCCGCAGGCGCTCCTCGCCGAGCTGGCCGACGACCTCGTCACGGTGCACGGGCAGGCCGACCAGATGCGGCTGCGGACACCCGCGCGCCAGCGGGAGGCGCTCGACGCGTTCGCGGGTCCGGAGCACCTGGCGGTGCTGGCGCGTCACCGCGACGCCTGGGCGGCACGCGCGCAGGCCGCCGCGGACCTCGCCACGCTCGAGGGACGGGCCGCAGACCTGGCGCGCGAGGCCGAGCTGCTGCGCGTCGGGCTCGCCGAGGTGGAGCGGATCGCGCCTGAGCCGGGCGAGGACGCCGCGCTCGCCGAGGAGTCCGTGCGGCTGGCCCACGCGGAGGACCTGCGGGCCGCGGCCGCCGGCGCCCACGCCGTGCTGGCGGGCGACGACGGGTCCGACGAGTCGCCGGCCGCCGTCGCGCTCGTCGACACCGCGCGCCGGCAGCTCGAGCACGCCGGCGCGCACGACCCGGCCCTCGCCGAGCTCGCCCGACGTGCCGCGGAGGCGGGATACCTGTTGGCGGACGTCGCGGCCGACCTCGCGCGCTACCTGCAGGACCTGGCCGCCGACCCGCTGCGACTCGACGCGGTGGAGCAGCGCCGTGCCGAGCTCGCCACGCTGACGCGTACCCACGGTGGCGACGTGGCGCACGTGCTCGCCTGGGCGCAGGACGCGGGCCTGCGGCTGCTCGAGCTCGACGGTGGCGAGGACCGTGCCGTCGAGCTGCGGGCGGAGGTCGCCCGGTGGGGCGACGAGCTGGCGTCGCTGCAGGCATCGCTCACCGCCGCGCGCATGGCGGCCGCCGGACGGCTGGCGGAGGTGGTGAGCGACGAGCTGGCGGGCCTGGCCATGGCGGGAGCGCGTCTCGAGGTGCTCGTCGCACCGGCCGAGGCGCCGGGCGTCGCGGGCGCCGACCGTGTCGAGATGCTGCTGGTGCCGCACGCCGGTGCGCCGGCGCGGCCGCTCGGCAAGGGCGCATCGGGCGGTGAGCTGTCGCGGGTGATGCTGGCGCTCGAGGTGGCGCTGACCGGTGGGGCGGGGGCCGACGGTCCGGGCACGTTCGTGTTCGACGAGGTCGACGCCGGCGTCGGCGGGAGGTCGGCGATCGAGGTCGGCCGCCGTCTCGCCGACCTGGCGCGCGGCGCGCAGGTGCTCGTCGTCACCCACCTGGCCCAGGTGGCGGCGTTCGCCGACACCCACCTCGTGGTGTCGAAGTCGGCCGACGACGGGCTCGTCACGGCGACGAACCTCGTCGAGGTCGCCGGTCCGGACCGGGTGCGCGAGCTGGCGCGGATGCTGGCCGGCCAGGAGGACTCCGCCGCAGCCCAGGCGCACGCTGCGGAGCTGCTCGCGATGTCGGGGGCGGCCCGGTGAGCGGCGGCAGCCACGCCCGCCGAGACGGCACCACGGCGCGCGTCGTCGGCCCGGCACGCGTCGCGGCGGAGGCGGCGACGGTTGCCGGGCGGCTGCGCGCCGGGGACGTCGTCGTCATCGACCACCTGGACCTCGACCGGTCGTCGGCCGAGGCGCTGCTGGCGGCTCGCCCCGCGGCCGTGCTGAACGCCGCGCGGTCCAGCTCCGGCCGCTACCCGAACCTCGGTCCCCAGGTGCTCGTCGCGGCCGGCGTCCTGCTGGTGGACGACCTCGGCCCGGACGTGCTCTCCGTGCCCGACGGGCACACGCTGCGGGTGGCCGGCGGCGCGGTCTACGACGGCGAGACGCTCCTGGCGGAGGGCGACGTCCAGACGCCGGAGTCCGTCGCGGAGGCGATGGCCGGCGCTCGCGCGGGACTGGCCACCCAGCTGCAGGCCTTCGCCGCGAACGGGATGGAGTTCCTGCGCGACGAGCAGGGCCTGCTCCTCGAGGGCGAGGGCGTGCCACGGCTGAGCACGCCGGTGGCGGGCCGCCCGGTGCTCGTCGTCGTCGCCGGCGCCGGCACGGCCCAGGAGCTGGCGGCGCTGCGGCCGTTCGTCCGGGAGCACCGTCCGGTGCTCATCGGGGTCGACGGCGGCGCCGACCAGCTGCTCGCCGCCGGGCTGCGCCCCGACGTCGTGCTCGGCACGCTCGACCAGGTGTCGGACCGGGCACTGACCGGCGGTGCCGAGCTCGTCGTGCGCGTCCCACCGAGCGGCGAGACGCCCGGGATCCCGCGGCTGCAGCGCCTGGACCGGGCCTACGTCACGTACCGGACGGGCGCGACGGCCGCGGACGCGGCGCTGCTGCTCGCCGACACGCAGGGCGCCGAGCTCGTCGTCGGCGTCGGCACGCGGGTCGGGCTGCTCGACCTCGTCGACGCCGGGCGTGATGCCATGGCCGGGACCGTGCTGACGCGGCTGCGCGTGGCTGCGACGCTCGTCGACGCCGGCGCGCTGGCCCGCCTCTACCGGCACCGGATCTCCACGTGGCAGGTGCTGCTGCTCGTCGTCGCCGCGCTCGTCGCGCTGGGCGTCGCGCTCGCGGTGACCCCTGCCGGGCAGGACCTGTACGCGGCGCTCGGCGCTCGGCTGGCGGACGTCGCCGGCTGGGTGCGGGGCCTGGTCGAAAGCAGCTGATGATGGTCGACTTCCGGTACCACCTGACCTCCCTCGTCGCGGTGTTCCTCGCGCTGGCGTGCGGCATCGTGCTGGGCGCGGGGCCGCTGCGGCAGGCGATCGGTGACACGGTCTCCGGGCGCAACGCCGCGCTGACCGCACAGAACGCCCAGCTGACCGCCGAGCGCGACGCCGCGACGGCTGCGCAGCAGTCGGCCGACGCGGCGCTCGACACCGCCGGCGCCGGCCTGCTCGCCGGGACGCTGCCGGGCTACCGCGTCGCCGTCGTGTCGCTGGGCACGGTCGACCCGGGTGTGGCCAAGGCGGTCGACACGCGCCTGGCGCAGGCGGGTGCGCAGGTGGTCTCGCACGTCACGCTCGCGTCCGCCTGGGCGGACCCGGCGTTGCGCTCGTTCCGTCAGAGCCTGGTCGGCTACCTCACCGGCTACCTGACACCGGCCCCACCGAGCGGAGCCAGCGCGGACGCCGAGCTGGCGCAGGCTCTCGTCGAGGGGCTCGCCGGCGCCGACCCGGCCAAGGCGGACGCGCCCAGCGAGAACGCGTCCGTGCTGCTGCAGCTGCTGTCCACCGGCAGCACGCCGCTCGTGACGCTCGCGGCGCCGGTGACGACGCCGGCGGACGCCGTCGTCCTGCTGGCGCCAGGGTCGCCCGTGGCGGGCGCCACCCCGACCGGCGCGGCCACGGCGGCCACGGCGGACCGCGCCAGCGCCGGGCTGGTGCTGCTGCAGGCCGCGCAGGCCGGGTCGCGGGGCGCCGTGCTCGCGGAGACGGACGGCGGCCCCGGACCGGTCGTCGCGGGCGTGCTCGCCTCCGCCGCGGCGGGTTCGCTGGCGACGGTCTCCGGGGTGGGCGGGGTGGTGGGCCAGGTGGGCGTGCCGCTCGCGCTGGCGCAGCGGATCGCCGGGACCGCCGGGCACTACGGCACCGGCACCGGCCTGACGGCGTTGCCGGCGCGCGTCGTGGCTGGGGCGCCGAACCGAGGCTAGCGGGGCGCCGGAGCCGCGTCAGGAGACGCCGAGCGGAGCGTCGGACCGGTGTTCGTCCGACGCGCCCGGGGCGGATGCCGTCCGAGCCGGGCGAGGCTCTCTGTTAGGGTCGAAGCCCGTGATGGATCGAGCGCACAGACTCTCCGGGCGGTCCGAGTTGACCCGGCACATCTTCGTCACGGGGGGCGTCGTCTCCTCGCTCGGCAAGGGCCTGACGGCCTCGAGCCTCGGTCGGCTGCTCCGCTCCCGTGGCCTTCGGGTCCAGATGCAGAAGCTCGACCCCTACCTCAACGTCGACCCCGGGACGATGAACCCGTTCCAGCACGGCGAGGTGTTCGTCACCGACGACGGTGCCGAGACGGACCTCGACGTCGGCCACTACGAGCGGTTCCTCGACGTCAACTTCCTCGGCTCCGCGAACGTCACGACGGGCAAGGTGTACTCGTCGGTCATCGCGCGCGAGCGGCGCGGCGAGTACCTCGGCGACACGGTGCAGGTGATCCCGCACATCACCGACGAGATCAAGGCCCGGATGCGGTCACAGGCCGGCGACGACGTCGACGTCATCATCACGGAGATCGGCGGCACGGTCGGCGACATCGAGTCGCTGCCGTTCCTCGAGGCGGCGCGCCAGGTACGCCAGGACCTCGGCCGCGCCAACGTGTTCTTCCTCCATGTGTCGCTGGTGCCGTTCATCGGCCCCTCCGGCGAGCAGAAGACCAAGCCGACGCAGCACTCCGTCGCGGCGCTGCGGTCCATCGGCATCCAGCCCGACGCGATCGTGCTGCGCGCCGACCGCGACGTGCCGGACAACGTCAAGCGCAAGATCGCGCTGTTCTGCGACGTCGACGTCGAGGCCGTGGTCAGCTGCCCGGACGCGCCGAGCATCTACGACATCCCGCGCGTGCTGCACTCCGAGGGCCTGGACGCCTACCTGGTGCAGCGCCTGTCGCTGCCGTTCCGGGACGTCGACTGGAGCGGCTGGGACGCGCTGCTGCGCCGGGTGCACCAGCCGCGGCACGAGGTCGAGATCGCGCTGGTCGGCAAGTACATCGACCTGCCGGACGCGTACCTGTCGGTGACCGAGGCGCTGCGTTCCGGCGGGTTCCACCACGACGCCAAGGTGAAGATCCGCTGGGTGACCAGCGACGACTGCCAGACTCTCGCGGGCGCGCAGGAGGTGCTGGGAGGCGTCGACGGGATCGTCGTGCCGGGGGGCTTCGGCATCCGGGGCATCGAGGGCAAGGTCGGCGCGCTGCGCTGGGCGCGCGAGAACAAGATCCCCGCGCTCGGCCTGTGCCTGGGTCTGCAGTGCATGGTCATCGAGTTCGCGCGGCACGTGCTGGGACTCGAGGGTGCGTCGTCGTCCGAGTTCGACCCGGACACGCCGTACGCCGTCATCGCGACGATGGCGGAGCAGCTGGCGATCGTCGGCGGCGAGGGCGACATGGGCGGCACGATGCGCCTGGGCGCCTACGACGCCGTCCTGGCGCCGGGGTCGATCGTCCAGGAGCTGTACGGCACCGACAAGGTCTCCGAGCGGCACCGTCACCGGTACGAGGTGAACAACGCCTACCGGGACAGGCTCGAGGAGGCCGGCCTCGTCATCTCGGGCGTCTCGCCGGACACCTCGCTCGTCGAGTTCGTCGAGCTGCCGCGCGAGACGCACCCGTACTACGTCTCGACGCAGGCGCACCCGGAGTTCAAGTCCCGCCCCACCCGCCCGCACCCGCTGTTCCGCGGGCTGGTCGGGGCCGCGCTCGAGCACCGCACCGCGTGATGGCCGCGCCGCGCGACGAGCCGGCCGCCCGGCCCGTCGTCGAGCACCGTTCGATCCATCACGGCAAGGTGTTCGACGTCGTCGCCGACCGGGTCGACCTCGGCGGACCGGCGCCGGTGCTGCGCGAGTACACCGCGCACCCCGGCGCCGTCGCCGTGGTCGTGCTGGACGACGAGGACCGCGTGCTGCTGCTCTCGCAGTACCGGCACCCGGTCCGCCACGTGCTGTGGGAGCCGCCCGCCGGGCTGCTCGACGTCGCGGGTGAGCCCGAGGTCGAGGCGGCGCGTCGCGAGCTCGCGGAGGAGGCGGACCTCGTGGCCGGCCGCTGGTGGCGTCTCGCGTCGTTCTTCACGTCCGCGGGCGGGTCCGACGAGCACATCACGGTGTTCCTCGCGCGCGAGCTGACGCCGGTGCCGGACGGTTCGCGCTTCCGGCGCGAGGACGAGGAGGCCGGCATGGTGCCCGTCTGGGTGCCGCTCGACGAGGCCGTCGCCGGCGCGCTCGACGGGTCGCTGCAGTCGCCGACCGCCGTGGTCGGGGTGCTGGCGGCCGCGGCGGCGAAGGCACGCGGCTGGTCCACGCTCGTACCGGTCGGCTGACGGCAGCGGCGCGCCACGTACCGGGTGGCGCGGCCGTGGCCGGCGGGCGCGCCCTCGGGACGTGACGTCGGCGCCGGCCCGGTGACTCCGGCGCGCGACGCACGCCGCTCAGGTGGCGGCGTGCAGGAAGCCGGACACGTGGCCGGGCCGGAGGCCGTCCGTGCGCCGCCATGCCGTGGCCGGCAGCGCGGTGCGCGGGGTCGTCGTGCGCACCCGCAGGAAGCCGGCCGTGCGTGCGAGGTCGGCCGCCTCGGCGGCCGTCAGGCTGGTGCGCCACGCCTCACCGGCCTGCGCTGCGGCCGAGCCGACCGCCCCCGCGTAGCCGCGACGCTCGTCGTCGTCCGGCGGCAACAGGTGGTCGGCGACCAGCTGGGCGCCGCCCGGCCAGCCGGCGGCCGAGGCCAGGAGCCCGGCCACCTGCTTGCGTGCCAGGTACATCGTCAGCCCGAGCGCGGCGACGACGATCGGCTCCTCGGGGTCGGCGCCCGCGGCATGCAACGCCTCGGCCAGCGGTGTCGCGGCGAGATCGGCGGGCACGTACGTCACCGGGCCCGCCAGGCCGGCGCGCGAGACGGCCTGGCGCTTGCGCTCCTGCACGTCGGGCAGGTCGACCTCGAGCACCCGACAGCCGCCCGCGGCGTTCCGGTAGGCGTAGGTGTCCAGGCCGGCGCCGACCACGACGTACTGCCGCACGCCGGACGTGGTGAGCGCGTCCTCGGCGAACCGTGCCCGGACGGTGGCCTCGACGCGTGCGGCGCGGAGCACGGGGTGCGACGGGTCGTGGCGGTGGTAGGCGATCGGGATGGCGCCGTCCGGGCCGAGGATGCGTGCGGCGAGCGTGTCCGCGAACAGAGGCGGGGCATCGTCGACGACCAGGTGCGCGGCGCGCGCGGCGGCTGCCAGCAGCGCGGTCATGGGGAACGGGGATGCGAGCGGTGAGATGGTCACCGCGAATTAGTACACCATCAAGAATGCACGATATCACATTTCTGGCAATTTCGCAACGGCATTCTGCGATCTCGAAGAATGCCGCGCGTCTCAGGCCGTGGTGGTGCTCGGCAGGGCGTCGGCGGCGACCGGCGGCGCTGCCTCCGGGAGACGGGTGCGCAGCCGGCCGGCGAACAGCGTCAGCACCGTCACCAGCAGCGCAGCCCCCAGCATGTGGAGGTTGACCAGCGCGATCGGCAGCCCGGTGGCGACCTGGAGGTACCCGATGGCGGCCTGGGCCAGAGTGACCCCGAGCACGCGGTAGCCGGCGTGCAGCACCGCGTCCGGCGCCGCCGCGACACCGTCCGCCGGCTCGGCCGTCGCGCGCCGGGCCTGCCGCTGCAGCTGGTAGATCGTCAACGCGAGCACGGCGACGAACACCCAGACGGCGGCGGCGTGCACGCGCGCCATCGCCACGGGATCGACCGCGAAGCGGTAGCCCACGTGGCTGTCGCCCGAGTGCGGGCCCGCGCCCGTGGTGACCACGCCGAGCACGACGACGACCGCGCCGGCGACGAACAACGCCGCGGTCAGGACACGCGTGGTGGTCGTCGCCAGCCACCGCACGTCGCGGTCACCCTCCTTGCTGCGCACCCACAGCCACGCCGACACCGCGACGAGGACCATCGAGATGATCATGTGACCACCCACCACCGCCGGCGGCAGCTGGTACCGGACGGCCATGCCTCCCACCACCGCCTGCACGAGGACGCCGGCGAGCGGCACCCAGGCGAGCACCCGGTAGCCGGTCGACCGGCTCCGGTCGAAGCCCGCCAGGACCACGACCGCCACCGCGACGACGACGAGGAGCCCCGTGATGGTGCGGTTCCCGAACTCGATGAACGCGTGGTAGCTCGTCGCGCCGTGCAGGGTCGGGGTGAAGTGGCCGGGCGTGCAGCTCGGCCAGGACGAGCAGCCGAGACCGGACGCCGTCAGCCGCACCGCGCCCCCCGTGACGACGATGAGGATCTGGGCGACGAGGTTGGCCATCACGGCACGATCGCGCCAGACCGGACGGGTCCGGTCGAGGGCGGAGCGGGCGGGCGCCGGTGCGCTGGTCACGGGCACCAGGGTAGGGCTCCCTCAGTCCGGCGGGCCGTGTCTCCGGTGGGACGCCTCCGGCTAGGGTGTCGAAACGTGCCTGCTGCCGACGCGCCCGCGACGCCGCCGGTGCGCGTCCTGGGGCCGGTGCTCGTCGCCGGGCCCGACGGCACGCCGCACGCGCCGCGGGGCACCCGCGTGTCGGCACTGGTGGTAGCGCTCGCGCTGGCCGACGACGCCCCGTTGACGGTCTCGGCGCTGGTCGACCGGCTGTGGCCAGACGAGGCCCCGGCCGACCCGCGGGCCGCGCTGCACAACCTCGTCTCGCGGTTGCGGCAGGGCTCCGCCCCCGACGTGGTGCGCTCGGCAGCGACCGGCTACGTCCTCGGCTGCGTGAGCGACCTCTCGGTCGCACGGCGGTCGCTCGCCGCGGGCCGCGCGGCCCTGGTGGCCGGCGCGCCGGATGAGGCGGCGCGACGGGCGGCGTCGGCGCTCGCCCTGTGGCGCGGGGAGGCGGGCGATGACCTGGGAGCGGTCGGCGCGGAGCTGCGGGCGGTGGCGGCGCGCCTGCACGACGAGCTCGCCGTGCTGCGCCGGGAGGCCGCCGAGGCCACCGGGGACGACGTGACGGTCGCCGCCCTCGCGTCGGACGCGCTGGCGTCCGACCCCCTCGACGAGGACGCCGCGCGCTCCCTCATGGCGGCGCTGGCCGCCCAGGGCAGGGGCGCGGCGGCGGTGCGCGTGTACGGGCGCCTGCGGCACGCACTGGTCGCCGAGCTCGGCACCGATCCTGCGCCGGACCTCGTCGCGCTGCACGACCGGCTGCTGGCGGGCCTCGAGCACGAGGAGCCCCCGGCGGCCCCACCCCGCGAGCCGCTCCGGCGGCACGTGGGGCTCGGCCTGCGCGCGGCGCCCAACCCCCTGGTCGGTCGGGACGGCGACGTCGCCGCCGTCGAGGCGGCGCTCCGAGCGTCGAGGCTCGTCACCGTCCTCGGCGCCGGTGGGCTGGGCAAGACCAGGCTGGCGCAGGAGGTGGCGCGCCGCGCGACGGCGGGCACCCCGCTGGTCGTCGTGGTCGAGCTCGCCGGCGTGCGGTCGGACGACGACGTGGTGCTGGCGCTGGCCGACGCGCTCGGGCTGGCGGCCGGCCAGGCGACGCGGCTCGGCGACCGGCTGGTGGCCGGCGACGTCCACGACCAGGTGCTGGGACGGCTGCGGGGCGCGAGCGCGCTCGTCGTGCTCGACAACTGCGAGCACGTCGCGGCCGGTGCGGCCCGCTGGGCGAGCGAGCTGCTCGCGGCGATCCCGGACCTGCGGATCCTCGCGACCAGCCGCGCGCCCCTGCGCCTCACGGCCGAGCAGGCCTTTCCCCTGGCGCCGCTCGGGGCCGACGCCGCCGGCGGCCGGGCGGGGCCCGCGGTCGAGCTCTTCCGGCAACGGGCGCGGGCCGCGCGGCCGGACGTGCGCCTGCCCGACGACGTCGTCGCACGCCTCTGCGAACGCCTCGACGGCCTGCCGCTGGCGATCGAGCTGGCGGCCGCGCGCGTACGCACCCTCTCGGTCGAGGAGATCGAGCGGCACCTCGACGCCCGGTTCGCGCTGCTGCGCTCCGGGGACGCGGCGGCGCCGGACCGGCACCGGACGCTCGAGGCGGTCATCGAGTGGAGCTGGAACCTGCTGACGGCCTCCCAGCGCGAGCTGTGGCGCCGACTGGCGATCCTGCCCGACGGGTTCGGCGCCGACGCGGCGGCCGCGATCGGCCGCCCGAGGGCCGGGTCGGTGCTCGACGTGCTCGACGACGTCGACGGCCTGGTGACGCAGTCGCTGCTCGCCGTGACGGACCACTCCGGGGTCGCCCGATACCGGATGCTCGAGACCGTGCGGGAGTTCGGCCTGCTGCGCCTGGCCGACGCCGGGGAGCAGCACGAGGTGCGCGACGCACTGCTCGACTGGGCGGCCCAGCTGGCCCGGCGCGACGTCGCGGCGCTGCTGGGGCCGGGGCAGGTGGCGGCCATCACCGAGCTGGCGCGCGACCAGGAGAACCTGCTCTTCGCCCTGCGCACGGCCGCCGAGCCGGTGACCGGTGGGGCGCGCGCGCGCCGACCGGAGGTGGTGGTGCACACGTTCGTGGGGCTCGCGGCCGGCTGGGCGCTCCGCGGGTCCGAGGAACGTGCCGCAGGGCTGGCCGCCACCGTGCTCGACGCGGTGCGGGGCTGGCCGGTGCCCGACGAGGACGCGGACGTCACCGCGGTCGCGCTGCTGTTCACGGTCGGCGCCCTCGCCATCGGCGGCAGGGCGGGCCAGGCGCGGGCGGTGGCGCGGCTCCGGCTCCTGCGGCGGCGTTCGCGCCTCGGCGCGCGCGCCAGGGCGATGGTCTCGCTCGTCGAGCTGCCCGACCGCGCGTCGATCGCCTCGCAGGTGCAGGCCCTGCGCGACGACCAGGATCCCCTCATCGCCTTCGCGGCCTGCCTCGGCGCCGGTCAGGAGGCCGAGAACGACGGACGCCTGGGCGAGGCGCTGAGCGACGCGCAGGCGGCGTACGAGCGGGCGACCCGGATCGGCGACGTCGCCTGCCCCGCGTTCGCGGCGATGGTGGTGGCGACGACGGCGAGCGAGCTGGGCGACTTCGCGACGGCGCAGACGTGGATCGCACGCGTGCGGCCCGGCTTCGTCGCGCTCGGCGCGACCGGCGCGCTGCGTCAGCTGGACTGGATCCAGCTCAGCGCGGCGCTGGAGGACGGCGACGTCGCGGCGGCCGAGGTGCTGTGCGACCGGTTGGAGGCCCCGGGGCGGTCGCCCGACGAACGCGGCGGGGTGGAGATGCGCGCCGTGGCCGGTGCCGGCCGGGGCGAGATCGCGCTGGCCCGCGGCGACGTCGAGGGCGCACTGGCGCACTACGACGCCGTGGTCGCCACCTTCGAGGAGGGGCCGGGACCCACCGCTCCCTGGGCGATCATGCTCGGCGCCGCGCGGCTGGTGCGCCTCGTCGGGCTCGACCGGCCGGCCCGGGCCGACGAGGCCCTGACGTGGCTGTGCCGGCGGGCCGTGCTGATGTACCGGGAGTGGATGCCGCAGTTCCTCGACCGCCCCGTGCTCGGCACCGCCTGCCTCGCGGCCGGGGTGCACCACGCGGCCTACGGCGTTGCTCCCGCCCAGGCCGCCGACCTGTTCGCGCTCGCGGAGGCGATCGGGTCGCGGCAGGACATCGTGCCGCTGCGCCGCCGGCCGCTCGTGGACGCGGCGGCCACCCTCCTGGGCGCCCGGGCGCTCGAGGACGGGCGCGCGCGGGTCGCCGCGCTGACGCACGACGAGGTCACCGAGCGCGCGCTCGCCCTCCTCGCGGAAGTCTCCGGGGAGGGCGAGCGCGGCTGACGGCGGCTCAGACCTTGCGCATGTAGCCACGCACCGCGAGCGGCGCGAACACCGCGATGACCACGACCGCCCCGAGGAGGGCCCAGGCGACGTCGGCGCCGCCCGTGCCGCCGGCGGTCAGCTCCCGCACCGCGGTGACCAAGTGCGACATCGGGTTGACCTTGACGAACCCCTGCAGCCAGCCGGGGAGCGTGTCGACCGGGACGAACGAGTTCGACAGGAACGTCAGCGGGAACAGGACGAGGAAGCTGACGCCCTGCACCGCCGAGGCGGACCGGGCGCTGACCCCGAAGAACGCGAAGATCCACGACATCGCCCACGCGCAGAAGATGACCAGCAGCCCTGAGGCGACGGCGCCCACGGCGTGCGGACGCCAGCCCATGATCACGCCCATGACCATCGTCAGCACGGTGGCGATGACGTACCGGACCGCGTCCGCGAGCAGCCCACCGGCCAGCGGCGCGACGCGGGCGATCGGCAGCGACCGGAACCGGTCGAACACGCCCTTGTCCATGTCCTCGCGCAGCTGGACGCCGGTGACGGTCGAGGCCGTGATGAGCGTCATGACGAGGATGCCGGGCAGGAGCTGCGGCAGGTAGCCCTTGACGCTGCCCGCGACGGCGCCGCCGAACAGGTACCCGAACATCAGGGTGAAGAGGATCGGCTGGATGAGGACGTCGGCGTACTGCTCGGGCGTGCGGGACACCTTCACGAGGCCACGCCAGGCCATGGCGAGCGACTGGGACGCGGTGGCGCCCAGGCCGGTGGCGGGGGCGGCGGCGCGGCGCGGGGCGAGTGTGGCGGTGGTCATGCGTGGACCTCCTGGAGGGCGGGCTCGTCCGAGTCCTGCGCACCGTGGCCGGTGAGCGCGAGGAACACCTCGTCGAGCGTCGGCTTGGACAGGGACAGCTCGCGCACCTCGACGCCCGCCGTGTGCAGCCGCACCAGCAGGTCCGAGACGGCGGCGGCGGAGTCGAGCGGTGCCGTCAGGCGGGCGCCGTCGCTCACCGGGGTGAGCACCGCCTCCTGGCCGGTCAGCGACCGGATCGCGGCGCGGGTGACGGCCACCGGGCCGCCCGGTTCGTCGTGCGAGCCACCGTGGGACGCAACCGTCAGGTGCAGGGACTGCGTGCCGACGGACCGCTTCAAGTCGTCGGCCGTCCCCTCCGCGACGACGCGGCCGCGGTCGATGACGGCGATCCGGTCGGCCAGCTGGTCGGCCTCGTCGAGGTACTGGGTGGTGAGCAGCACCGTGCTGCCCTCGGCGACCAGCCGGCGGATGGTGTCCCACATCTGCAGCCGGGTGCGGGGGTCGAGCCCCGTGGTCGGCTCGTCGAGGAAGATGAGCGGCGGCTGCGCGATGAGGCTGGCCGCGAGGTCGAGGCGCCGCCGCATGCCGCCGGAGAACTTCTTGAGCGGCCGGGTCGCGGCGTCGGTGAGGGCGAACTCCTCGAGCAGTGCGTCGGCCTTGGCCTTTGCTCCGCGGATCCCCAGGCCGAGGAGCCGGCCGAAGAGCACGAGGTTCTCCCTGGCGGAGAGGTCGTCGTCGACCGACGCGTACTGACCGGTCAGGCCGACGATGCTGCGGACGGTGTGCGCCTCGCGCACGACGTCGTGCCCGAGCACCCGGGCGGACCCGGCGTCGGGGGACAGGAGTGTGGCGAGCATCTTGATGGTGGTGGTCTTGCCGGCGCCGTTGGGACCGAGCACGCCGTAGATCGCACCGGTCGCGACGTCGAGGTCGACGCCGTCGACGGCGCGGTTGTCGCCGAAGACCTTGACGAGGCCGCGGGCCTCGATCGCTGGGGCATTCATGCGGCGAGCGTGCGTCGCCGGCGGTCCCGCGGTGCTGTCACCGCCCTGTCACGGGCTGTCGGGCCGGTGCCGTGCGGGTGGGGTGACTGCCGCTGCTAGGACCAGCGGAACCAGCGGGCGGCGGCGGCGGAGAGCGCTGCGGCCCAGGCGGCCAGCACGACGAGCGGCGCCGCGGCCCACGAGCCGTGCAGCAGCGCCCCGCGCAGCGCCGCACCGAGCGCGCCGGACGGCAACCACCCGACGAGGTGCGCCAACGGCGCGGGCAGGACGTCCGCCGGCAGCACGACGCCGCCGAAGGCCAGCAGCACCAGCACGAGGTTGGCGAGCGCGATGACGGCCTCGGCGCGGACCCGGCCGGCCGCCAGCAGCGCGGCCGCACCCCAGGCGGTGGTGCCCAGCACCCAGGCGACCAGCGCGGGCAGCAGCCCTGCCAGGTGCGGCTGCCAGCCGAGCAGCAGGCCGGCGCCGCCGAGGACGACGACCTGGGCCAGCTGCACGGCGAGCACGCCGACGAGCTTGCCGGCCAGCAGCCCGCCCGGGCCGAGCGGCGTGGTCGCCAGGAGGCGGAGCACGCCGTACCGGCGGTCGAACGCGGTCGCGATGGCGGGCGACGTGAACGCCGAGCTCATGAGCGCGAACGCGAGGACCCCGGGTGTCACGAGGTCGATCCGCGTGGCGCCGGCGGTGTCCAGCGAGATGAACGTCGCGCGCGCCAGGCCGGCCAGCAGGATGAGCGGCAGCAGCACCGTCACCATCACCTGCTCGCCGTTGCGCAGCACGGCGCGGGTCTCGAACCGGCCCTGCGCGGCGATCCGCCGAGCCGCCGGTGCCGCGGTCGGCATCGCCGCGGACGCCCCACGGTCGGCCGGGCGGGCGGCGCCGCGGTGCCCGCTCACCGCAGGCTCCGGCCGGTGAGGTCGAGAAAGACGTCCTCGAGCGTGCGCCGGCCCAGCTCGAGCCGCGTCACCTGGGTGCCGGCGTCTGCGAGGCATCCGGTGATCGCGGCGACGGCCTGCGGGTCGACCGGTCCCGAGACGGAGCACGCGGTGCGTCCCACCGACGTCACGGTGAACGACGAGCCGAGCCGGTCCGCCACCGCCGCGACGTCGAGCGGCTGCGCCGCCTCCAGGCGCAGCGTCGTGGTGCCCCCCGACGCGACGAGCTGCGCCACCGTGCCGGAGGCGATCGCACGTCCGTGCTCGACGATGACCACGTGGTCGGCGAGCGCCTCCGCCTCGGCCATCGCGTGGGTGGTCAGCACCACGGACACGCCGTCGCCGGCCAGCTCCCCGACGAGGTCCCACACGGCGTGCCGCGCCTGGGGGTCCAGCCCCGCGGACGGCTCGTCGAGGAAGACGAGCCGTGGCCGGCCGACGAGGGCCACCGCGAGCGCGAGGCGTTGCCGTTCGCCGCCGGACAGCCGGCGCACCGAGGTGCGTGCGAACCCGGCCAGGCCGAGCCGTTCGGTGAGCTCGCCGGTATCGGCGGGTGCGGCGTACATCCGGGCGACGTGCTCCAGCACGTCACCCGCGCGCTGCGTGTTCGGCAGCCCGCCGTCCTGGAGCATGACGCCCACCAGCGGCCGCAGCGCGGCCGCGTCGCGCACCGGGTCGCGGCCGAGGACACGCACCTCGCCGCCGTCACGGCGGCGCAGGCCCTCGCAGATCTCCACCGTCGTCGTCTTGCCTGCGCCGTTCGGTCCCAGCACGGCTGTCACCTGGCCGGACGCCGCCTCGAGGTGAAGCCCGTCGACGGCGGTGTCGGCGCCGTAGCGCTTGACCAGGCCGTTCACCTCGACGGCGGGGGAGAGCGGCACGGCCGCGACTCTATCTTGTCCGCCGGTGCGCACCGGGCACCGGCGGTGCGGTGCGGCAGGCTGGGGCCGTGCTGCTGCTGGTGTCACGCGCCGAGGACGGGGCAGCCGGGGCGCGCGTGCGGTCCGTGGACCTGCCGCACGGCATCGTCGGCCGCGAGACCGCCCCGCGCTGGGCCTGGTCGGACACCTCCGCGTGGTACCCACGGCTGCTCGCCGACGGCGTCCGGGTGGAGCGGTGCCTCGACCTGCGCCTGGTCCACCGGCTGCTGCGGCTCGCGCCGGCGACGTCGCCGCGGTTCGCCGCCGCGCCGGCGGGACCCTTCGACGAGGCGGCGCCGGCGGCCACGGCGCCGGCCGACGACGCCCTGTTCTCCGTCGACGAGGCGCCGGCGGCGCCGGGTGAGGCGGCGTGCCTGACCGAGCTCGCGGTGCAGGACGACGCGCTGGCGGCGGCACCGGCGCCGGCGGCGGCGCGGTTGCGGCTGCTGCTGGCCGCCGAGTCCGCGGGCGCCCTCGCGGCGGCGGAGATGCATCACGCCGGCGTGCCCTGGGACGCGGCGGCACACGACGCGGTGCTGCGTGAGCTGCTCGGACCGCGACCCCGGGCCGGGCAACGGCCGGCCCGGCTGGCGGAGCTGGCCGGCGCCGTCCGGTCGGCGCTCGACGCCCCGGCCCTCAACCCCGACTCGCTGCCGGACGTGCTCCGGGCTCTGCGGCGGGTGGGGCTGCCGGTGACCTCGACGCGCCGGTGGGAGATCGAGCACCTGGACCACCCGGCGATCGCGCCGCTGGTGGCGTACAAGAAGCTCTCCCGGCTGCACGCCGCCAACGGCTGGGCCTGGCTCGACACGTGGGTGCCGGACGGCCGGTTCCGGCCGGAGTACGTCGTCGGTGGCGTGGTCACGGGCCGGTGGGGCAGCAGCGGCGGCGGTGCGCTCCAGCTGCCCCGGCAGCTGCGGGGCGCCGTCCGGGCGGACCCGGGCTGGCGTCTGGTCGTCGCGGACGCGGCGCAGCTCGAGCCACGCGTGCTCGCCGGGCTGGCACGCGACGCTCGGCTCGCCGAGGCCGGTCGTGGCCACGACCTGTACGGCGCGATGGTCGCGACCGGGGTCGTCACCGAGCGCGCGCTGGCGAAGGTAGGCATGCTCGGCGCGCTCTACGGCGGCACCACGGGGCCGAGCGCCGCCGTGCTGCCGCGGCTCGCGCAGGCCTACCCGGAGGCGTTGGCCTACGTCGAGGCGGCGGCGCGTGCCGGAGAGCGCGGCGAGGTCGTCGCGACCCTGCTGGGACGCGGCTCGCCACCGCCCGACCAGGCGTGGCTGGCGTCGCAGGCGGACGCGCTATCCGACGCGGCGGGCGCGCGCGAGGAGTCGCGCGCGAGGTCGGTCTCGCGTGGCTGGGGGCGGTTCACGCGCAACTTCGTGGTGCAGGGCACCGCGGCGGAGTGGGCGCTGGCATGGATCGCCCAGGTTCGCCAGCGGCTGTGGTCGATGGGCGAGTCCGTCGTCCCGGGGCGCGCCCCGGAGCCGTTCGCGCGCCGCCCGCACCTGGTCTACTTCCTGCACGACGAGCTCGTCGTGCACGCGCCGGCCGAGCTGGCACCGGTGGTCGCCGACGAGCTGCGTGGCGCGGCGGCGGCGGCCGGTCGGCTGCTCTTCGGCGACTTCCCGCTCGAGTTCCCGCTGTCCGTCGGCATCGCCGACTCGTACCAGGAGGCGAAGGCCTGAGCGGCCGTGCTCGTCCACCGACCGTAGGGTGGACGAGGAAGGCAGACCTTCCTTGCCAGGATGAATATTGGCAACAAGGATGTTGCCAATATCGCGAGACGGGGATCTCGCCCGAGCGACGGAGGTGGCGATGACCGATCTCGCTGCCGTGCTCCGCGCCGACTCGCCTGCCGACTCGCCTGCCGACCCGGACGCCGGGACGCGCCGCCGGGTGCTCGAGCTCATCGCGAGCGACGGTCCCGTCACCGCCGCCCAGCTGGCCCGGGACCTGCGGCTCACCGCCGCCGGGGTGCGCCGTCACCTGGCGTGCCTGGAGCACGAGGGTCGCATCTGCGAGATCGCCGCGCACCGCTCGGGACCCGCCCGCCGCGGCCGGCCCGCGCGTCGGTTCGTCGTCGCGAAGAGCGGCCAGGCCACGCTCACGCACCGGTACGCCGAGGTCGCCAACCAGGCGCTGGCGTTCCTCGCCCGCACCGCCGGCCCGGACGCGCTGCGGACGTTCGCGGAGGAGCGCATCGCACTGCTCGAGGACGCCGTCCGGCAGGCCGTCGAGGCGGCCGGGCCGGACCTGGGGCGGCGCGCCGACGCCCTGGCCGAGGCGCTGGACGCGCAGGGCTTCGCCGCCTCGGCACGCCCCGTGCCCGGCCTGCCGCTCGTCCAGGTCTGCCAGGGCCACTGCCCGGTGCAGGACGTCGCAGCCGCCTATCCGCAGCTGTGCGAGGCCGAGACCAAGGCGTTCGCGCGGGTGCTCGGCGTGCACGTGCAGCGGCTGTCGACCCTGACCACCGGAGGGCACGTCTGCACCACCAACGTGCCGACCGCCCTCCCGCTCGCCACCACCGTCAAGACACCCACCACGGAAGGAGTGCCGGCATGAGTGCACCCGCCGAGCCGCTCACCCAGGACGAGGCGATCGCCTCCATCGGGACCTACGCGTACGGCTGGCACGACGCGGACGCCGCCGGCGTCAGCGCGCGCCGCGGCCTGTCCGAGGAGGTGGTGCGCAACATCTCCGCGCTGAAGAACGAGCCCGAGTGGATGCTCAAGACCCGGCTCAAGGCGCTGCGGCTCTTCGACAAGAAGCCCATGCCGTGGTGGGGCGCCGACCTGTCCGGGATCGACTTCGAGAACATCAAGTACTTCGTGCGGTCGACGGAGAAGCAGGCGACGAGCTGGGAGGATCTCCCGGACGACATCAAGAAGACGTACGACCGGCTCGGCATCCCCGAGGCGGAGAAGCAGCGGCTCGTCGCCGGCGTCACCGCGCAGTACGAGTCCGAGGTCGTCTACCACCAGATCCAGGAGGAGCTGGAGAAGCAGGGCGTCGTCTTCCTCGACACCGACTCCGGCCTCAAGCAGTACCCGGAGATCTTCGAGCAGTACTTCGGCTCGGTGATCCCGCCCGGGGACAACAAGTTCGCGTCCCTCAACACGTCCGTCTGGTCGGGCGGGTCGTTCGTGTACGTGCCGCCGGGGGTCCACGTCGACATCCCGCTGCAGGCCTACTTCCGCATCAACACCGAGAACATGGGCCAGTTCGAGCGGACGCTGATCATCGCCGACGAGGGTTCGTACGTCCACTACGTCGAGGGTTGTACGGCCCCGGTCTACCAGAGCGACTCGCTGCACTCGGCGGTCGTGGAGATCATCGTCAAGAAGAACGCGCGCGTCCGGTACACGACGATCCAGAACTGGTCGACGAACGTCTACAACCTCGTCACCAAGCGGGCCACGGTGGCCGAGGGCGGCACCATGGAGTGGGTCGACGGCAACATCGGCTCCAAGGTGACGATGAAGTACCCGGCGGTCTACCTCATGGGCGAGCACGCCAGCGGCGAGACGTTGTCGATCGCGTTCGCGGGCGAGGGTCAGCACCAGGACACCGGCTCCAAGATGGTGCACTGCGCACCCAACACGTCGAGCCACATCGTCAGCAAGTCGGTGGCGCGCGGCGGCGGCCGGTGCTCGTACCGCGGCCTGGTCCAGGTGCTCGAGGGCTCGTCGAACTCCCGGTCGTCGGTGCTGTGCGACGCGCTGCTCGTCGACCAGATCTCCCGCTCGGACACCTACCCGTACATCGACGTCCGCGAGGACGACGTGACGATGGGCCACGAGGCGACGGTCTCGCGCGTGTCCGAGGACCAGCTGTTCTACCTCGAGTCGCGCGGCCTGCCGGAGCAGGAGGCCATGGCGATGATCGTGCGCGGCTTCATCGAGCCCATCGCGCGCGAGCTTCCCATGGAGTACGCGCTCGAGCTCAACCGCCTCATCGAGCTCCAGATGGAAGGTGCCGTCGGCTGATGACGACCGCGACCCACGACACGGCCGACGAGACGTCGACGGGTGGCCTGTCGACCGACCACTCCCGCGCGACGGCCGACCAGGCGCACAGCCACGGCGTCGGGCCCTCGCCCGAGAGCTCGCGCGCCTCGCGCCCCCGCTCGTTCTCGGCCGACGACTTCCCGCTGCCGACCGGCCGTGAGGAGGAGTGGCGGTTCACACCGGTCGACAAGCTCGCGCGCGTGCTGGCCGACGAGCCGGCGGACGGCCACCTGGCTTGGGGCATCCCGGACCTGCCGCCCGGCGTGTCGATCACGCCGGTCGGACCGCAGGAGGCCATCGCCCGTACGGTGCAAGCGCCCGGCGACCGCGCCTCCGCGGTCGCGGTCGAGCGCGCCGGTGGCGCGATGGCGCTGACCATCGCACCGGACACGGTCCTGGACGAGCCGCTGACCATCCGGCTCACCGGCGCCGGCGAGAACGTGCGGGGCCACGTGCTGCTCGAGGTGGGGGCGAACGCGGAGGCGGTCGTCGTCATCGAGCACGACGGTGTCGCGACGTACTCCGAGCTGGTCTCGGTGGACGTCGGCGACAACGCCGGCCTGAACCTCGTCCTGCTCCAGCTGTGGGACGAGGGAACCGTGCACGCCGGCGAGGTCGTCGCGCGCCTGGGCCGCGACGCTCGGCTGCGTGGCACGGTCGTCACGCTGGGCGGCGACGTGGTGCGGCTCAACACGGCGGCGACCTTCGCCGACGAGGGCGCGAGCGTCGACCTGCATGGGCTGTACTTCGCGGACGCCGGCCAGCACCTCGAGCACCAGCTCTTCATCGACCACAGCGCCCCCCGGTGCCGCTCCCGCGTCACCTACAAGGGCGCGCTGCAGGGTCAGGGCGCCCACACGGTGTGGGTCGGCGACGTGCTCATCCGCGCGGCGGCCGAGGGCACCGACACCTACGAGCAGAACCGCAACCTCGTCCTCACCGACGGCGCGCGGGCGGACTCGGTTCCCAACCTCGAGATCGAGACCGGCCTCATCGAGGGCGCGGGCCACGCGTCGGCCACCGGGCGGTTCGACGACGAGCAGCTGTTCTACCTGTGCTCGCGCGGCATCCCGGAGCTCGAGGCCCGCCGGCTCGTCGTGCGGGGCTTCTTCGTCGACCTGGTGCACGCGATCGGCGTGCCCGATGTCGAGGCGCGGCTGCTGGGGCTCATCGAGGCCGAGCTGTCGCGGTCGATGTCCGAGTTCCGCGACGGCGGGGACGGCGAGCAGGGCGGGGTGCCCGCGTGAGCGCCCAGATCGCCTGTCTGGCCGAGGACGTGGCGGTCGCGACCGCCCTCCGGGTGGAGCTGCACGCGGCCGACGGCGCGCTGGTCGAGGTCGCCGTGGTCCGGGACGAGGCCGGCGACCTGCACGCCATCAGCGACGTCTGCTCGCACGGTCAGGTATCCCTGTCGGACGGCGAGATCGAGGGTTGCACCGTCGAGTGCTGGCTGCACGGCTCGCGGTTCGACCTGCGGACCGGCAAGCCGTTGTCCCCACCGGCGGTGCGCGCCGTGCCGGTCTACCCCGTGACGGTCGACGGCGAGCGCGTGCTCGTCGACGTCGACGCCCAGCTCTAGAACCACGCGAGGAGAGACATGTCCACCCTGGAGATCCGCGGCCTGCGCGTCAGCGTCGAGACGAAGGAGGGCCCCAAGGCCATCCTCAACGGCGTCGACCTGACGATCCGCAGCGGCGAGACGCACGCGATCATGGGCCCCAACGGCTCCGGCAAGTCGACGCTGGCGTACTCGCTGGCCGGCCACCCGAAGTACAAGGTCACCGGCGGCACCGTCACGCTGGACGGCGCCGACGTGCTGGCGATGAAGGTCGACGAGCGCGCCCGCGCCGGCCTGTTCCTCGCCATGCAGTATCCGGTGGAGGTGCCGGGCGTGTCGGTGTCGAACTTCCTGCGCACCGCGAAGACGGCGATCGACGGGCAGGCGCCCGCGCTGCGCTCCTGGGTCAAGGAGATCCGGGGGGCGATGGACGCGCTGCGGATGGATCCCGAGTTCCAGGAGCGGAGCGTCAACGAGGGCTTCTCCGGCGGTGAGAAGAAGCGCCACGAGATCCTCCAGATGGAGCTCCTCAAGCCGAAGTTCGCGATCCTGGACGAGACCGACTCCGGCCTCGACGTCGACGCGCTGCGGATCGTGTCCGAGGGCGTCAACCGCACGAAGTCGACCACCGACGTCGGCGTGCTGCTCATCACGCACTACACGCGGATCCTGCGGTACATCACGCCGGACTTCGTCCACGTCTTCGTCGACGGTCACGTCGCCGAGGAGGGTGGCGCCGAGCTCGCGGACCGGCTCGAGGACGAGGGCTACGACCGTTTCCTGGCCACGGCGCAGGCCTGAGCGGAGGAGAACCGACGATGGCGGTGACCACGGACGGGCTGACGAGCGCCGAGCTCGCCGCCGTGCGCGCGGACTTCCCGCTGCTGGCCCGCACGCTGCGGGACGGCCGGCCGCTGGTCTACCTCGACTCGGGGGCGACCGCGCAGAAGCCGGCGGTGGTGATCGACGCCGAGCAGGACTTCTATCTGCATCGCAACGCTGCCGTCCACCGGGGCGCGCACCAGCTCGCGGAGGAGGCCACCGAGGTCTTCGAGGACGCGCGGGGCAGGGTCGCGCGGTTCGTCGGCGTCGACCCCGACGAGCTCGTGTGGGCCAAGAACGCGACCGAGGGCCTCAACCTCGTCGCCTACGCGATGGGCAACGCCAGCGCGGGGCGCGGGGGAGCCGCTGCCCGCCGGTTCGCGCTCGGCCCCGGGGACGAGATCGTCGTCACGGAGGCCGAGCACCACGCCAACCTGGTGCCGTGGCAGGAGCTGGCGTTCCGCACCGGGGCCACGCTGCGCTGGCTCGGGCTGGACGACGAGGGCCGGATCCGGCTCGACGAGCTCGGCTCCGTGGTGACCGACCGGACCAGGGTGCTGGCGTTCACGCACGCCTCGAACGTCACCGGCGCCGTCACCCCGGTCGAGCCGTTCGTCGCGCGCGCCCACGAGGTGGGTGCCCTCACGGTGCTCGACGCCTGCCAGTCGGTGCCGCACCTGCCGGTGGACCTGCACGCGCTGGGTGTCGACTTCGCCGCCTTCTCCGGTCACAAGATGTACGGGCCGACGGGCGTCGGGGCGCTGTACGGGCGGCGCGAGCTGCTCGAGACGCTGCCCCCGTTCCTCACCGGCGGGTCGATGGTCGAGATCGTCACCATGACCGAGACGACGTTCCTGCCGCCGCCGCAGCGTTTCGAGGCGGGCACCCAGATGGTCGCGCAGGCCGTGGCCCTGGGCGTCGCCGCCGACTACCTCGCCGAGCTCGGCATGGCGAACGTCGCGGCGCACGAGCACCACGTCGCCGGCCTGCTGCTGGAGGCCGTCGCCTCGGTGCCGGGCGTGCGGGTGCTGGGCCCCACCCAGAGCCGTGACCGGCTCGCGACGGTGTCGTTCGTCGTGGACGGCGTGCACGCGCACGACGTCGGCCAGGTGCTCGACGAGCGCGGCGTGGCGGTGCGCGTCGGCCACCACTGCGCGCAGCCGGTGCATCGCCGGTTCGGCGTCGCGGCGACGTCCCGGGCGAGCGCCGGCGTCTACACCACGGACGACGAGGTCGCGGCCTTCCGGGAAGCCCTGGCCGGGGTCCGCGCGTTCTTCGGGCTGGAGGAGGGCCGATGAGCGCGCTGGACCAGATGTACCAGCAGGTGATCCTCGATCACGCGAAGTTCCCGCACGGGAGGGGACTGCCGGAGGGCGCCGACGGCACCACCGCGGTGGCGGTCGCGCCGCACCCGGGGTGCGGCATCTCGCACCAGGTCAACCCGACGTGCGGGGACGAGATCACGCTCCGCGTCGACGTGTCGCGCTCCGGCGGCTCCACCGTGGTCACGGACGTCCGGTGGGACGGCCAGGGCTGCTCGATCTCGCAGGCGTCGGCCTCGGTGCTGCACGACCTCGTCGTCGGCCAGGACCTGGCCACCGTGGACCGCATGTCAAGCACGTTCCACGACCTGATGAGCTCGCGCGGGGCAGGGCTGGACGACGAGGACGCCGAGGAGCTGCTGGGCGACGCGATCGCCTTCACCGGCTCCTCGAAGTTCCCCGCGCGCATCAAGTGCGCGCTCCTCGGATGGGCCGCCCTGTCCGATGCCCTCATCCTGTCCGGCGCCCGGGAGGCACGACCATGAGCACCGAGTCCACCACCACGCACGCCACCGCGGCCGACGTCGAGGAGGCGCTGCGCGACGTCGTCGACCCCGAGCTCGGCATCAACGTCGTCGACCTCGGCCTCGTCTACGGCGTCTCCGTCGAGGGCAGCACCGCGACGATCGACATGACGCTGACCTCCGCGGCGTGCCCGCTGACGGACGTCATCGAGGACCAGGCCGCGATGGTGCTCGACGGGATCGTCGACGCCTTCCGGATCAACTGGGTGTGGATGCCGCCGTGGGGCCCCGAGCGCATCACGGCCGACGGTCGCGAGCAGATGCGGGCCATCGGCTTCAACATCTGAGCGCGCTACTCTCCGCTCGCGGGCCCCGGGTCGTCACGTGATCCGGGGCCCGTTCGGCTCCCGGCGCGTTCGGATCGGCGTGACCGCACCCCCTCGGGCGAGCCGAGTCCCCTGGCGGCGAGGGCCGCACCGGTGGCGTGGGCGCGGGCCACGGCCCGGATGGCCGCAGGTGTCAGCCACGTGCGCGGGTCGCGCTCGCACCCCCGGGCGCGTGCGGCCTCGCGGGTGGCGCCGACGGCGGCGACGAGGGCGGGCAGCGAGCCCACCATGAGCACGGCGGCGAGCCCGAGCCTTCCCGGCAGCAGGTCGAGCAGGTCGCTCGGCGGTGTCCGGGCGACGAGCACCGCGCCGGCGAGGACCAGCGCCAGCACGCTCAGGCCGGCCGCGACGCCGGTGAGGGGCCCGCCCGACCAGGCTCGTCCCAGGCCGACGACCAGCGCCACCGCCGCGGCGCCCCGCCACGTGCGTCGCGGGACGCCGGTGACGAGCGCCACCGTCGCGGCGAGCGCCGCACCGCCCGCGGCGGCCGGCGCGCCGGGCACCAGCACGACGGCGAGCGAGAACGCCGCCAGCGCCCCGAGGTTGGCCGCGGTGGCCGCCGCCCGCCCGCTCAGCGGGCCCTCGCGCGCGCCCGCATGAGCTCTCGGTAGGCGTCGATCGTCGTCTCCGGGTCGCCGTCGGCGGTCACCGCGCCGCCGTCGACGAGGAGCACCCGGTCGGCCCGTACCGCCGCCTCGAGGTCGTGCGTCACGAGGAGCACCTGCTGCGGCAGGGCGGCGAGCGCCTCGTCCACCACCGTGCGCCAGCGCAGGTCGAGCAGTGTCGTCGGCTCGTCGCACACGAGCACGTGCGGCTCGGTGGCCAGCACGGACGCCAGGGCCAGCAGCTGCTTCTGCCCGCCGGAGAGCACGTGGACCGGCAGCTCGGCACGGTCGGCCAGCGAGAACCGGTCCAGCCACGCGAGCGCGGTCGCGCGGCGCTCCGCGGCGGGCACCGGGGTGCGGCGCAGCGACAGCATGACGTCCTCGAGCGGGGTGGGCATGAGCAGCTGCGCATCGGGGTCGGTGAAGAGGATGCCCAGGTGGCGGCGGAGCGCCGTGGCGTCCCGGGCGGTGTCGAGGCCGTCCACCCGCACGGCGCCCGACGACGGCCGGACCAGCCCGCCCACCAGCCGTGCCAGCGTCGACTTGCCGGAGCCGTTCGCGCCGACCACGGCGATCCGGTGTTCCGCGAGCCGCGCCGAGACCGGTCCGAGCAGGCGCACCACCCGGTCCCGGCCGCCGCCGGGGGGCGGCGCCCAGGCGGTGACCTCGGCGGTGTCGAGCTCGATCATCGTTCCCGCAGCAGCGCGGGGAACGCCCGCAGCACCCCCACCGTCACCGCGGCGGCCACCAGGGCCTTGACGACGTCTCCGGGCACGAACACCAGGTCGGCGGCCACGGCGGCCGGCAGCGGCAGGCCCGCGCGCACCACGAGACCGGCGATCCCCAGCGGGTGCACCACGAGCAGCCCCGCCGTCAGCGCGGCGCCGGCGAGCACCGCGAACCGCCATCGGGGTGCCACCCGCCGGGCAGTGCCCGCCAGGGCCCCGGCGACCGCCGCCGCGGGGATGAACCCCAGCAGGTACCCGGCGGTCGGGCCGGCGAGCACGCCGGGTCCCCCGGTGCCGCCGGCGAACACCGGCACCCCGGCGAGCCCGACGAGAACGTACAACGCGAGCGCGGCCGCGCCACGGCGCGCCCCGAGCACGAGGCCGGCCAGCAACGCCCCGAACGTCTGCAGCGTGATCGGCACGCCGATGCCCGTCGGCACGGGCGGCGCCACGGCGCACGCCGCCACCAGTGCCGCCATGACGGCGACGAGCGCGAGATCGGTGGCGCGGTCGCGTGAGGTGGGCGGCGCCGCCGGCGCGGTGGACGGGCTGAGGACCTCGGGCGCGACACCGCCGTCGGCTTCGTCGGGCACGGCACGATGGGACACGGGGCCTCCCGGAGACTCGGTGGCGTCGAACGCTGACCGTCGGTCAGCACGGCAGCCGGTCCGGCCACGGTAACGGGCCGTAGACTGACGGGCGTTTGTGCCCGGGGCCAAGCCCCGTGAGGCGTCGTCGGAGGAAACCCACCAGTGATCACCGCCCAAGGTGTCGAGCTGCGCGTCGGCGCTCGTCTGCTTCTCGAGCCGACGAGCTTCCGCGTCGCCGCCGGCGACCGCATCGGGCTCGTCGGACGCAACGGCGCGGGCAAGACGACCCTGACCAAGACGCTTGCGGGCGAGACGCAGCCCACGGGCGGCGTCATCTCGCGCTCCGGCGAGGTCGGCTACCTGCCGCAGGACCCCCGTACCGGCGACCTCGACACCGTCGCGCTGGACCGCGTGCTGTCCGCCCGCGGTCTGGACGAGGTGGTGCGGGCGATGCGCGACGCGGAGGGCGCCATGGCCTCGGCCGACGACGAGACGCGCGAGGCCGCGATGGAGCGCTACGGCCGGCTCGAGGCACGCTTCACGGCGGCCGGCGGGTACGCCGCCGAGAGCGAGGCCCATCGCATCACGGCCAACCTCGCCCTGGACGACCGGGTGCTGTCGCAGCCGTTGCGCACGCTGTCCGGCGGCCAGCGCCGCCGCGTCGAGCTGGCGCGCATCTTGTTCTCCGGTGCCCAGACGCTGCTGCTCGACGAGCCGACGAACCACCTCGACGCCGACTCCATCGCGTGGCTGCGGGACTACCTCAAGGTGTACGCGGGCGGTCTGATCGTCATCAGCCACGACGTCGGGCTGCTGGACGCGGTGGTGAACAAGGTGTTCCACCTCGACGCGAACCGGGCGGTCATCGACCAGTACAACCTCGGCTGGAGCGCGTACCTGCTGCAGCGGGAGACCGACGAGAAGCGGCGCCGGCGGGAGCGCGCCAACGCCGAGAAGAAGGCCGCGGCGCTCATGGCGCAGGCCGACAAGATGCGCGCCAAGGCGACCAAGGCCGTCGCCGCGCAGAACATGGCGCGGCGCGCCGAGGCGTTGCTCCAGGGCCTGGAAGGGGTGCGGGCCGCTGACAAGGTCGCCCACCTGCGGTTCCCGGACCCTGCGCCGTGCGGCCGCACGCCGCTCACCGCGGACGGGCTGTCGAAGTCCTACGGCTCGCTCGAGGTGTTCACGGACGTCTCGCTGGCGATCGACCGCGGCTCGAAGGTCGTCGTGCTCGGTCTCAACGGCGCCGGGAAGACGACCCTGCTGCGCATCCTTGCGGGACTCGAGCCGCCCGACACGGGCACGGTCAACGCGGGCCACGGGCTCAAGCTCGGCTACTACGCGCAGGAGCACGAGACGCTGGACATGGACCGCACCGTGGTCGAGAACCTGCGGACCGCCGCGCCGGACCTCACCGACACCCAGGTGCGGTCCGTGCTCGGGTCGTTCCTGTTCTCCGGCGAGGACGCGGACAAGCCCACGTCCGTACTGTCGGGCGGCGAGAAGACGCGGCTCGCGCTCGCCGTGCTGGTGGTGTCCGCGGCCAACGTGCTGCTGCTCGACGAGCCGACGAACAACCTCGACCCGGCGTCCCGGGAGCAGATCCTCGGCGCGCTGCGGTCGTTCACCGGTGCGGTCGTCCTGGTCTCGCACGACGAGGGCGCGGTCGCCGCGCTCGACCCCGACCGCGTCCTGCTCCTGCCGGATGGTGACGAGGACTACTTCGGCGCCGACTACCTGGATCTCGTGTCGCTCGCCTGAGCAGCGGGAAGGTCGTCGTCGCCGAGCACCATGGTCAGCAGCCGCTGGCCATCGCCGGCAGCCGGAGCGTCGTCCGGCGTGCCGTCGGTGTCGCGACGACCGGCATGCGCGACCACGGCGGAGCGTCGTAGCAGTCGTAGGGCGGCGGATAGCGCCACCGTGCGACCGCGCGGGCGTCGCGTTCGGACAGCACGTCGAGCAGCATGACGTCGGGTGTCATCGCGGGGGGCGTGGGCGCTGGGCGTCGATGAGCGCGTCCTCGGCCAGCTCGTCCCGGCCGCGGCGACGAGCGGGGGCGGGGGGATCCGGGCGAGTCGCGGGCCTGATCGCGGGGATGGCGGAAGCGGTCGGTTCGCCAGCGCCGCGGGACGTGGCGGGCCGGGATGCTGCATCCGATGCGTCGACGGGCGCTGGTGCGGGCGACCGCGCGGCCGCTGCCGCCTGGGCCACGCGGTCGTCGAGGATCTCGCGACGCGCCATCCAGCCGAAGGCCGCCAGGGCGCCGAGCGCGAACACCCACCACTGCACCGCGTAGGAGAGGTATGGCCCGGGGTCGGTCGACGGTGTGTCGAGTGCCGCCAACGGCGTGGCGGGCGCAGGACGCTCGGAGACGGCGGTGGCGTACCAGCGGTAGGCGAGGGTGCCGGCCGGGATGTCGCCCGCCGCGAGCACCTGGGCGGGTGCGAGGTGCTGCACCTGACCGGGTGGCGCGGAGCGATCGGAGGGCGGTTCCGGCAGACGCAGCCGCGCGACCAGGTCGACCGTGCCGCCCGGCGGCGCGGGCACGCCGTCGGCGCGTTGCGCGTCGTTGCCCACCGGCACCCAGCCCCGGTCCACGACGAGCACGCCGCCACCGTCTGCCTGGAAGGGCACCAGCACGTGGTACGCCGGCTGGCCGTCCACGGGACGGTTGCGCAGCAGCACGGTGGAGCCGACGAGGTAGTGCCCGGTGACCTTCACCGAGCGCCACTCGTCGGACGCCGCGGGCTCGGTACCGGGGGCCGTGACCAGCGACGCGAGCGGAACGGCCGGGGCCGACCAGTTGGTGGCGAACGTGGCCAGGACGGCGTCGCGCGCGACGTGCTTGTTCCACTGCCACCGGCCCAGCAGCGTGCAGGTGGTCGCCACCACCAGGGCGACGAGCACGAGCACCGCCGCCCGGCGCAGGGCCGCGGACGAGACCGTCACTGCGCCGCCCGCTCCAGCTGCCCCACCGGGACGACGGCGCGCAAGAACCCGCGCACGCGCAGGTAGTCCTCGAGGTACTCCCGGTGCGCCGCGCAGGCCAGCCACACCTTGCGGCGCTCCGGCGTGTGGATCTTCGGGTTGTTCCACAGCACGCCCCAGGCCGCCTCGGCACGGCATCGCCGTGCGCTGCAGACGAGCTCACCCACCGGGTCCGGGGAAGTGGTCTCGGTCATCGTGGTTCTCCGGAAGGGTCGAGCGACTCGTGCGGCGGCGCCGGCGGCAGGTCGCGGGTGACAGGGTCGGGGCCGTAGTCCGGGCGTTCCCGCCCGGCGTTGGCGCCGAGGACGGCGATGTAGGGGAGCACCGCCGCGGCCGCGACGAGCGTGAGGCCGACGATCATGGGCACGTGCCGCCAGGCGACGATCGCCGCGACGAAGCACACCACGCGAGCCCCCATCTGGATGAGGTACCGCCGCTGGCGACGGGCCTGGTCGTCGGCGAGCGACGCCGGGGCCGAGGTGATGGCCTGCACCTGCGGCTTCCCGGGCCTGGTGCGCCGCCGGATGCCCATTCCCCGATGGTAGGTCTTGTGGACTGTCCACAACCCGCCGGGGACATCGTGTGCGGCGGCCCACGCGGGGGACGGGCCAGGCGGTGGGCTAGCGTCGAGCCCGTGCCTGCTCCCGTCAGCGAACCCCGCAGCGTCCTGGTCACCGGCGCGGCGCGGGGCATCGGCCGGGCCATCGCCGAACGCTTCGTCGCGGCGGGCGATCGGGTCGCCACCTTCTACCGCTCGGGCGAGCTCCCCGACGGCGTGCTGGGCGTCGTCGCCGACGTCCGGGACACCGCGGCGGTCGACGCCGGCTTCGCGGCCGTCGAGGCGGCGCACGGGCCGGTCGAGGTGCTCGTCGCCAACGCCGGCATCACACGCGACGGCCTGCTCATGCGGATGTCCGACGAGGACTTCGAGGAGGTCCTCGACGTCAACCTCGTCGGCTCGTTCCGCGTGGTGCGCCGCGCGTCGACGTCGATGATCCGGCTGCGCCGCGGGCGCATCGTCCTCATCTCGTCGGTCGTCGGCCTCTACGGGCAGACCGGACAGGTCAACTACGCCGCCTCGAAGGCCGGGCTGGTCGGGATGGCGCGGTCCATCACCCGCGAGCTCGGCGGGCGCGGCATCACCGCCAACGTGGTGGCACCGGGCTTCGTCGACACCGACATGACGCGCGCGCTGCCCGAGGACCTGCGGTCCTCCTACCTCGACGCCATCCCCGCCCGTCGCTTCGCGACGCCGGACGAGGTCGCTGCGGTCGTCCAGTTCCTCGCGTCAGCCGACGCCGGGTACATCTCCGGGGCGGTGGTCCCGGTGGACGGCGGCCTCGGGATGGGCCACTGACCCGGGCGTTGCGCCCCTCGCCGACGGACACGGAAGGACACCCATGGCTCTCCTCGAGGGCAAGACCCTGCTCATCACCGGCGTGCTCACCGACGCCTCGATCGCGTTCCACGCCGCGCGGCTCGCGCAGCAGGAGGGCGCGACCGTCGTCCTGACGAGCTTCGGCAAGCAGCACCGGCTCACCGAGGTCATCGCGCGGCGGCTGCCGGAGCGGGCGCCCGTGGTGCAGCTCGACGTGACCGACGACGAGGACCTCGCCGCGCTGGCGGAGCGGGTGCGCGAGCACGCCGACCACCTCGACGGCGTGGTGCACTCCA
>JAJYSG010000020.1 GCA_021793675.1 Actinomycetes bacterium | reverse complement strand
AACGCCACCACGGCGCACCGGAGCCGGTTGGCGTCGAGACAGGCCAGCCGCGCCTTGGCCCAGGCACAGACCTCGGCGGGGGTGGTCCTCGGCGTCGCTGGCATGACCTACGATCGGCTGCCGCTGCGGTTGACCTGGACGCCTCGATCCGGTGACCTCGCTACGAACGCGGCCGGACGTCACCGGCTGCCGTGAGAGAGGACCCAGACGTGGCTGACCTGTCGTCGTTGGAGCAGGCCGCGCGCCGGCTCGCGGAGCCGGACGTGACGGCGGCGGAGCTGGCGCAGATCGCCGGCGCGCACCCTGAGCTGCGGGCGCTGGTCGCGAGCCATCCGGCGGCCTACCCGGAGCTGCGTGCCTGGATCCAGGCGGCGGGCGGCGTGCCGCAGGCCACGGTCGAGGCGGTGCCCGTCATCGCCACGCCACAGGCCGCCGGCGGGGCATCGCCCGTGGCCACGCCGCCTGGGGCCGTGGGCGGGACGGCCACGGCGAGGCATGGCACGTCCGGCTGGGTGCCCTGGGCAGTGGCGGCGGTGGCCGTCCTCGTCGCCGCGGGCTCCTGGCTGCGGCCCCAGCCCGCGGGCGAGGGGGCGGCCTCGGCCAGGGCGGCGTCCACGCCGGTGCCCACCGCCACGAGCACGTCGGAGGCTGGCGGCGCTGCCACGTTCGCGGCCGCCGAGGGCACGTTCGCCACGCCGCAGGACGCCGTGGCGTTCCTCGCCCAGCGGCTGGCGGCCGGCGACGCCGCCGGTGCCGCGACCGCGTTCGCGACCACGTCGATGGTCGACGGCTACGACTTCGCCGCTCAGCTGGCACGCATGGGCGCCATGGGTCCGTACACATGGCTCCCGTCGTCCACGCCGTACTACCGCACGCTCGACCTCGGGCAGCGGGCCGCTCAGATCACCGCCCAGCTGCGCGCGATGACGTGGAGCGTCGTCGATCCGCAGGACGACCCCACGACCACTGCCGTGATCGGCGACGCGAGCACCGCCGCCGCGCTGGCCAGCCGCCTCGACCCCGCGCCGATGGCCCGGCTGACCGTGCTGCACGTCGACATGGTCGGGGTTGGCCGCCCGCAGCTGGCCACCGCCTTCGCGAGCATGGCCGCGCCCTACCGGGCCGACGAGTACGCGGAGTACGCGGTGCTCTACGGGACGCCCAACGGCCCCATGGTCGGAGGGGTCTCGTTCCTCCGTTACGGCACCCGCTGGCTGGTCTTCGGGCTGTCTTCGTCGTTCCTCGGCACCGACCCCGGGACGTTGAAGGCGGCCAATGCGCAGGACTACGCGACGATGATCGCCCCGGCGCAAGGCTGACACCGCGTCCTGGCCCGCGGGCGAGGCGCGCCTGGGTTGCCTGTCATGGGAGGACGTGTCATGCTGGCGGGCGGTTGCGGGCCAGTGGTCCGCGCGCGGCCTTCGGGCCCCCGACGGAGGAGGTGAGCGCTCATGGACACCGCACCTGGTCATAGTCCGATCATGACGCGCTCCTCGTCCGTCCGTGACGCGTGCTGACGCACGCTCGACCGACCTGGTGAGCCGAAGGCTCTCAGGACTGCCGCACGCGTCACCCGATCCTTGCCTGTCAGGCAGGACGGAGGCTTGCCATGTCCGTGCAGAACACCACCACCTCGACGCCCTCAGCGGTGCTCGACACCGCCCACGTCGGTGACATCGAAGGCGCGCTGGGGACCATCCGGTTCGGCGAGACCGGCGCTGCCGGCCGGTCCGGCATGTCACGGCGGCTCCGCACGCTGCTCGCGGTGGTCGGCCCCGGCCTCATCGTCATGGTCGGCGACAACGACGCCGGCGCCTTCGGCACCTACACGCAGGCGGGCCAGAACTACGGCACCCGGCTGGTGTGGACCCTGCTGCTCCTGGTGCCGGTGCTCTACGTCAACCAGGAGATGGTGCTGCGCCTCGGTGCCGTCACCGGTGTCGGCCACGCCCGCCTGATCGTCGAGCGCTTCGGCAAGTTCTGGGGCGCGTTCAGCGTCGTGGACCTGTTCATCCTCAACGCGCTGACCATCGTCACGGAGTTCATCGGTATCACGCTGGGCCTGGGCTACCTGGGCCTGCCGAAGGTCCCCGGGGTGATCATCGCCGTGGCGTTGGTCATTGCCGCGACGTCGACCGGCTCGTTCCGCAGGTTCGAGCAGGTCTCGCTCGCGCTGGTGGCCGGGTCCCTGGTGCTGGTCCCCATCGTGTTCATGGTCCACCCGGGCGTCGGTCAGGTGGCTCACGACCTGCTTGTTCCCGGCCTGCCCGGCGGCAGCTCCCAGCTGTCCACGGTGATGCTGCTGGTCATCGCCATCGTGGGCACCACTGTCGCGCCGTGGCAGCTGTTCTTCCAGCAGTCCTACGTGATCGACAAGCGCATCACCCCGGCGTTCATGCGGTACGAGAAGGTCGACCTGTGGATCGGCATCGTCGTGGTCGTGGTCGGCGCCGCCGCGATGATGTCGTTCTCGGCGGCGGCATTCGCCGGCACGTCGGGGGCCGGGCAGTTCACCGATGCCGCAGGCATCGCCGCCGGCCTGGCCGCCGCCGGTGGCCACCTCGCGGGGGTGCTGTTCGCGATCGCCCTCATCGACGCCTCGATCATCGGCGCGGCCGCGGTCGGGCTGTCGACCTCGTACGCCGTCGGTGACGTCCTCGGGATGAAGCACTCGCTGCACCGCAAGCCGCGCGAGGCCAAGGCCTTCTACGCGGTCTTCGGCCTCCTGCTCGCCGGGTCGGCGACGATCGTCCTGCTGCCGGGCAGTCCGCTGGGCCTGCTCACCGAGGGTGTGCAGACGCTCGCGGGCGTCCTGCTCCCGTCGGCCACGGTGTTCCTGCTGCTGCTGTGCAACGACAAGGCGGTCCTCGGGCCCTGGGTCAACAAGACCGGCACCAACGTGTTCACCGGGTTCGTCATCGCCGTGTTGGTCACGCTGTCGGTGATCCTCACCGCGTCGGTGGTCTTCCCTCAGATGAGCGGGCAGGCCATGGTCGCCATCCTCGCCACGGGCACCGGCCTGGCGGTGGTGGTGGGCGCCGTCGTGGCTGGCCAGCACGTGCTGCGCTCCCGCGGCGGCGTGGCTGCCGACGACCGCATGATCGACCCGCAGGAGAAGGCCGCCTGGCGGATGCCGCCGCTCTCGCTGCTGGCGCGTCCGGAGATGTCCCGTGCGCGGCGGGTCAGCCTCGCGCTGATGTGGGTCTATCTCGCGCTGGTCTGCAGCCTGGTCGTCGTTCGCGTGGTGCAGATCGCCACCGGCGCCTGACATGTGTCACCCTGCCTGACGGGTCGCTCCGACAGGCAGGGTGACGCACGGGAGGTGTCGACGATGACCGCGCCGCAGGCCGGTGACCTCGTGCTGTCCCAGCTGGTCCACCGTGCCGTCGCCGGGCCTGACGGCCGGGTGCTCGGCCGGCTCGCCGACATCGTCGTGCGGCTACGCGGCACGGAGCTGCCGCCGGTGATCGGGATCGTGCTGGAGGTGGGCAGGCGGCACGTGTTCGTCCCGGCGACGCAGATCCGTGCCTGGCAGGCGGAGCAGCTGATGCTGACCAGCGCCCAGCTCGACGTGCGGGCCTTCGAACGTCGCACCGGGGAGGTCCTGCTGCGCGCGGACGTGCTGGGCCACCGGCTCGTCGACGTCTCGCACGCCACGCTCGTCCGTGCCTACGACCTGCTGCTGGCGTCCACCGAGGGCGGCCTGGTGCTCGGCGGTGTGCGCACCACCCGGACGCGTCGCGCGCGCCCGGGGGCGACGACCGCGTTCCGCGAGTGGCGCGCCTTCGAGGCGCTCATCGGGCACGAGCCGACCGTCCTGGTACGCGCCGCGTTCGGGCGGCTGAGGTCGCTGCGGCCGGCTGAGCTCGCCGACCTGCTCGAGGACGCGTCGCGCGACGAGCAGGCGGAGATCCTTGCGCTCGTCCACCAGGACCCCGAGCTGGAGGCCGACGTCTACGAAGAGCTCGACGAGCACCGCGGGAGCATCCTCGCCGCCCGCCCGGACGCCGAGATCGCCCGGCTGCTGACCCGGATGCACACCGACGACGCGGCCGACGCGGTGATGGACCTGCCCACGTCGCGGCGCGCCAACGTCCTCGACCTGCTGCCCGGAGGAACCCGGGCCGCCGTCGCCAGCCTGCTGTCGTACAACGAGACGACCGCAGGCGGACTCATGAGCATCGAGTACCTCGCCGTCCCCGGTGACCTCGAGGCGGACGCCGCCCTGGGCATCGTCCGGTCCGCGCGGCACACGCCGCTCGAGGCGGCCGGCACGGTGCACCTCATCGACGTGGACGGGCGCCTGACCGGGACCATCCCGCTGCTGCGGCTGGTGCAGGCGGACCCCCACCGCCCGCTGCTCGAGCTCGCCGACCGGGACCCGGTGCGCGTCACTCCCGACACCGACCTGGCCGACCTCGCGCTGCTCATGGCGGACCACAACCTCGCGACCCTGCCCGTAGTGGACTCCGAGGGCCAGCTCCTCGGTGTCATCACCGTGGACGACGTGCTGCCGGCCACCCTGCCGCGGGACTGGCGACTGCGGGACCCTGCGCCCCGGCCGGAACCCCGTTCCGGCGAGTAGTGGCGGCCGGGGCGCGTCGCGGCCCGGCGCCGTGCCGGCCCGGCTCCGGCCGGCCGCTCCCGCGGCCGCTGCCGGCCGTGCGCCTGGCTACGGTTCCTCGTCGGTGGTGCCCAGCGCGGGCACCGGCGGGCCACCCGCCGACGAACGCTGATGGGGCATGCCGCCCGGCCCGGCGCCGGCTCGGCGCCGCGCAGGGCGGTCTGGCCCGCTACCTCGTCGGGCCGGGTGCGCGCGCAGGTAGCGCTCGACCTCGTCCGGGGCCAGCGGCGGCGCGAAGAGGAACCCTTGCGCGAGCGGCACGTCCAGCTCGCGCAGCGCGGCGAGCTGTCCCGGGCTCTCGACGCCCTCGGCCAGCAGGGTCAGCCCCAAGGTGTGCGCGAGGGCCGTGACTGCGGCGAGCAGCGGTGACGGGTGCGCGTCGACGGAGTCGACCAGCGTCTTGTCGAGCTTGAGGATCGAGACGGGGAACCGCTGCAGGTACATCAGCGCGGAGTAGCCGGTGCCGAAGTCGTCGATCGCCAGGTGGATGCCCGCTGCGTCGAGCTCGTGCAGCGCGGCGACGAGCTCGACGTCGCCGGGGATGGCCGCCTGCTCGGTGATCTCGATCGTCAGCTGGGTGGGCAGCAGGTCCACGGCTGCCAGCTGTGCCAGGACGTAGCGGGCCAGGTCAGCCCGGTCGAGAGAGGCGGCGGTCATGTTGACGCCGACGCGGACCGACGAGAACCCGGGATCCGCCCGGCACCAGGCGGTCGCATGTCGCAGGGCCGTGCTCAGCACGAACTCGTCGACGGCGGCCGACAGCCCGGCCCGTTCCGCAGCCGGGAGGAACTGCGCCGGCAGCAGCGGCCCGCGGGTGCGGTGCTGCCACCGGACAAGGGCCTCGAGGCCGATCGTGGCGCCGTCGTCGAGCGCCACGACGGGCTGGTAGGCCACCCACAGGCCGCCGGACTCCGGGTGGTGGAGCGCGTCGTCGAGCGCGGTGGCCAGGCTGCGCTCCCCCAGCACCTGCTCGCGCAGCTCGGCGGTGTAGACGCGGTACGTGGAGCGGCCGGCGTTCTTCGCGGCATACATCGCGATGTCCGCGTCGGTCTGCAGCCGCTCGAGCGTGCCGGCGTCCGGCGACATGACGACCCCGACGCTGGCGGAGATCCGCAGCGGCAGCCCGTCGACATCGAACGGCTCGGCGAACGACGACAGGATGAGGTTCCCGACACGGTCGGCGTACGCGTCGGCATCGGCCTCGGGCCCGACGGCGAGCACGCCGAACTCGTCGCCCCCGAACCGGGCGACCAGCAGCGGTGGCGGCAGGGCGGCGGTGAGCCGCTCGGCCACCTGGACCAGCAGCGCGTCGCCGACGGGGTGGCCGAACGTGTCGTTGATGCCCTTGAAGTCGTCGAGGTCGAGCATCGCGAGCAGCGCCGTGGTGCCGTGCGGCAGCCCGCCGGCCCGTGTCAGCTCATGACGCAGCCGCCGCAGGTTGGCCAGGTCGGTCAGCTCGTCGTGCAGGCTGGTCCGCTCCGTGCGGGCCAGCAGCTGGACCGCCCGGACCATGGCGAGCAGGTACAGCGTCAGCCCGGCGGTCGCAGCCAGGCGCAGGTCGAGGTGCAGCAGGCCGTGCCCCGCCGCCAGCATCAGCACCGGCACCACCGCGCCCGCGGGAAACAGCAGCAGCAGGCCCGGCACCCGGGACGGCGCGGGCCCCCGGGCGGGCAGCCCCACGCGTGTCATCGACGGGTGCATGGCGGCGACGCCCAGCGCCAGGTAGGCGGCGCACGCGAACACGTCCCACGCCGAGCCGGGTCGGTACCGGCCGTTGACGGTGGCCAGGCCCACGACGGTGTCCGCCCCGACGCCCCCGAACAGTGCGGCCGCCAGGATCGCGAGCGACGGGGTGTGCAACGGGCGGTGGTCGCGCAGCCGCAGCAGCAGCGTGACCAGCGTGAGGTCGAGCGTGGAGAGCGCCACGGCGGAGGCGATGGCGGCGCCGCCGGCGCCTGAGATGACGTACGGCTGCACCAGGAACTGGTAGGCCAGGGTGGCCAACGAGACCACGCCGATCGCGACGTCGAGCCAGGCGAGCGGGTCCCGGTCGGGCGGTACCGGCGTGGTGAAGCCGATGATGGCCGCCGCCACCGCGACCGAGCCACCGACGAAGCCGACCCACGCGCCGGCCGTCAGCGCCCGCTGCGTGGCCTGCGCCGCCGATCCCCCGGCGGCAGCCAGCAGCGCCACCGCGAGGAGCAGCCACGGCCGCGGTCGGGCGGGCCGGTTGCGCGCCACCATGACGACCATCGCCGCCGCGGCGAGCAGCGGTGCCGCGACGAGCGACCACAGCCGGACCTCCACCGAGGCGACCAGGAAGAGCGCGCTCGCCAGCAACGCCACGCCGACCGCCCCGCGGAACGGCACGGCCGAGGTTCGCATCGCCTCCATGTCGCGCTCCTGGTGCTTCCAGCCGCCCCACTCTTCTTGTCGGCCGTGGACGGACGGACGTGAGGCGACGAGCGGGTGGATCTCAGTCCGGCCGGATCCCGCCGTCGAGCAGCACCACCTGTCCGGTGAGGTACGCGTTCGTGAGCATCGCCATGGCCAGCGACGTCACCTCGTCGAGCCGACCGAAGCGGCCGACCGGCGGCAGCGTGACGTCGGGGATGGCCGCGACCATGTCGGTGCCGCCGATGAGCGCGGGCGCGATGGCGTTGGCCGTGACGCCGTCCGCCACCGTGCGGGACGCGATGGCGTGCGTCAGCCCGTGCAGGGCGGCCTTGGAGGCGGCGTAGTGCGGGCCGATCTTGCCGCCCGTGTAGGCCGCGATCGAGGAGACGAACAGGATCCGGCCGAAGCCGCGGGCGGTCATGCCCGGGAGTGCGGCCTGGGCCAGCAGCCACGGCGCCGTGAGGTTCACCGTCAGCGTCTCCTGCCACACGTCGAGCGGCACGTCGAGCCCGTGGACCGGGCCGAGACCGGCCGCCGGGACCAGCACGTCGAGCGAGCCGTGGTCACGTTCCACGGCGGCGACGAGCGGCGCGAGCGCGGCGAGGTCGCGCATGTCCGCGACGCGGGTGTCGAGGCGGCCGCGCAGCTCGTCGGGAATGCCCGCGAGCCGTGCGGGCCGGGGGCCGCGGGCCGTGGCGACGACCGTGGCACCGGCCTCGAGCAGCCGGACGACGAGCGCCGCACCGATGCCGCCGCCCGCACCGGTCACCAGCGCCGTGCGTCCGACGACGTCCTGCGAACCCCTCATCGTGATCTCCTCCACCTCACTGCACCTCTCGTCCCGTCCCGCTCACGCCCGTCGCGACCGACACCCGATCCACGTCGCCTCGCCTCGCCCCGCCGCGACCGACACCCGATCCACGTCACGCCTCCGCGACCGGGACCCGATCCACGTCGCCTCGCCGCGACCGGGACCCGATCCACGTCGCCGCGCCGCGACCGGGACCCGATCCACGTCGCCTCGCCTCGCCTCGCCGCGCAGCGCTCCGGTCCGGTTCGCGCCCCTCGGCCCCGCCACCCCACCGTGCACCCGGCGCGGTCATGGTGCCGCCCGGCCGGGTCCTTGTCGCCGCGCCATGCACCCCGTCCGGTCATGCTGCCACCCGTCGCGACCGACCTTGCGACCCCCTCCACGTCGCACCACGCACACGCGGACCCTCTCCCGGCGGGTGCGCCCCGGGTGCTCGGTGCCGGGCACCCTCCCGGAGGGCGGGCGCAGCACGCTCGGGTGGGATTGCAGCGGGTGGGCGCATGGATGTCCACCCCATCGGGCGGGCTCGGTCCGGGGACGGCCGTCGCGCACCGATGGGCCGTACCGCGGGAGTCGAGCGCGACGCCGTCGCCCCCGGGGCCGGGCACCGGCGAACCGTCGACCGGGCGGGAGCCCCCCGGTCTCGGGGGGGCGTCGGGAATGCCCTCGCGGGCTATCTGCCGCTGCGGAGCCCCCCGGTCTCGCGGGGGGCGGGCGGCGATGGCCCTGGTGGTCGTCGTCCTACTGGTCACGGCGGCGGCGGTCGCGCCGCTCACCCGGCCGCACCGGGCTGGCTAGGCTCGCGGGCGTGGCGACGGGGCACGGGCCGACGACGGGGCGACGCGAGCTCCTCGTGGTGCTGCTGGCCGCGATCGTCGTGCTCGTGACGGTGCTCGCCGGGCCCATGGCGCCCCGGTGGCACGAGGCGCCGGCATGGCTGGCGCTGGACGGGGCACTCCCGACGCGGTCGCCACCCGCCGCGTCACCGCCCGCGCCCGCCGGAGGCAGCCAGTCGTCGGCGCACATCCCCGGCTGGGTGAACGAGACCGTCCGCTGGGTGATGCTCGCCGCCCTGGCCGTCCTCGCGTTCTTGCTGATCAGGTACGTCTCCCGGGTGGTGCGGGAGCGGCTCAGGTCGGTGGACCTCGGCGGCGACGGCGACCAGGCCGCCGGGCACGAGCTCCTCGACGAGATCGATGACGTGACGCAGGCGGCGCTGCAGGAGGGGCTCCTCGACGCCGGCCGGGCGCTGCGCCAGGAGCAGCCCCCCGGGGATGCGGTGATCGCCGCCTGGCTCGCGCTCGAGCAGGCCGCCGGCCGTGGCGGGATCTTGCGCGAGCCCGCCCAGACCGCCACCGAGTTCACGCTCGCGCTGCTCGACCGCACGCCCGCGGAGCCCGGTGCGGCGCGGACACTGCTGCGGCTGTACCACCGGGCACGGTTCAGCGACCACGAGGTGGGACCGGGCGACGTCGCGGCGGCACAGGCCGCGCTGGCGCAGCTCGCCGCCGCACTGCCACGGCCGGCGCGCACGGCGCCCTGGCGCGGGCCGGAGACCTCGTCGTGAGGCGCGCGGTGCCGGTGGCCGTCGTGGCGCTCGTGGTCGCCGGCCTCACCCGGGTGCTGCTGCTGGACTGGATCGGCGCCGTCACCATCGGGCTCGGCGTCGCGGTGCTCGGCCTGGTGGTGCAGCGACTGGACCCGGCCGGCGAGCCGTGGCGATGGCTCCCCGAGCGCCCGCCGCGCGCGGGCGAGCGGCGCGAGGCGCTCCTGCTGACGTGGGCGCTCGCCGGCCGCGACGGCCGAGTCGGCCCGCGCGCGCTGCAGCGCGTGCAGCAGGTGGGCGCACACCGGCTGGCGCGGCACGGGCTCGACCTGGCCTCGCCTGCCGACACCGCCGCGCTGCGCGCGCTCATCGGCCCGCGAGCGCTCGCGACGCTGCGCTGCGCGCGTGAGCCGTGGCCCCGCCTGGGCGACATCGACCGCACCGTCGCCGCACTGGACCGCATCGGTCCCGGCCCCCCGGCCCGGACCACCATCTCCTCGAGGAGCAACCCGCGATGAGCACCCCCCTTCCGGTCCCCGAGGTCGCCGCCCGCGGTCGCGCCGTGCTCGACGAGGTCGGCACCGTCGTCGTCGGCATGCGTGACCCGCTGCGGCTCGCGCTCGCCGCCCTGCTGGCCGGTGGCCACGTGCTGTTCGAGGACGTGCCCGGGCTCGGCAAGACGCTCGCCGCGCGCTCGCTGGCCGCGGCCCTGGGTCTCGACTTCCGCCGCGTGCAGTGCACGCCCGACCTGCTGCCCTCGGACATCACGGGCTCGTCCGTGTTCGACCCCGGCACCGCGACGTTCGATTTCCGGCCGGGCCCGGTGTTCGCCGGCCTGCTGCTGGCCGACGAGATCAACCGCACCGCCCCGAAGACGCAGTCCGCACTGCTCGAGGCGATGGCCGAGCGGCAGGTGACCGTGGACGGTGCGACCCACGTGCTGCCGGAGCCGTTCTTCGTCGTCGCGACGTCCAACCCGGTGGAGTACGAGGGCACGTACCCGCTGCCGGAGGCGCAGCTGGACCGGTTCATGGTGCGGCTGGCGGTGGGCTACCCCACGGCGGACGCCGAGGTGGACGTGCTGCGACGGCGGCTGCTGCGGCGCACGGAGTGGGCGCCGGTGAACCGCGTGGTGGACGCCGTCACGCTGCGTGCCATGCAGGCGGGTGTCGAGGCCGTCGCCGTCGACACCGACGTGCTGCGGTACTGCGTGGACCTCGCCGCCGCCACGCGCAGCCACCCGGCCGTCGAGGTGGGCGCCTCGCCGCGTGGCTCGCAGGCGCTGCTGCTCGTCGGACGCGCCCTGGCGGTGCTCGACGGGCGTGACTACGTGCTCCCGGAGGACGTCAAGCAGGTGGCCGTCGCCGCGCTGGCGCACCGGCTGTCCCTCACGCCGCAGGCCTGGGCCACCGGCACGCTGCCGCAGGCCGTGGTCCGGGAGGTGCTGGAGCACGTCCCGGGGCCGACGACCGCCCGTGGCTGAACGGTGGCACGTGACGGTGGCCGGCACCGGCGTGGTGCTGGCCGGTGCGGTGCTGCTCGCGCTCGGTGCGCTCGCGGGTCGCGGGGACGTCGCCCTGCTGGGCGCGCTGCCCCTGGTGGCGGGCGCGTGGGACCTGCTGCGCCGGCCGGCCGGCGAGGTGCGGCTGGTGCTGGGGCGCCCCGCGCGGTCCGACGACGAGGGCGCGTTGCGCGCGGAGCTGCACGTCACGGCGCCCGTCGGGACGGCGGCGGTCGCGCTCGGCGTGTACCGCGGCGGGCTGCCGGCGCTGGACGTGCTGCTGGCGCTGCCCGACGCCGCGACCGGGTCCGTCGAGCGGCGCGTGCCGCTCGTCGTGCGCACCGTGCGGACCGGACCGCAGGAGGTCGCCAGCGTCGAGGCGCAGGGGCTGGGTCCCGGTCTGATCGCCGTGAGCGAGTCGGCAGGGCCGGTGCGCCGGGACACGCTGGTGCTGCCGTCGGCCGCGCCGCTGCGTCAGGTGCCGCTGCCCGCCCGGCTGCGCGGCCTGACCGGCAGCCATCCCTCGCGGCGGCCCGGCGAGGGGGGCGACCTGCGCGACGTGCACCAGTTCCACCCGGGTGACCGGCTGCGTCGCATCGACTGGCGTGTCACGGCGCGTCGCTCCCCGACGCTGGGCGAGCTCTACGTGCGCGGCGAGCACGCGCTGGCGGAGGCGGCGGTGGTGCTCGTCGTCGACTCGCGCGACGAGGTGGGGCCGGACCCGCGCACGTGGGCCGGCGGCCGCCCGACGCGACCCGACGACCCGACGTCGCTCGACGTCGCCCGCCGCGCCGCGGCGTCGGTGGCGCGGGCGTTCATCGCGGGCGGGGACCGGGTGGGGCTGGACGACCTCGGCGTGGTCCGCCGGCCGCTGCCCCCCGGAGGCGGGCGGGGACAGCTGGACCGGATCGTGCACGCGTTGGCGCTGACGAAGCCCGAGGGCTGGTCGCGGCACCGGGTGCGCTCGCCCCGGCTGCCGTCGGGCGCGCTCGTCGTCGTCTTCTCGACGTTCCTGGACGACGAGCCGGCCGAGGCCGCGGCCGCGTGGCGGCGCATCGGGCACCGGGTGGTCGCGGTGGACGTGCTGCCGCGGCTGCGCACCGGGCACCTGTCCGGCCGGGCCGCCACCGCCGCGCGGCTGGTGCTGGTCGACCGGGAGGACCGCCTGGCCGACCTGCGCGACCTCGACGTCGAGGTGGTGACGTGGCGGGACGACCCGGCGCTCGCGCTCGCGGTGCTCGCCCGCTCCGACCGGCGCCGCCCCGGCGCGGGGGTGCCGCGGTGACCGCCGGCGACGTGCTGCGCGCGCTGCAGGCGGCGCGCGACGAGGACCGGGTCACCGGCGTCGAGCTGGAGGGCGTGCGGACGGTGCCGGGGTCGGCGGTGCGTGGCGTGGCCGCCGTGCTGGGCCTGCTGGTGCCGGTCGCCGCGGGGTTCGCGTCGCTGCGCGGCATGGGGGCCGTGGTCGCCGACGGGCTGGCCGTGCTGCTCGTCGTGCTGCTCGCGGTGCGACCGGGCACCGGGTGGGTCGCGTGGCTGCTGGTGCTCGCGGGCCTGCGGGTGCTGCTCGCCGGTGCGGCGCTGCCGGTGGGGCAGCTCGCGGCGCTGCTGCTGGTGGTGCACCTCGCGGTGCTCGCGGCGTTGCTGTCGGGGCGCGCCGAGCCGGGCTCCCGGGTGGAGGTCGCGGTGCCGATGGCTGCGCTGCGCCGGGCCTGGCCGCTGCAGCTGGCGGCCCAGCTCGCGGGCCTGGTCGTGTGGCTCCTCGGGCCGGCGCGGGTGCTGCCGGGCGGTGAGGTGTGGCGGGTCGTCGCGCTCGTCGCCGTCGTCGCGCTGCTCGTCGTCGCGCTGCCGGCTGCGCGCCGGGACCGCGACCGGTAAACGCTTGGCGGTGCCGCCCGGGCGACGTAGCGTCGTCGGCACACGGGAGAGGAGGTGGTCCGGAGATGGTTCATCCCAGGACGCGTGAGGTGGCTGTCCGCTAGCCGCCCGTCGAACCAGGACGGACTGCCGTCGTCCCAGGCCCCGAGCGGCCCGAGCGAGTACCGGCAGCCACCGCAGCCCGTGGGAGCCGCGACATCGTCCACCGCGGCAGGGCCCCGCCCGGGGTCCGGCCCACGGGCTGTCCCATGCCCGCGCCCGGGGGGCCATGCCCGCCCCTGGCCGCGGGGCACCCGTCTGGCCTGCCCCTGCGCGGACCGTCGGCCGGTGCCGCCCACCGGCCTGCCCCCCCCGGACCCCGTGACGGAGTGGCCCCCGGGAGGTGCGAGAGTGGGGGCGTGCCTCTCAAGACCCCCCAAGAGACCGAGCAGATGCGGCCCGTCGGCCGCCTGGTGGCGGACGTCCTGACGTCGCTGCGCGAGTACGCGCGCATCGGCATGACGACGTGGGACCTCGACGCCCACGCGGCGGAGATGATCGCTCAGGCCGGCGCCCGCTCGGTGTACCTCGGCTACCACCCGTCGTTCGGCGCGATGCCGTACCCCGGTGTGCTGTGCATCTCCGTGAACGACGCGGCGCTGCACGGCCTGCCCTCGGACCGGGTGCTCGTCGACGGCGACGTCGTCTCGGTGGACTTCGCGTGCGAGCTGCAGGGATGGGTCGCCGACTCCGCGCTGACCTTCCAGCTCGGGACCACGTCCGACGACGCGCAGCGGCTGATCGCCACGACGGCCGCCGCCCTCGACGCCGGCATCGCCGCCGCCCGGCCGGGCGGTCACCTGGGCGACGTGTCCGCCGCGATCGGCAAGGTGGGCCGTGACGCCGGCTACGGCATCAACGCCGACTTCGGCGGCCACGGCGTCGGCCGCACCATGCACGAGGACCCGCACGTGGCGAACCTCGGCCGCCGTCACACCGGGCTCAAGTTGCGGGCGGGGCTCGTCGTGGCGATCGAGCCGTGGTTCATGGCCGGCGGCGACGAGTACGTCGTCGACGACGACGGCTGGACCATCCGCTCCGCCGACGGCTCGCTGACGGCGCACTTCGAGCACACCATCGCGCTGACGCCCGCAGGCCCGCTGGTCCTGACGGCCCGCGACTGACCGCACGCTCGCACGGAAGGGCCGGGCCGCACGACGAGGCGCGACCCGGCCCTCCGCACTCCAGCGACGGTCAGAGCGACCGCTGGTAGCTCCGCATCGCGGCGACCGACCACGCGTACGTCACGGTCGCCAGCGCGAGCAGCAGCAGGCCACGAGTGACGACCACCCCGGAGTCGACCGAGGCCGACATCGCGGTGCGCGCGATCTCGGTGGCCCAGGTCAGGGGGTTGAACCGCGCGGTCGCCTCGACCCAGTGCGGCAGCAGGGCCACCGGCATGAGGGCCGTCGACAGGAACGTCGCCGGCAGCACGACGAGCGTCGAGATCCCGATGAGCGCCGTCTGGTCCCGTGCCGTGAGCGCGACCGCCGCCGACACGGAGCAGAACGCCGCAGCGAGCAGCAGCGACGCGGCGAGGGCGATCCCCATGCCGCCGGGCCCGCCCGCGTACCGCGCGCCCGCCGCCCAGCCGATGAGCAGCAGCACCCCGCCCTGCACCAGCGACAGCAGCAGCTGCTGCACGAGCTGGCCGGCGACGAGCGCCGACCGCGACACCGGCGACGACAGCAGCCGGTCCATGACCCCGGACCGGATGTCGTCGATGAAGCCGGTGCCGGCCCAGGCGCCGGAGTAGAGCATCGTCATCATGAGGATCCCGGGCACCAGGAACGTCAGGTAGCTGGCGTGCCCGAAGCCCGGCACCTGGGTGACCGCCTTGAACACGCTCCCGAACAGCACGATCCAGACGACCGGCTGGATGACGGAGACGCCCAGGCCCCAGGGCATCCGCACGCCGTCGACGAGCCAGCGGCGCGTGACGAGCGCTGTCTGCACCGGCCAGGGGGCCCGGACGGCGGCGAGGGGTGCGGCGGTCATCGGATCGCCTCCGCATCCCAGGCGCGCCCTGCATGGTGCAGGTAGACGTCCTCCAACGAGGCGGCGCCGATGTCCGCCTTGAGCGCAACGGGGCTGCCGGTGGCGACCACCCGGCCGTGGTCGACGATGCTCACCGCGTCGGCGAGGCGGTCTGCCTCCTCGAGGTAGTGGGTCGTGAGGAGCACCGTCACCTCGTCGTCGGCCGCCAGGGAACGGATCTCCTGCCACATCGAGGCCCGGGCCTCCGGGTCGAGCCCGGTCGTCGGCTCGTCGAGGAACAGCACGCGCGGCGCGTCGACGAGCCCGAGGGCGACGTCGAGCTTGCGGCGCGTGCCCCCGGACAGCGTGCTGGTGCGGCGCCCGGCCTCGTCGTGCAGGCCCATGCGGGCGAGGAGCTCGCGCGCCCGCTCGTCGGCCGCGGCACGGCCGGCGCCACGGAGCCGCGCGGCCATGACGAGGTTTTCCCGCGGGGTGAGCAGCGGGTCCGCGCCGGTCCCCTGCGAGACGTAGCCGATGGCACGGCGGACGGCGTCTGCGTCACGTGAAACATCGTGGCCGGCGACCTTCGCGGTGCCCGCGGTGGCGGCGGACAGCGTGGTGAGCACCTTGGTGGTGGTCGTCTTCCCGGCGCCGTTGGGGCCGAGCAGCCCGTGGACGGTGCCGGCCGGGACGGCGAGATCGAGGCCGTCGAGGGCCTGGACCGGTGGGCGGCCGCGACGGCCGGGGTACGTCTTGACGAGGCCGTGAGCTTCCACGGCGAGGGTCGATGGCATGGTGCGTCTCCTCGATCGAAGGGTTCGACCGGGGCGGCGCTCCTATGCTGAACGTGCAGCGGATCGCACAGGAGGCGTCGCCTCGGTCGGTTCGTGGACGGTCGGCCCGGGTGTTGACGCACCTGGGCCGACCGGTTTCCCCGGACGGGGAAGTCAGCTGGCCGGCGGGCCTCCCATCGCGGCCTCGAGCTCGGCGACGGCCTTCGCCATCTCGTCGGGATCGACGCGCCCGTCGTGGACGAGTGTGTCGTGGAGCTGGCGCCAGAGGTCGACGCCGGCGAGGGTGCCGTTGACGATGCGGCTGGTCAGGTCCTCGACGAACGCAAGCTCCGCACGTTGCATCGCGGCCTCGTACGCGCCCTCGAGCTCGAACAGCTCGGGCAGGCCTTGGGCGCGGGCTGCCTCTCTCGTCGCGTCGTTGGCCGTGAGGTTCATCCGCAGCGCCTCGGTGCGGATGCGGAGCAGGCGCAGGGCGTCGTCGGGCGCGAGCACCGGCAGGAACGAGAGCGCCGCCTCGAACTGCGGGAACTCCTTGACAGGGTCGCGGACCAGGTCGGTGAGCCAGTCGATCGCTTCTGTGACGCCGGCGTCGGTGACCCGATAGACGGTGCGGGTGGGCCGGTTGCCGTCGCGCTCGGTGGACGCGGCCTCGATGAGCCCGTGCTTCTCCAGCGACTCGACGACCGAGTACAGCGAGCCGAAGTTGAGGCGGACGGACTCCTCCTTGCGGCGCTCGCGGAGCGTCATGGAGATCTCGTAGGGGTGCATCGGCCGCTCCCAGAGCTGAACCAGCACGGCCAGCGCCAGCGGGTTGTTCCTGGTGCGCGGCGCCATGGCTATCACTCCATATCGAATGCTCGGCATCGAATATATCTCGACTATATCGCGTCCCTGTCGTCTGGCAAGGCCTCGGCACGACGAGTTCTCGGGCAGCCTCGGCACGGCCGGGACGGATGGGACGATGCCGCGTGCCCTTCTTCGAGGACTACGCGCCGGACGCGCACGGGACACCCCATCGACGGCTCGTCGTGCGGCCCGCGGTGTCCGGCGACGTGCCCGCGCTCGCTGCCGTCGCCCGGACCCGCGGGCCGCAGCCCGCCCCGTTCGACGGCCGCCTCGCGGCGTGGGTGGGCGACGACGAGCGGCGGGTCATTGTCGCGGGGCTGCGCGACGAGCGGGGTCAGGCTGACGACGACCGGCCGGTGGCTGGCGCGAGTGGTGCCTACGCCGACGTGCTGGTCGGCGGGGCCGAGCGAGTTGCCGGCTGGGCGATGGCCGCGCGGTGGACCGGACACGACGATGCCCCCGACGGCTGGTATGTCAGCTGGCTCGTCGTCGACCCGTCGTGGCGGCGTCAGGGTGTCGCCAGCGTCTTGCTCGACGACCTGCTCACGTGGACCTCAGCCCGGGGCGGCGCTCTGTTCAGCCTGGTCAATGCCCAGAATCGGGCGTCCCTGGATCTGCACGTCCGGCTCGGCTTCCGGGAGATCGCCCGGGCCGGTGCGTTCGCCGGGGTCACGTTCACCGGCGGCGCCGGACTGCTGCTGGAGGCGAGGACACGATGACCTACCGCGTGATGACGGTGTGCACCGGCAACATCTGCCGGTCGCCGATGGCCGAGGTGGTGCTGCGTGCGCGCTTCGCCGCTGCCGGGCTGGCCGACGAGGTCGTCGTCGACTCCACCGGGGTGTCCGACGAGGAGTGGGGCAACCCGATCGACCAGCGTGCGCGGCGCGTGCTCGTCGGGCACGGCTACGCGGGAGGTGACGGCCACCGCGCACGGCAGGTCTCGGCGGACGAGCTGGCCGACCGCGACCTCGCCCTGCCGATGACGGCCCTGCACGCCCGCGCGCTGCGCCGCCTCGACCCCGAGGCGAACGTGGTGATGCTGCGGCGGTTCGACCCCGCTGCGCCGTCGGTCACCGACCCGCACGACGAGCGCCGCCTCGACATCGACGACCCGTGGTTCGGCGGCCCACTCGAGTTCGAGCAGTGCCTCGACCAGATCGAGGCGGCGGCCGACGGCGTCGTCGCCTACGTCAGGGACGCGCTCGCCGACCGCTGACGCCGCGTCGTCAGGGCGCGACCGTCGCCGGATGCCCGCCCGGCCGGCGGTGCCACGACATTTGACGACCGCCGCGACAGCGCCGTCCGGCGGCGCGGTGGCAGTGCCACGACATCCGTCGACCGACGAGACCTCGGCGTCCGGTGGCACGAGAGATCAACCCCGCCGCTGAACGGTCTCTCCGCCGCCGACGGTCGCGGCCGGTTGCGCATGGGCTCGCGGATCGCAACCAACCGCGGCTACCGAGTGGTGGGGCGGCCGCGGGCGATGCGGTTGGTTGCGCCGCGGGAGGATGGGCGCCGTGAAGGTCGCCCGCAGGTCCGATGTCCCGCCGTTCGCCGTCATGGAGATCCTCGCCGCGGCCAAGGCGCGGCGGGCCGCCGGCAAGGACGTCGTCATCCTCTGCGCGGGCGAGCCGTCGGGGGGCGCCCCGGCGGGGGTCCGGGAGCGGGCGGCGGCCCTCCTCGCGCAGGGCGACCTCGGCTACACCGAGGCCACCGGCACCCCGGAGCTGAAGGCGGCGCTCGCCCGGCACTACCGCGCCACGTACGGCGCCGATGTCCCGGCGGACGCCATCGCGATCACCACCGGCTCGTCGGGCGCCTTCCTCCTGGCCTTCCTCGCCGCGTTCGAGCACGGCGACCGCGTGGCGCTCGCCCGCCCGGGCTACCCGGCCTACGCCAACATCCTCACCGCGCTGGGCTGCGAGGTCGTCGACCTCGAGTGCGGCCCCGACCAGCGCTACCAGCCGACGGTCGAGCAGCTCGAGGCGGAGGGCCCGTTCGACGGCCTGGTGCTCGCCAGCCCGGCCAACCCGACGGGCACCATGGTCACGCCCGACGAGCTGGCGGCCATCGCGGCATGGTGCGGCCGCACCGGAACGCGCCTGGTCAGCGACGAGATCTACCACGGCATCACCTACGCGGGCGCCCCCGAGGCCGCCACCGCCGCCGCCTTCCGCGAGGACGGCGCGATCGTCGTCTCGTCGTTCTCCAAGCTCTGGGGCATGACCGGCTGGCGGCTCGGCTGGCTCGTGCTGCCCGACGACCTCGTCGCGCCCGTCGACGCGCTCGCCGGGAACCTGGCGCTGTGCCCGCCGACCCTCGCCCAGCACGCCGCGCTCGCGGCGTTCGACGACGACGGCATGGCCGCCGCCCGGGCAGCCACCAAGCGGTACGCGCAGTGCCGCCAGATGCTGCTCGACGCGCTGCCGAGGCTGCGGTGGGACCCCGTCGCCCCGGCGGACGGCGCCTTCTACCTCTACGGCGACATCGCGTGGACCGGCCTGGACTCGCCGACCTACTGCGCCCGGCTGCTCGACGAGGCCGGCGTCGCCCTGACGCCCGGCACGGACTTCGACCCCGTCGGCGGCCGGGCTCGGGTGCGGCTCAGCTTCGCCGTCGCGCCAGACGAGCTGGCCACCGCCATCGACCGCATCGTCGCCTGGCAGGACGGTCTGACGACCGGCGCGTGACCGATCGCGCGCACCCGGGCGCGCGCCACGGCCCGCGACCCACCGCCGTCTCGGTGCTCGGCGGCGACCAGGCGTGGCAGGGTAGGCCCGATCCCGACCAGTGGAAGGACCCCGCCGTGGGCATCCCCCGGTACACGCTCAACGACGGCACGACGATCCCGGCGATCGGCCTCGGTACCTACTCGTTCCGCGGGGATGCCGGCGTCGGCGCGCTGGTCGATGCCCTGGGTGCCGGCTACCGGCTCCTCGACTCGGCCTTCCACTACGACAACGAGGGTGCCGTCGGCGCCGCGGTGCGGACCTGCGGCATCCCGCGCGAGGAGATCGTCGTCACGTCCAAGCTCGTCGGCCGGTACCACGCGCACGACGCCGCGGTCGCGGCGGTCGAGGAGTCGGTGCTGCGGATGGGGCTGGACTCCATCGACCTCTACCTCATCCACTGGCCGCTGCCGCGCATCGGCCTGTACGTCGAGGCGTGGCGGGCGCTGATCGAGTGCCGCGAGCGCGGCCTGGTTCGGTCCATCGGCGTCAGCAACTTCCTGCCGGAGCACCTGGACCGCCTCGAGCGGGAGACCGGCGTCGTCCCCGCGGTGAACCAGGTGGAGCTGCACCCCTGGCTGCCGCAGGTCGAGCAACAGGCGTACCACGAGGCGCACGGCATCCGCACCGAGGCGTGGGCACCCGTGGGCGAGGACAGCGGGCTGCGCGACGAGCCGGTGATCGCGGAGATCGCCGCGGCGCACGGGGTCACCCCGACTCAGGTGATCCTGCGCTGGGACGTCGAGCGCGGCATCGTCCCGCTGCCGAAGTCCTGGTCGGCCGGCCACCGGCGGGAGAACCTCGACGTCTTCGGCTTCACGCTGGCGGCCGACGAGGTCGCGGCGCTCACCGCCCTCGGCCGGGCGCACCGCCTGTTCGGCGCCGACCCCGCGACGCACGAAGAGCTCTAGATGGACGTCGCGGTGCTCGGGGCGACGGGCGACGTCGGCCGCCAGGTGTGCACGCAGCTCGTGGAGCGCGCGCTGCTGCCGGCGACGAGCCGGCTCCAGCTCGTCGGGCGCGCCGACGGCGCCAGCGCGAGGGCGACCCACGGGTTGCGCGCCGACCTCATCGACGCCTACGACGAGCACGCGCCGATCCTCGACGTCGCCCTCGACCCGTCCGACGTGGTGGCGGACGTCGTCGTGCTCGCCGCCGGCCGCACGCATCCGCCGGACGGCGAGTCCTTCACCCGGGGCGAGCTGGCCGCGGACAACGCCGCGATCTTCCACGCCTACGCCGACGCGTTGGCGGAGCACGGCTCCGGCTCCGAGGTCGTCGTGGTCGTGACGAACCCGGTCGAGCTCGGCGTGGCGATCCTGGCGCGGCGGCTCGGGCGGGAACGGGTGATCGGCATGGGCGCCTGGCTCGACACGCTGCGGTTCCGCCGCGAGGTCGCCGTCTCGCTCGGCGTGCGCCGGCACCGGGTGGGCGGCTTCGTCGGGGGCGAGCACGGGCCGGGTGCGGTGCCGCTGTGGTCCACCGTCCGCGTCGGCGGCCTCGAGGCCTGCGAGCGCGAGCGGGCCGTGGCCCGGGTGCGGGGCGCGCGGTCGCTCGACGACTTCCCGGCGGAGGTCGCCGCGGCGCAGGCGCGCGTGGCGGAGCTCGAGACCGCCGACGGCTACCGCTTCGTCGACACGCTGCCGCCGGACCTGCGCGTCGTCGTGCGCCCGTACCTGACGCACCGCAGCGGCGCGAAGACGGCCGCCGGGACCGCGAGCGCGACGATCGACCTCGTCGAGACGATCCTCGACGGACGGGACATCGTCGTCGCGGGCCAGGTCGCCCTGGACGGCGAGGTGAGCCTCGCCGGGCAGCCGGTGCGCGGCGTGCTCGGTGTGCCGGTGCAGCTCGGCCCGGAGGGCTGGACCCGGGTGCTCCTCGACCAGCCGGCGGCCGACGAGGAGCGGGCCCTGGCGGGTGTCGCCGCGACCGTGGCCGCCGCGGTGGCCCCGTGGACGGCGCCGCGGGAGGCTGGGGCATGACCGTGCCCGCGGGTCCGCAGGAGTGCTTCGCCGACGAGGCGGCCGTCCCCGCGGGGACGGCCGACCCGGTGCCCGACGAGCCCGTGGCCCCCCTCGAGGACGACGAGCGATGGGTGGCCTTCGTCCGGGCCGACGACACCACCGGCACCATCGCCGCGCTGGCCGCCGTGCTGTCGGCGCGCGGCGTGTCCATCGGCTCGCTCGCCACGGGGCACCAGGTGGGGGCGCCCGGGCTGGTCGTCGTGACGTTCCGCACCGGCGAACGCCGCCAGCGGCTGCTGACGCGGACGCTGGACCGGCTGCCGATGGTCGGCGGGGTCGTCGTGCGCCGGGGTGACGACCTGGGCGTGCGCGCGGCCGGGGTGGTGCACCTGCCGCAGGGTGCCGCCTTCACGCCGCCGGCGCACGCCCCGGTGCGGTGGTCCGGGGACACCGCCGCGGGCGAGCCGCTGCTGCTGGAGGGCGCCCTGGTGGACGTCGAGGCGGCGGTCGACGCGGCGCGGGCGGCGGGCGCGACCGCCGACGTCCTGGTCATCCAGCCCCCCGCGTGATCGGCCGGGAGCCACGCGCGTCGTCGTGGTCCCCGGGCACCCGTCCTCGCGTACTCTGGCGCCACAACTGAACACGCTGCTCGAGCCGCGGCGGGAGAGATCCCGCCGACGAGCGGGGCGCCGTAGGAGCAACCCTCCCCGGGAATCTCTCAGGCACCCGTACCGCCGCGGCGAGGCGACTCTGGAAAGCGGCCCATGCGGGCCCACCGACGGTGCAAGCCGGCGCGCCCCGACAGGCGGACCGGCAAAACTCTCAGGTCGCCCGGTTCGCCGGGCGGATGACAGAGCGGGGAGGCCCCGACCGTTCCGGCTCGTCGCCGGACGCCCTGACAGGAGGCCCCGGCGTGATCGACCCCCAGACCCCGTCCGCGCGTGACTTCGCCGACCGGCACATCGGGCCGCGCGGCGGCGACGTGGACCGGATGCTTGCCGCCGTCGGGTACGACGACCTCGCGGCGCTCGTCGACGCCGCCGTGCCGGCCGCGATCCGCACCCGGCGGCCGCTCGAGCTGCCGCCGGCCCGCAGCGAGGCGCAGGTGCTGGCGGCGCTGCGGGGCATGGCGGGCGAGAACCGGCCGCTCGTGCCGATGATCGGCCAGGGCTACTACGGCACCGTGACACCCGCGGTGATCAGGCGCAACGTGCTCGAGAACCCCGCCTGGTACACGAGCTACACGCCGTACCAGGCGGAGATCAGCCAGGGGCGCCTCGAGGCGATGCTGACGTTCCAGCAGATGGTCGAGGACCTCACCGGGCTCGCGGTGGCCGGGGCCTCGCTGCTCGACGAGGCGACCGCGGTGGCCGAGGCGGTGACCCTGATGTGGCGCGCGGCGAAGGCCCCGGTCGGCACGGTGGTGCTCGACGCCGACCTGTTCGGCCAGTCCCTCGCCGTGGCGCGCGGGCGCGCCGAGCACGTCGGCCTGCCGGTGGTGGTCGCCGACCTGTCCGCCGGTCTGCCGGACGTCGAGGGCGAGCTCGTCGGCGTCGTCGTGCAGCAGGTCGGCGCCTCCGGCCGGATCCACGACGTCGCGGCGGTGGTCGAGGCGGCCCGTGCCCGCGGCGCGCTGGTCACGGTCGCCGCCGACCTGCTGGCGCTCACCGTGCTGGCCGCGCCGGGCGACCTGGGCGCGGACGTCGCCGTCGGCTCGGCGCAGCGGTTCGGCGTGCCGCTGTTCGGCGGCGGCCCGCACGCGGCGTTCATCGCGGTGCGCTCCGGCCTGGAGCGCCAGCTGCCCGGCCGGCTCGTCGGGGTCTCGGTCGACGCCGACGGCGCCCCGGCCTACCGCCTCGCGCTGCAGACCCGGGAGCAGCACATCCGCCGCGAGAAGGCGACGAGCAACATCTGCACGGCGCAGGCGCTGCTCGCCGTCGTCGCGGCGATGTACGCGGTGCACCACGGCCCCGACGGGCTGCGCGCGATCGCGGAGCGCGTCCACGCGCACGCGGTGGGCCTGGCGGCCCTGCTGCGCGCCGACGGGGTCGCGGTGGAGCACGACGAGATCTTCGACACCATCCGTGCCGAGGTGCCGGGGCGTGCGGCGGTGGTCGTCGAAGCGGCCGCCGTCCTCGGCATCAACCTCTGGGCGCCGGACGCCGACCACGTCCAGGCGACGTGCGACGAGACCACGACGAGCGCGCACGTGCAGGCGGTGGTGGCGGCGTTCCGCGCCGAGCGCTCGCTCGCGGACGGCCACCCCGACGCGCTGACCGCGTTCGAGGGCACGCACCCGGCGCTCACGGAGGTCTGGGAGCTCCTGCCGCGGCAGCGCGGTGAGGACGCCCCCGAGCCCGACGAGCTCGACGACTCGTCGGACTGGCCGCAGCCCACCCCGGGCGGGTCCGGAACGACGAGGCCGACGGAGCCCGCGGAGGTGGGTCCCGCCATCCCCGAGGGGAAGCGGCGCACGTCCGGCTACCTGCAGCACCCGGTGTTCCACCGGTACCGCAGCGAGACCGCCCTGATGCGCTACCTGCGCCGGCTCGCCGACAAGGACCTGGCGCTCGACCGCACGATGATCCCGCTCGGCAGCTGCACCATGAAGCTCAACGCCGCCGTGGAGATGGAGCCCATCAGCTGGCCCGGCTTCGCGGACATCCATCCGTACGCCCCCGCCGACCAGGTCACGGGCTACGAGCGGCTCGTCGGCGACCTGTCCCAGTGGCTCGCGGAGATCACCGGTTACGACGCGGTGAGCCTGCAGCCGAACGCCGGCAGCCAGGGCGAGTACGCCGGCCTGCGGGCGATCGGCGCCTACCACCGCAGCCGTGGCCAGGGCCACCGCGACGTGTGCCTGATCCCGGCGAGCGCCCACGGCACCAACGCGGCGAGCGCCGCGCTGGCGGGGCTGCGTGTCGTCGTCGTCGCCACCGCGCAGGACGGCTCGATCGACCTCGAGGACCTGCGGCTCAAGCTCGGCGACCACGAGGGTCGCGTCGCGGCGATCATGCTGACCTACCCCTCGACGCACGGCGTCTACGAGGAGGGTGTGGGCACGGTCGCGGAGCTGGTGCACGCCGCCGGGGGCCAGGTCTACATCGACGGCGCGAACCTCAACGCGCTGGTGGGCCTGGCGCGGCCGGGCGAGCTCGGCGGGGACGTCAGCCACCTCAACCTGCACAAGACGTTCTGCATCCCGCACGGCGGTGGCGGCCCGGGTGTGGGGCCGGTGGCGGTCAAGGCGCACCTGGCTCCGTTCCTCCCCGGCGACCCCACCCCGGGCGGGCGGAGCCATCCGTCCGCCCGGTGGAGCCGGCACGTCGCCGACACCGCGGCGGAGGGGTCCGAGGGTTCCGCCGACGGCCGTGGGGGCGTGGCGCCGGTGGCCGCCGCGCGGTGGGGCTCGGCGGGGATCCTGCCGATCTCGTGGGCGTACGTGGCGCTCATGGGCGGCGACGGCCTGACCAGGGCGACGCAGGCGGCGGTGCTGGCCGCGAACTACCTCGCCGCCCGGCTGCGGGACGCGTTCCCGGTGCTCTACACGGGCCCGGCCGGGCTCGTCGCGCACGAGTGCATCCTCGACGTGCGGCCGCTCACCCAGGCGACCGGCGTCACCGCCGAGGACGTCGCCAAGCGGCTGGCGGACTACGGGTTCCACGCCCCGACGCTCGCGTTCCCGGTGCCCGGCACGCTCATGGTCGAGCCCACGGAGAGCGAGGACCTGGCCGAGCTCGACCGCTTCGTCGAGGCGATGCTCGCCATCCGCCACGAGATCGACGAGGTCGCCGCCGGCACCTGGCCGCTCGAGGACTCCCCGCTGCGCAACGCGCCGCACACCGCCGCCGCCGTGACGGCCGACGAGTGGACCCATCCCTACAGCCGCCGGCTCGCGGCGTTCCCGGTGCCGCGGCTGCGCGCCGACAAGTACTGGCCGCCGGTGCGCCGCATCGACGGTGCCTACGGCGACCGCCACCTGGTGTGCTCGTGCCCGCCGGTCGAGGCGTTCGTGGAGGCCGGACAGTGACCCAGGAGCAACCGATGACGGACCAGCACTCCCCGCTGCACGACGAGCACGTCGCGCTCGGCGCCACCATGACGCCCTTCGCCGGCTGGCTCATGCCGTTGCGCTACTCGTCGGACATCGCCGAGCACATCGCGGTGCGCACGGCGGCCGGCCTGTTCGACCTGAGCCACATGGGCGAGATCGCGGTGCATGGCCCGGACGCCGCGGCGTTCCTCGACCACGCGCTGGTCGGCGCGATCTCGCAGGTCAAGCCGATGCGCGCGAAGTACACGATGATCTGCGCGCCGGACGGCGGCATCATCGACGACCTCGTCGTGTACCGGGTGGCCGACGACGAGCTCATGGTCGTCGCCAACGCGTCGAACGCCGCGACGGTCTACGACGAGCTCGCCGGCCGCACCGCCGGGTTCACCGTCGGGCTGCGCGACGACTCGGCGACCACCGCCCTGATCGCGGTGCAGGGCCCGCGGGCGGCGCAGATCCTGCGCGCCACCGCCGGCCTCGCCGAGGACGCCGCGATCTCGGGCGGCACCGCGTTCGACGAGCTGAGGTACTACGCCTGCCTGCGGATGCGGTTCGAGGGGCAGCCCGTGCTCGTCGGCCGCACCGGGTACACCGGCGAGGACGGCTACGAGGTCTGGATCGAGGCGGAGCGCGCGCCGGTGCTGTGGCGCGCGCTGCTCGCCGCCGGGGAGCCGTTCGGCCTGGTGCCGGCGGGCCTCGCGGCGCGCGACAGCCTGCGCCTCGAGGCCGGCATGCCGCTGTACGGCAACGAGCTGGACCGCACCACGACGCCGTTCGACGCAGGCCTCGGGCGCGTCGTCGCGCTCGACAAGCCCGTGCTGGTGGGCCCGCCGGACTTCGTCGGACGTGCGGCGCTGGCCGCCCGGGCGCAGGCCGCGCCGGAACGCGTCCTCGTCGGCCTGGTCGGCGAGACCAGGCGGGCCGCCCGGCACGGCTACCCGGTGCTGTCCGGGCCCGACGAGGGCGCGACGGTCGTCGGCACCGTGACGTCCGGTGCGCCGTCCCCGACGCTGGGGCACCCGGTGGCGATGGCGTACGTCACGCCGGACGTGGCCGCCGAGGGCACGCGCCTGGCGGTCGACGTGCGCGGCCGGGCCGAACCCGTGCACGTGGTGCCGCTGCCCTTCTACCGTCGTCCTCGGTGACGACACGTCCTTGCCCGAACCCCTGAAGGAGATGCCATGAGCGGCCAGCCGCCCACCGACCTGCAGTACACCGCCGAGCACGAGTGGTACGCCGCGGGCGCACCCGCGACGGTCGGCATCACCGACGTCGCGGCCGACGCGTTGGGCGACATCGTCTACCTCGAGCTGCCCGCCGTCGGCGCCGTCGTCGCGGCCGGCGCGGTGGTGGGCGAGATCGAGTCGACGAAGTCCGTCTCCGAGCTGTTCTCGCCGGTCTCGGGCACGGTCGTCGAGGTCAACCAGGCGGCGATCGACGACCCGGCGGTGGTGAACGCCGACCCGTACGGCGCCGGCTGGCTCCTCAAGGTCGACGTCTCGGGCACCGGGGCGCTGCTGTCGGCGACCGAGTACGCGGCGCTCGCCGCCCGCTGAGACCGTCGGCCGGAGATGGCCGTGACCAGGTCAGCCCTAGGTGCGGGGACCTATGTCCCTTGCGCCAAAAGGGTGATTCGATGGTCTGCTAGGTGGACTGATGTATCCGAACGTGGACAAACAGGTCATTCTTGGCGCAGCGCGTTCGGCACCACGGGGGGACATCGTGATGACGAGAGGTAGGTGGGAAGCGGCGTCATAGAGCGCCCTGACCCCCCTCTCATCCGGTACGTAGCTGTACAACGACCACGCGGACGGGCCGCGTGGTCGTCGGCAGACCGGAGGGGCACCATGAGCATGCTTGAGACCACGAGCACCCGATCGGCCATCCTGGGCGATCCGCTCACCCGCCGCGAGAAGGTCGTGCTGGCCGAGCTTGCGGAGGACGTCACGCTCGAGGAGATCGCGACGCGGCTGTTCGTCACCCGCAACACGGTGAAGTCGCAGGTCCGCTCGGTGTACCGCAAGATCGGCGCCTCCACGCGCGCCGAGGCGGTCGCCTGGGCACAGGAGCACGGCAGCCGCTGACACCGCGGCGGGGGGATCGGCCACCGATGGCTCGCAGCCTCGGTGGTGCACCTCGAAGGGCTCGTCCGGCGCCTCCGCCGGGCGGGCCCTGTCGTCGTTCCAGGGGCAAGGCCGGGGCGTCCGCCGTCGTCTCGAGAGCACCGGCGCGGTCACGGCGCCCGCGCACCGGAGGTTCGCGGCGGTCCGGGGGGACCTGAGAGACTGCAGGCATGGCCGCACCACAGCTCGTCGTCGCCGGAGCGGTGGTCGACGATCTCCGGGACCCGCAGCTGCTGCTCGCCGCCCGGCGTGCGGTGCCGGCGAGCCTGGCCGGCCGGTGGGAGTTCCCGGGCGGCAAGGTGGACCCCGGCGAGTCGCCCGAGGAGGCGCTGCACCGCGAGCTGCGCGAGGAGCTGGGGCTGCGGGTGGGCCTGGGCGCCGAGCTGGTGGGGCCCGACGACGGCGCCTGGATCCTGTCGACGCGGTACGTGATGCGGCTGTGGCTCGTCGACATCGTCTCCGGGACGCCGGAGCCGCTCGTGGAGCACGACGAGGTGCGCTGGCTGGCGCCGGGGCGCTGGCTCGAGGTCCCCTGGCTCGACTCCGACGTGCGCATCGTGCAGGCGCTGGCCGACGCCGTGGCCGGGCGCACCCTCGCCTGACTCGCCCGTTCACCATCCGCGAACGGGTTGGCACTCCCCGTCGGAGAGTGCTAATCCTGAGGCCGTAGCCACGGCGGCCGAAGAGGCCGCCGCACTCGGGGCCGCGGGGGGTCCGCGGTCCGCGCACGACGGAGGTGAGGGCTATGGCTACCCGTTTCGACCCGTTCGCAGAGATGGACCGCCTGTTGGGTCAGATGTTCACGTCGGAGCGTTCGGCGATCGCGATGCCGATGGACCTGTACCGGGTGGGAGACCACTACGTGCTGCACGTCGACCTGCCGGGTGCCGACCCGGGCAGCATCGACGTCGGCGTCGAGGACCGCACGCTGACCATCCGCGCGCAGCGCACCGCGGTGTCCGACGAGAGCGACGCCCAGTGGCTGACCCGCGAGCGTGCCGTCGGCACCTACGCCCGTCAGCTGACGGTCGGCCGCGGTCTGGCCCTCGACCAGATCACCGCGACCTACACCGACGGCGTGCTGACGCTGACCATCCCGGTGGCGGAGGAGGCCAAGCCACGCAAGATCACCGTCTCGCGCGGCAACGCCGAGCAGCACAGCATCACGGCGGAGGCGGCGCCCGCGCAGGGCTGAGGTCGGCGCAGCAGCGTCCGACCAGCCGGTCGGCGGCAGGTCGAGGGTCCGGCACCCACCGGGGGTGGCCGGGCCCTCGCACGCCGGGCGTCGGGGGCCCGTCGTCGAGCCGGTCGGCCGGACGGCCGGACGGCGCCGTCGCGGCGCTGCCCAGGGATCGTCAGGGCAGGGCGGCGGCGATGCGCACGATCGCCTCGTCGAGCAGCGGGCGGGACGCGGCCAGGTTGATGCGGGCGAAGCCCTCCCCCTCGGCGCCGAAGGCGGCGCCCTCGACGAGCGCGACACGGGCCTTGTCCAGGAGGAACTCGGCTGGCGGGGTGCCTTCGGGGATGCCGGCGGAGCGCAGGTCCAGCCAGCCGAGGTAGGTCGCCTCCGGCGGGATCCACCGGACGGCGGGCAGCCGCTCGGCGAGCAGCCGCCCGACGAGCCCGATGTTGCCCGCGAGGGCGTCGAGCAGGCCGTCGAGCCAGGGCCCGCCGTGGCGGAACCCCGCCTGGTGCGCGATCGACGCGACGTGGCTCACGCCGTCGGACGCCAGCTGCGGCAGCACGGCCAGCTCGGTGGCGGCCGGGCCGGGTACCGCGACCGCCGCCTTGAGCCCCGCGAGGTGGAACGTCTTGGCGGCGGAGTGCAGCGCGATGGCGTCCGGGATGACCGTGGTGGTGGGAGTCACCGGTGGTCGGGTGCCGTCGGGCCGAGGCGGGACGAGGGCGGCATGGATCTCGTCGGCCACCACCCGGACCCGCCAGTCGGCGGCGAGGTCGCGCAGCGCCGCCAGCTCGTCGGCCGTGTGCAGCACGCCGGTGGGGTTGTGCGGCTGGCACAGCAGCAGCACCGCCCGGTGCCCGCCGGCCTTGGCCTGCTCGAACGCGCGGTCGAGTGTCTCGAGGTCGAGCCGCCCGGCGGCGTTCAACGGGGCCGTGAGGATCCGGCGGCCGATGTGCTCGACGACGGTGCGGAACGGCGGGTACACCGGCGGTGTGATGACCACGGCGTCGCCGGGATCGGTGAGCAGCCGCAGCACGTGGGCGATCCCCTGCATGACGTCCGGCACCAGGCGCGCGCTGGCCGGGTCCACCGTCCACGCCCAGCGCTCGTCGGCGAACGCGGCGAAGGCCTCGGCGTAGCCGCGGTCGCCCTCGTAGCCGGTGTCGCCGGTGGCCAGCGCGTCATGGACGGCGCGGATCACCGGCTCCGGCGGGACCACGTCCATCTCGGCGACGAACAGCGGCAGCACGTCCGGGGGGTGGTGCCGCCACTTCTCGGACGTGCGTGCCCGCAGCCGCTCCCACGGCACGTCGAACGGCGGCACCATCTGCTCGCTCACGCCTCACCCCTCCACCGGATCGGTGCCCGCGCGCCGGCTCGTTGCATCGCTGGGTCCGAGCGGCGCATCCGCACCGATGTCGCGGCGGCCCGGTGCCGCCTCGCCGTCACAGCCTGGCATGCGCCGCGCGTGCGGCGGCCCATGCTCGAGCGCCGGGCCGGCGCGTGCCGTTCGCCGCCCTGGTGCCCCGGGCCGCCGCGCCGGTGCAGCAGGCCATCCGCGGCATGCTCGTCGCGGTCGACGCCCTGACGTCGTTCTCGGTGGTGGTGGGTGCGATCGGCCTGGCCGGCACGCCGGGCATCGCGGTGCTGCAGTGCCGCCGCGAGCTCGGCACGCTCGGCGCCGTGCTGCTCGGCGTGGCGGCGTCGACGGCCCCGGCCGGCGAGCCAGCCGCGTCTCCCCGTCGGTGGCGCTGATGGGTATCTGAGCCGCGCCGACCGGTCAGCGGCTCGCGCCGCTGCCCACGCGTCGGCTCGGCAGTCGCTCACCGGCTCGGCAGGTGCTGGTGCCGAGCCGGTGAGGATGTGCCGACCGCGCGGCGTGGGGCATGCCGCGCCGGACCGTCACAGCGTGGCGCGCACCGCCCGGGTGGCGGCCATGACGTGCTCGAGCGAGGGGGTGACCTCCGCGTAGCGGCGCGTCTTGAGGCCGCAGTCCGGGTTGACCCAGAGCTGCGCCGGGTCGATCGCCTGCACCGCGCCGGCGAGCAGCTCGGTGACCTCGTCCACCGACGGCACGCGCGGCGAGTGGATGTCGTAGACGCCCGGGCCGATGCCGCGCTCGTAGCCGGCCGCGGCGATGTCGTCGACGATCTCCATCTTCGAGCGCGCCGCCTCGATCGACGTGACGTCGGCGTCGAGGTGGTCGATCGCGTCGAAGATCTGCCCGAACTCCGAGTAGCACAGGTGGGTGTGGATCTGGGTGTCCGGCCGCACGCCGCTCGTCGCCAGCCGGAAGGAGCGCACCGACCAGTCGAGGTAGGCCGCGTGGTCCTGGGCGCGCAGCGGCAGCAGCTCGCGCAGCGCGGGCTCGTCGACCTGCACGATCGCGATGCCCGCCGCCTCGAGGTCGGCGATCTCGTCGCGCAGCGCCAGGGCCACCTGGTTGGCGGTGTCGCCCAGCGGCTGGTCGTCGCGCACGAACGACCACGCCAGGATGGTCACCGGTCCGGTGAGCATGCCCTTGACGGGCTTGTCCGTGAGGGACTGCGCGTACGAGGCCCACGCGACCGTGATGGGCTTCGGCCGGGACACGTCGCCCCACAGGATCGACGGCCGCGTGCACCGCGAGCCGTACGATTGCACCCAGCCGTTCTCCGTCACCGCGAACCCGTCGAGGTGCTCCGCGAAGTACTGCACCATGTCGTTGCGCTCCGGCTCGCCGTGCACCAGCACGTCGAGGCCGATCCGCTCCTGCAGGTCGACGACGCGCTGGATCTCCGCGCGCATCTCGTCCTCGTACTGCGCGTCGGTCAGCTCACCGCGGGCGTGCGCCGCGCGCGCCAGCCGGATCTCCGGCGTCTGCGGGAACGAGCCGATGGTCGTCGTCGGCAGCGCCGGCAGGTGCAGCCGGGCCTCCTGCGCGGCACGCCGCTGCGCGAACGAGCCCCGGTGGAAGGCCTCGTCGTCCAGCGCCGCGACCCGGTCCCGGACCGCGGGCACGACGACGCCGGGGGCTGCCGCGCGCGCCGCGCGGGCGTCACCGGCGGCCAGCAGTGCCTCGTGCACCGCCTCGCGTCCCTCGGTCAGCCCGGTGGCGAGCGTGACCACCTCGACCACCTTCTGGTCGGCGAACGCCAGCCACTCGCGCAGCGACGGGTCCAGGTGCGGTTCGTCGGCCACGTCGTGCGGCACGTGCAGCAGCGACGTGGACGTCCCCACGGCGACCGCGGCCGCGCCCAGGGTCTCCAGCCGCTCCAGCGTGGACAGCGCGGCGTCGAGGTCGGCGCGCCAGATGTTGTGGCCGTCGATCACGCCGCCGACCAGCGTCTTCGTCTCCAGGCCCGGCACCGGCCCGGTGGGCAGCGCGCCCCGCACCAGGTCGAGCGCGAGGGCCTCGACGTCGGTGGCGGCCAGCGCGGGCAGCGCCGCGCCGAGGTCGCCGTAGGGCGCGGCGACGAGGAGCGCGGGGCGGTCGGCCAGGCCACCGAGCACCTGGTAGGCGTGCGCAGCGGCCGCGACGAGCCGGTCGGCGGGCACGCCGGTGGACTCCGAGACGAGCGCGGGCTCGTCGAGCTGCACCCAGGTGGCACCGGCCGCGGCCAGCGCCGAGAGCACGGCCGCGTACACCGGGAGCAGGTCGTCGAGCCGGTCGATCGGCGCGGCGTCGCCCGGCGTGCCGGGCGCCGGCTTGGCGAGCGCCAGGAACGTCACGGGCCCGACCAGCACCGGCCGCGTCAGCACGCCGTCGGACTTGGCCTCGGCGAACTCGCGCACCACGCGGTCGTCCGCGAACCGGAACACCGTGGCGGGACCGATCTCGGGAACCAGGTAGTGGTAGTTCGAGTCGAACCACTTGGTCATCTCGAGCGGCAGGTCGTCGCCGCGGCCGCGCGCCAGCGTCGAGTAGCCCGCCAGGTCGAGGCGCCCGTCCGCGTCCGGCAGGTCGGCGAACCGCTCGGGGATCGCCCCGGTGAGCACCACGGTGTCGAGCACCTGGTCGTAGAACGAGAAGTTGCCGGGGATCGCCGCGTCGTCGCTCGACAGGCCAAGCTCGGCGAGCCGGTCGCGGGTCCGCTTGCGGAGCGTGGCGGCGGTCGCCTCGACCTCGGCCGCGCCCGTCGTGCCGGCCCAGAAGGCTTCCAGGGCCTTCTTCAGCTCGCGCCGGGGACCGATCCGCGGGTAGCCGAGGATCGTGCCGGTGGGGAAGGCGGGGGACTGCGTCATCAGGGATTCCTCGGGGTGGGGCGGGACGTGAGGTCGACGGCGTCGAGCAGGTCGAGCGCCGCCTCGTGGCGGTTGAACGTGTACAGGTGGATGCCGGGCGCTCCGCCGTCGAGCACGCCGGCGACCAGGTCGGCGGCGAACCGGATGCCGCGCCGGTGCCGCTCGGCCTCGTCGTCCGCGGAGCCCAGCAGCTCGAGGAGCTCGCGGGGCACCGGCACGCCGGTGAGCTCCTGCGTGCGCAGCAGCCGCGCGGGGTCGGTGGTGGCGAGCAGCCCGGGGATGATCGGGATGGCGACGCCCGCGAGGCGCGCCTCGGCCACCAGGTCGAGGTACGCGTCCGCGTCGTAGAACACCTGGGTGATGGCGAAGTCGGCGCCGGCGCGCTGCTTGTCCAGCAGCGCCTGGATGTCCTGCGCACGGGTGCTGCCCGTGACGGCGTTGCCGCGCGGGAAGGCCGCCACCGCCACCGACAGCGGCTTGACGCGCGCCCGCACCGCCTGGGCGGGACTCGTCGCGCAGCGGTCCGCCTCGATCCGGCGGAGCAGCTCGACGAGCGCGGCAGCGGTCGGCAGGCCGTCCGGGTGGGGCTGCCAGGTCTCGGCGCCCGACGGCGGGTCGCCGCGCAGCGCGAGGAACGAGCGCACGCCCTCGTCGAGGAACTCCCCGACGATCGTCGCGACCTCGTCGCGCGACGTCCCGACGCACGTCAGGTGGGCGATCGGGGTGAGCGTCGTCTCCCGCAGGATGCGGCTGACGAGGGCGCGCGACGTGGTGCGGGTGCGGCCCGAGGCGCCGTAGGTGACCGACACGAAGTCCGGGTGGGTGGCCTCCAGCGCCCGCACGGTCTGCCACGTGCGTGGCGCGTTGTCGACATCCCGGGGCGGGAAGAGCTCGAACGAGAGCGTGGGCCGGTCCGCGGGCGCACGGAGCGGCGCGGCCGGTGCCAGTCGCTGCGTCGTGCCCAGGGCGGGCTCGCTCATCACGTCTCCATCGTTCCCGGCGGAAGCACCCACTCCCTCATGCCGAGGGGGGTTGCTGCGGCGTCGACGAGCCGGGTCTCTCGGCCGCTCTGGATGGTCGTGTGGATGGTACGGACCTGCCCACATTCCGGGCAAGCGAGCCCACCCAGCGAGACACCCGGTGCTGCCAGGCGGTCCCTCACCAGTGGGCGCGGTTCGTCAGGCCCTCCTCGCCGCCGTGCGGGGGACGCTGCCAGGGCAGCATGGCGCCCGCGCCGGCCGGCACGGTGTGCAGCGCCCGGTCGAGGCGCACGAGCAGGGCGAGATCCGCGGCGTCGGGCGCGGCGTACGCCCGAGCCGCTTCCCGCAGCAGCTCGCCGGATTCGTCCGGCTTGTCGCCCATGCGGCGATGCTAGCTCCGGCCGCTGGGGACGGACCCGGGCGGCCGGCGGAATCACCCAGCGTCACGGACCGCCAGGCAGCCGACGAGGTGGTCGTCGACGACGCCGCACGCCTGCATGCTCGCGTAGCCGGTGGTCGGCCCGACGAAGCGGAACCCGAGCGACCGCAGCTGCCGCGCGAGCGCCACCGACTCGGGCGACGTCGCCGGCACGTCCGCCGCCGTCACCGGCCGGGGCCGGGCCGTCACGGGACGGTGGCTCCAGAGCACCTCGTCGAGCGTGCCGCCCGCCTCGTGGAGCGCGACCAGTGCGCGCGCGTTGCTGATGGTGGCCTCGATCTTCCGCCGGTTGCGGACGATGCCGGGGTCGGCGAGCAGCCGTGCCACGTCGTCGTCCCCGAACGCCGCCACGGTCGCGGCGTCGAAGCCGGCGAACGCCGCGCGGAAGCCGGGCCGTTTGCGCAGCACGACGGCCCACGACAGTCCGGACTGGAAGCCCTCCAGCGCGAGGCGCTCGAACAGCGCGGTGTCGTCGTGCACCGGGCGGCCCCACTCCTCGTCGTGGTACGCCGCCATGAGCGGGTCGCCGGTGCCGAAGCACCGGAACGGCGCGATGGTCGTCATGCCAGCCATCCTGGCGCGTGCCGCCGACACCCCGTCCGGCCCCAGCGTCGCTACCGCCCCGCGAGCGCCTTGCGGATCCGCGCGGCGGACACCTTCTCGGGCGTGCCGAGGTGCTGGGCGAACAGCGAGACCCGCAGCTCCTCCAGCTGCCAGCGGACCGCGTCGAGCACGGCGTCCCGCGCGGGGTCGCCGGCGCCGGCGGCGGCCCGCGCCACCGCCTCGTCGTACGCCTCCGCCACCTCGCGCACCTGGGCCTGCAGCGCGGCGTCGCGATGCGGGTTCTCCGCGGCCTTGGCCAGCCGGTAGGAGGCCGCGCGCACGTACCGGACGAGCTGCGGCAGCCGTGCCGCGCCGGTGCGGACCACGAAGCCGGGCGCGACGAGCCCCGCGAGCTGGGCCCGGACGTCCTGCGCCGCCGCGACGAGCGCCAGGCTGGACGACGAGCCCACGGCGGCGTCGGCCTCGCGCCAGGCCGTCAGCACCTCCACGAGCGTGCCGACGAGCCGGTGCACGTCGTCCTCCAGGTGGTCGCGCACATCGGCACGCAGCCGGTCGTAGGCCGCGCGGTCCCGTACCGCGGCCGCGTCGGGCAGCCGCGCGTCGATGGCGGCCAGCTGCACGTCCGTGACCAGGGCCGGCGTGCTCGGGTACGGGCTCGCCGCCAGCGCGAGCGCCTGGGCGCCGGACCACCGCGTGGTGACACGCGCGGCGCCCAGGCCGGCGTCGACGAGCAGCAGCCGGCGCAGCCCCGCCCGGTGCGCCGCCTGCGCCGCCGCCGGTGACCCGAGCACCCGCACACCCACCGGGCCCGCCGCGCCAGCTGTCCGGCCGGCGGCCGGCGACGGCGCCGCGGCCTCGAGGTCGACAAGGGCCGGGTACGCGGTGACCGCGATGCCGCGCGAGCGCGTCTGCACGACGAGCGGCAGCGTGAGGTCCGGGGGCCACGTGGTCAGCCCGTCGCGCTCGAGCGGGCTGTCGGCCGTCGCGTCGGGCCGGCGGGTCGGGGCGACGGCTGTCTCGTCGGGCCTGCCGGACGGCCTGCCGGGCGTGGTGGCGGCGGTGCCGGTCGCGGCGGTGCCGGCGGCGGCACCGGGCGCCGAGCTCGCCCCGGGCGCCGCGCCGGTCCCCGCGGCACCCGTGCCGGCGCGCGCGGCGCGAGCCTCCTCCATGGCGGCCCGCACCGCGGTGCGGACGGCGGCCGAGACCGCTGCGTCGGACCGCGTCACCAGGCGCCGCTGCAGCGCGAGCAGGTCGCGTCCCTCGTCGACGATGCCGCCGCCGGCGTCGATCACCCGGAAGGTCATCCGCAGGTGGGCCGGCAGCCGCTCGTCGTCGAACGCCTCCGCCGGGACGTCCACGTCCCGCAGAGCCCGCACCGCGGCGGCGAACGCGTCGTGGAAGGACGGTGCGGCATCGCCCGCCCGTACCGTGTCCTCCCACGAGGCCAGGTGCTCGGTCATCCAGGCGTCCACGGCGCGCGCGACGTCCGGGGCGGGGACCAGCTGGACCCGCACCGGCTTGGGCAACGTGCGGATGGTCGCCTGGACCAGCTCCGCGCGCAGCCCGGGCACCATCCAGTCGAAGCCCTCGGGGCGCAGCCGCGGCAGCACGACGAGCGGCACGTGCACCGTGACGCCGTCGGCCTCGGTGCCCGGCTCGAACTGGTACGTCAGGGGCAGCGACGCGTCGCCGGCCGGCCAGCGCTCGGGGAACGCGCGCGCGTCGATCGCGTCCGCCCCCGGGCGCAGCACCACGTCGCGCGTGAAGGTCAGCAGGTCGGGGTCGGCGCGGCGGGCGCCCTTCCACCACGTGTCGAAGTGGCGGGCGGAGACCACCTCGTCGGGCACGCGCTCGTCGTAGAAGTCGAAGAGCGCGTCGTCGTCCACCACGAGGTCACGGCGCCGGGCGCGGGCCTCGAGGCCCTGCGCCTCCTCGAGCAGCCGGCGGTTGGCGT
>JAJYSG010000019.1 GCA_021793675.1 Actinomycetes bacterium | reverse complement strand
GGCGGGCACCGGCTACGAGTGCGGCGTGGGCACGGCCGACGGTCTGCTGGCGGCGGTGCTCGCCGCCCGCACCGGGGCCGTGGTGACGCCGGGGTGCTCGGCCGTGTTCCTCGCGGGGTACGGCATCGGCGAGCTGGTGCACGCCACCGTCACGGACGAGCAGGCCCGGCAGGTCGCGGAGCTCGGGGACCTGCTGCAGCGGCTCGGCCTGCGCACGCTCGGCGCGCTGGCAGCACTGCCGGCGGGCAGCGTGCACGCACGGTTCGGCCGGCTCGGGACGTGGGCGCACCTGCTGGCGAACGGGCTCGACGAGAGGCCACCGGCCCGTCGGCGGCCGGAGGCCGACCTCGTGGCGACCGCGGACCTCGACCCACCGTTGGACCGGGTGGACCAGACGACCTTCGCGGGACGCCGGCTCGCCGAGCAGCTGCATGACGACCTGGTGGCGCGAGGCGTCGCGTGCGGGCGGTTGGAGGTGGCGGCGACCACCGACGACGGCACGGTGCTGGCCCGCACGTGGCGCACCGACCTCGGCGGCTGGGGTGGTCTGACCCCCGCGCGGATCACCGACCGGATCCGCTGGCAGCTCGAGGGATGGTTGTCCGAGGGGGCGCCGGATCGTGACGAGCACCCCGTCACGCTGGTGCGCCTCATGCTCACCGCGCTCGACGTGCTCCCGGCCGCCGCCGAGCAGGGGCGTCTGTGGGGTGGCCCGTCCGGCGGGGACCTGCGGGCGCACCGGGCGCTGGAGCGGGTGCAGGGGATGATCGGCGGCTCGGGAGTGCTCGTCGCGGACCTCGCCGGTGGCCGGGACGTGCGCGAGCAGGTCCACCTGCGGGTGTGGGGCGAGCAGACCGACCCGCCACGCCCGGTCGACCGTCCCTGGCCAGGACGCCTGCCGGACCCGGCACCGGCGACCGTGCTCACGGCCTCGCGCCCGGTCGAGCTGCGGGACGCCACCGGGTCGGCGGTGCGCTACGACGAACGGACCGGGCTGGTGGGCGAGCCGGCCGTCGTCGTCTGGTCACCGGACGACGCGCGGCCGGCGGCTGATGAGTCCGCCGGTCGCAGCGGCGCGATCGTCCGCCCTCCGGCGGCCGGCGGCATCCGCTCTCCAGCGGCCGGCGACGGCGTCGGCTCGTCGGTGGTGATCGGCTGGGCAGGGCCGTGGCCGGTGTGCGAGCGGTGGTGGGCACCCGGCTCGACCGGCCCGCTGGTGCGTGCGCACCTGCAGGTGGCGCTCGACGACGGGCGTGCGGTGCTGCTCGTCGGGACCCCCGACGGCCGGTGGGCGTGCGAGGCGGCGTATGACTGACGTCCGCTACGCCGAGCTGCATGCGCACACCGCCTACTCGTTCCTCGACGGCGCGAGCCAGCCCGAAGAGCTCGCCGCGGAGGCCGCCCGGCTCGGGCTGGAGGCGCTGGCGGTCACCGACCACGACGGCCTGTACGGGGTGGTGCGGGTCAGCCAGGCCGCCAAGGCGGTCCAGGTGCCGACGGTGTTCGGCGCGGAGCTGCACCTGCCCGCACCGGACGGGCGGCGGCACCCGCGGGAGCGAACCCGCGCGATCCCGGGCATGCCCGTGCTCGATCCTCCGACGGCCGTCCCCGACCCGCGCTCGACCCACCTCGTCGTGCTCGCCCGCGGACCGGACGGCTACCGGGCGCTGTCGCGTGCCATCGCGGAGGCGCACCTGCGCACCGGGGAGAAGGGGGCCGCCGACTACCGGCTCGAGGAGCTCGCGGCGCTCGCCGCCGGCCGGTGGCTGGTGCTGACCGGGTGCCGCAAGGGCGCCGTGCGCCGTGCGTTGGCCGGTGGCGACCCCTCGGGCACGGTGGGCGTCGTCGCCGGGGGGCTCGACGCGGCGCGGGCCGAGCTCGACCGGCTCGTGGCGCTGTTCGGGCACGACAACGTCGCCGTCGAGGTCACCGCGACCGGCGACGCGCACGACGCGGAGCTGGCCGACGCCCTGGCCGAGCTGGCGTCCCGGGCCCGGCTGCCGCTCGTCGCGACCGGGAACGTCCACTACGCGACGCCGCGGGACGCGGACCTTGCGGCCGCGTTGGCCACCGTGCGGGCGCGTTCCTCGCTCGACGACATGGACGGCTGGCTGCCCGCCGCTCCCATGGCGCACCTGCGCTCGGCGGCCGAGATGCTCATGCTGCACCGCCGTCACCCGCAGGCCGTGCCCACCGCCGCCGAGCTCGCTGCGGAGTGCGCGTTCGACCTCTCGCTCGTCGCGCCGCGGCTGCCGCCGTACCCGGTGCCACCCGGGCACGACGAGGTCAGCTGGCTGCGCGAGCTCGTCCGCCGAGGGGCCGCCGAGCGGTACGGGCCGCCAGGGGCGGAGCGGGTCCTGGGGGCGTACGTGCAGATCGAGCACGAGCTGCGCGTCATCGAGGACCTCGGGTTCCCCGGGTACTTCCTCGTCGTCTACGACCTGGTGCGGTTCTGCCGCGAGCACGGGATCCTCGCGCAGGGACGTGGGTCGGCGGCCAACTCGGCGGTCTGCTACGCGCTGGGTGTCACCGCGGTCGACGCGGTGGCGCACCACCTGCTGTTCGAGCGGTTCCTCGCCCCCGAGCGGGACGGGCCGCCGGACATCGACGTCGACATCGAGTCCAAGCGCCGCGAGGAGGTGATCCAGTACGTCTACGCCAAGCACGGCCGTGAGCACGCCGCGCAGGTGGCCAACGTCATCTCCTACCGGCCGCGCTCGGCGGTGCGCGACGCGGCGCGCGCGCTCGGCTACGACGTCGGCCAGCAGGACGCGTGGAGCACGTCGATCGAGCGGTGGGGCAGCCTGCGCGGGCCGCGCATCCCCAGCGAGTGGTGGACGGTGTACCGCTCCGGCCCGGCCGCGCCCGAGCCGGGGGGCTCGGTCGAGGGCGGGCACGACGTGGTGCCGGACGTGCTGCCGCCGTCCGCGGAGACGGAGGCCGAGATCCCGGACGCCGTGATCGACCTCGCCGACCGGATGCTGCGGCTGCCGAGGCACCTAGGCATCCACTCCGGAGGCATGGTGATGTGCGACCGGCCGGTGATCGAGGTGTGCCCGGTGGAGTGGGCGCGGATGCCGGGGCGCACCGTGCTGCAGTGGGACAAGGACGACTGCGCCGACGCCGGCCTGGTGAAGTTCGACCTGCTCGGGCTGGGGATGCTCACCGCGCTGCGGCTGATGTTCGCGGAGGTCGAGCGGCACACGGGGGAGCAGCTCACGCTGCACGGCCTGCCGCAGGAGGACCCGAGGGTCTACGAGCTGCTGGGTGCGGCCGACTCGGTCGGGGTGTTCCAGGTGGAGTCGCGCGCGCAGATGGGCACGCTGCCGCGCCTGGCGCCGAAGAGCTTCTACGACATCGTCATCGAGGTGGCGCTCATCCGCCCCGGACCCATCCAGGGCGGCTCGGTGCACCCGTACATCGAGCGCGCCCGCGGACGGGAGGAGGTGACGTTCCTGCATCCGCTGCTGCGGCCGTCCCTCGAGCGCACCAAGGGTGTGCCGCTGTTCCAGGAGCAGCTGATGCAGATGGCGGTCGACGCCGCCGGGTTCAGCGCCGCCGAGGCGGACCAGCTGCGCCGGGCGATGGGGTCGAAGCGGTCGCTGGAACGGATGGAGGCGCTGCACCAGCGGCTGCTCGACGGGATGGCGCGCAACGGGATCGTGCGCGACGTCGGCGAGCAGATCTACGACAAGCTCAAGGCGTTCGCCGACTTCGGCTTCCCCGAGTCGCACGCGTACTCGTTCGCGTACCTGGTCTACGCCAGCGCGTGGCTCAAGGTGCATCACCCGGCCGCGTTCTACGCCGGTGTGCTCGCGGCCCAGCCCATGGGCTTCTACTCGCCGCAGAGCCTGGCGGCCGACGCCCGTCGGCACGGCGTCGGCGTGCTGCGCCCCGACGTGCAGGCGTCCGGCGTGCAGGCGCTCGTCGAACGCGTCGGGCCGATCCCGCCAGGCGGTGAACCGCGGCTGGTGCCCCGCCCGAGCGGCACCGGTCCGGTGCCACCACCGGGCACGGCCGGCGACGAGAGCGCGGCGGCGGGCCGCCTGACGGACGAGCACGGCGCCGTGCCGGGTCACGGTCCCGCCCGGTCCCTGGCGGTCCGGCTGGGCCTGGCACCGGTCCGCGCCATCGGCGAGGAGACCGCGACCCGGCTGGTCGACGAGCGGCAGGCGCACGGCCCCTACCTGGACCTGCACGACCTGGTCCGTCGGGTCGACCTGACGACCTCCCAGCTCGAGTCGCTGGCGACGGCCGGCGCACTGTTGTCGCTCGGCGTCAGCCGGCGGGAGGGTCTGTGGGCGGCCGGCGCGCTGGCCGCGGAGGGACCGGACACCCTGCCCGGCGTGTCGGTCGGTGTCGCCGCGCCGACCCTGCCCGGCCTGGAGCGCGTCGAGGAGGCGACCGCCGACGTGTGGGCGACGGGCGTGTCGGTCGACTCCTACCCGACGCAGTTCGTCCGGGCCGGTCTCGACGAGGCGGGCGTGCTGCGCGTGGCGGACACCTACCGGGATCCGGTGCCCGGCGGACGTGTGGCGTGTTCTTGCGTGGTGACGCACCGGCAGCGGCCGGGCACCGCGCAGGGTGTGACGTTCCTGTCGCTGGAGGACGAGACCGGGCTGCTCAACGTCATCTGCTCGGCCGGCCTGTGGCAGCGGTTCCGCCGCACCGCACGGACCGCGAAGGCGCTCGTCGTGCGGGGCCGGCTGGAACGCAACGACGACGCGACGAACCTCGTCGCCGAGCACCTGGCCCCGCTGTCGCTGCGGGTCCGCACGTCGAGCCGGGACTTCCGGTGAGCCTCAGCTCGCGGCGGGCGACACCTGCGTCACCACGGGAAGCTGCCCGGTGGCCGCCTCGACCTCCGCCGCGTCCATCGGAGGGTCCAGGGTTCGCAGCCGGGAGAACACGGCCCACGACACCGAGACGAGCGGCACCGCGACGACGGCGCCGAAGATGCCGGCCACAAGGCCGCCGATGGCCACCGAGAGGGCGACCACGATCGGGTGCAACGACACCTGTCGGCCCATGACCAGCGGCTGCAGCACGTGGCCTTCGAACTGCCCGATGAGCGCGATGCCCAGGCCGACGAGCAGCGCCCACACGACGCCCTTCGTGGCGAGCGCGACGATCACCGCGACGACCATGGCCGCCGGGGCGCCGACGAGCGGCACGAACGCACCGAGCAGCACGAGCACCGCCAGCGGCGCGGCGAGCGGGATGCGCAGCACCGCCAGCCAGGTGAAGGCGAGCAACCCGTCGGTCACCGCGATGATGACGATGCCGCGCGTGTAGCCGGAGAACGAGCTCCACCCCGCCACGCCCGCCGCGATCCAGCCCTGGCGCACCCGAACGGGCAGCTGGTTGAGGAACCAGGTCCACATCTCGGCGCCGCGGGCGAGGAAGAAGATGGCGCAGAACGCCGCGATGATCACCGCGGTGAACACCTCGACGGCCGACCCGGCGCTGGCCGCCGCCTGACCGGCGATCTGCCCGGCGTGGCCCTGCACCCATTGCACGCCCTGGTCGATCCAAGCGGTCAGCTGCTCGTTCGTCAGGCGGAACGGCAGGTGGCCGCCGGTCAGCCAGGTGGTGATCTGACCGATGCCCTGGCCGAACTGGCTCGACAGCGACGTCCACTGGTTGGCCACCGAGTAGACGACGTACGTGAGCATCCCCGCGAGGAACGCCGTGCCGAGCAGCAGCGACAGCCCGACCGCCACGCCGCGCGCCACCCAACGGGAGAGCCAGTTGACGATCGGCCGCAGCACCGCGGTGATGACGAACGCCAGGAACACGGCGATGACGACGAGCTGAATCTTGGACAGCGCGAAGAACACCACCACGATCGCCAGCGTGACCGCCAGCAGGCGCCACGACACCCCGCCCGCCGTGCGGAGCCACCGTGGTGCGGTGTGCTCGAACGCCACGCCGTCCGTCCTCGACTGGTCGGCCATCGCCCCTCCTGGTCGCCTCGCTCCCGGTCAGTCTGCCGTACCTGCGATGCGAGCGAGGGTGCCGCACCGTGCTATCTTTCTGGCCGCACCTGAGGGGTCCGCGGGCCCCTGGGTGACCACCTGTCCGGGTGGCGGAATGGCAGACGCGCTAGCTTGAGGTGCTAGTGCCCGTATAGGGCGTAGGGGTTCAAGTCCCCTTCCGGACACTCGTGGAGGCTTCAGAAGTGGCCTCTGAAATGCAGGAACGTACGCAGCCGCAGAAGTTGCCGCACGAGTGCGGTCTGGAGTCTTCGACGGGGCTGCCCAAGTGGCCCGGTCTGATCGTGATGCAGATCGTCGCCGCGATCTCGCGGGAACGCAGCCAGGCGCCGTTCGCCCGGGGCGGATAGCCCTTGTCCCTGCGCACCCGTCGGCTCGGTTCCGGGTCGGCCGCGGTTGCTCGGCGGCCCGCGGACACCGTCCGTTGTCCGTCGACCTGTCACTGCGACTACTCGGCGGTGAGCAGCGGGAGTCGCGCCGCTGTCCGCTTGTCGGCCGGCGTGAAGACGACGAGCCGCACGTTGCTGCTCGGCGCGAGCCACGACGTGGCGACGTCGAACCGCAGCAGTCCCAGCCGAGGATGCCGGACCGGCTTGTGCTCGGTCGCCGCCTCGGTGACCTCGTGCCTGTCCCACAGCCGCGCGAACTCCGGCGAGGCTGCCGACAGCCGGCGCAGGAACGCCTGCCAGGCAGGGTCGTCGAGGTGGTTGGCGGTGCGGGCGCGGAGCTGGGCGACCATGCGTCCCGTGACTACGTCCCAGTCCGGCAGAGCGGCCCGCCACGCCGGGTCGGTGAACGCGAGCCACATGCTGTTGCGCTCCACCGCCGGCACCGTGCTGAGGTCACCGATGAGCCGCGCGTAGGCGCGGTTGTGAGCGAGGAGGTCGTACTTGGCGTTCTGGACGCACGCGGGGAAGGGCAGCACGGCGTCCATCAGCCGCCTGGTCGGCTCGTCGACCACGTAGTCCTTGGTCGCCGGGGGCGGGGTCGTCCCGGCAAGGACGAACAGGTGGGCACGCTCGTCGCGATCGAGACGCAGCGTGCGGGCCACCGCCTCCAGCACCTGCTCGGAGACCCGGATGTCCCGGCCCTGCTCCAGCCACGTGTACCAGGTGACCCCGATGCCGGCCAGCTGCGCGACCTCTTCCCGCAGCAGGCCGGGTGCTCGCCGTCGCGCCGCCACGGGCAGCCCCAGCGAGTCCGGCGTGATCCGCTCGCGCCGGCTGCGCAGAAAGGCGGCGAGCTCCCGCTGCCTGGTGGCAGCACTACCAGTATCAGCACGCTCCTGGTACCCGTTTCGCACAGTCTCGATGCTAGCGGGGTGACCACACAGACCGCCGCTGAGCCGAGAGTCTCGGTGCCCAGCCTGGGGAACCTCGGGATGCTCGTGCTGCTGGCTGGGCCGTTCCTGGCCAACCTCGACTTCTTCATCACCAACGTCGCGCTTCCCACCATCCAGCGCGACCTGCACGCCAGCTCGGCGGCGCTCGAGCTGATCGTCGCCGGCTATGGCACGGCCTACGCCGTCATGCTTGTCACCGGGGGACGGCTCGGCGACGACCTGGGTCGACGGTTCATGTTCACCGTGGGGATCGCGGCCTTCACGGTGACCTCTCTGGCAGCGGGGCTCGCCCCGAGCGTCCCGATCCTGCTGGTCGCCCGGGTTCTCCAAGGCGCCAGCGCCGCGCTCATGACGCCGCAGACGCTCGCCACGTTCCACAGCTCCCTCGAGGGACGGGCCAGGCACCGGGCGATCGGTCTGTACGCGGTGGCCGGGGGGCTGTCGGGAATCGTCGGGCAGCTGCTCGGCGGGGTGCTCGTCGATGCCGACGTCGCCGGCAGCGGGTGGCGCCTGATCTTCCTCGTCAACGTTCCGGTCGGTGTCGTGGCTCTGCTCGTGCTGCGCCGCACGGTTCCGCAGACCCGGGCCGCGCACGCGGCCGGTGTGGACGTGCCCGGCACGGTTCTGCTGGGCCTCGCGATCGCAGCGCTCCTCGTCCCCTTGACCGAGGGATCGACCCTCGGATGGCCCTGGTGGTCCTGGGTGACGTTGGCCGCGGTGCCGCTCCTCGCGGCCGCCTTCGTCGCGGTGTCGCGACGCACCGAGCGCGCTGGGCGTGCGCCCCTGCTGCCGCCGTCGATCCTGACGGTCGGCTCGATGCGCCGAGGGCTCCCCGTCCTGGTCGGGTTCTTCGCGGTGTTCGGGGTGTTCATGTTCGTCTTCGCGATCGGCGTGCAAGACGGCCTGCGGAAGGACGCGCTGAGCGCGGGTCTCGCCATCACGCCCGTCGGCGTGGCCTACTTCGCCACCTCGTTCGCCGTCCCCGCGTTGCTGCGACGGCTCGACCGCAACGTGCTCACCCTCGGCCTCGCGATCGAGGCCGCGGGGCTGGCCACGCTGCTCGCCCTCGCCGCGACGAGTTGGCCGATGATGTCCCTTCGGATCGCGATCGCCGCACTCGTCCTCGTCGGCGTCGGCCAGGCGATGGGCGTCGGCTCGCTGTTCCGCCTGATCCTGTCCGAGGTGCCCGCGTACGCCGCGGGGGTCGGCAGCGGTGTCCTGGTGACCGCCCAGCAGACGGCGATGTCAATCGGGGTGGCCGGCCTCGGCAGCCTGTTCACGAGTCTCGCCGCACGCGGCTCGATGCCCCACGCCGTCGTGGCCATCCTCGCGGTCCAGGCGGGGCTCACGCTGGCGCTGGTCCCAGCGAGCCGGCTGCTGCCCGCGATCGCGCGCGCGGACGGATCCGATGCTGCGACGGGTGGACGTGCGGCGTCATCCGCCAGAGTCGGCTGAGGGCCCTCCGCTCGCCCGCCCCGCCAGCCTGCTCGCCGGCGTGCACCCGGTGTCCGTCCACCAGGCGTACACCGGCGAACAGGGAGGACGTGGCGACGACTACTCTTCCCTCAGCCCGCTTCGGCGGGCCAACGTGACTTCCGGCGGCGAGGCCCGTCGGAGAGCAGACCGTTGAGACAGCGGACCTGAAGGCGGCTTCGGTTGTTGGACCGAGGCCGCCTTCAGTGTGTCGACGACCTACTCGATGCAACGAACGATGCCGTGCCGACGGTGCACCGCGGGCCCCTTCGATGCGTGCCAGCGCTGTGTGCTCTCTGGCACGACGGGCGATCGGTGTGCGCAACGGCACGCTGATGCCCGGGGGCTTCGTCGTTCGCCCTGGTCGGGACGCTTCCCGGCGTCGGCCTGCCTGTGCCGCGATTCGGCCACGTGGCGGCGCCGAGAGAGCGACGGTCGGCTGATCTCAGGCGGTGTGCGGTGCGGGTGCGCTCGCGGACTGCCGCAGGTCGGTGAGAAAGTCCAGCAACGCGCTCGTGAAGGCGGCGGGGGCGCGGGTGTTGACGTCGTGACCGGCGTGCGGCACCACCGTCACCTGTGCCAGGGGCACGGCGCGCCGGTAGCGCCACTCGTCGAGGCGGAAGGGGTCGTACCGGCCGTTGACGAGCCGCACCGGGATGGTCAGCCGGCGCAGGTCGGCGAGCGGCGAGTACCCGGCGAGGGCGGCCAGCATGTCGGTGACGACGTGCCATCCCTCCCCGCCGACGTGCAGCAGCTCGGTGACCCGTGACGCCACCCGCCGGAAGAGCCCGACGGGCTTGCCCTTGATCTCTGCCGAGCAGCCCGAGAGCATCACGCCCGCGACCTGCTCGCCGTGCCGGCCGGCGTAGGCCAGGGAGGCGTAGCCGCCGAGCGAGAGCCCGACGAGCAGCGGTGGCCGCTCGCACGAGCGCACCGCGGCGTCGATGGTGGCCAGCGCCCCCTCGAGGGTGAAGCGCTCGTCGTACCGCGTGCCGTGACCGGGAAGGTCCACCGCGACGACCGGGTGGCCGTGGGCGCGCAGCGCGGCGGCTTGCGGGCGCCAGATGGCGGAGGAGGTGCGGGTGCCGTGGACGAGGACGACGGGGCGGTGCGAGATGGGGTTCTCCTGGCGGGACAAGGGACCGTCAGCGTAAGCGACCAACCTGAGAGCGGTTCACAGCCGCGGGGCGCACGGTCCGCTGCCGACCCGGGCGAGCCCCGCGAGGTCGCCGTGCGCCAGGTAGGTCTGCGTCAGCTGGGCGGTGGGGTTCATGAGCTCCCCGGGGTCGCTGACGTGTCCGAGCCCCACCAGGTGTGCGAGCTCGTGCGTGACGATGCCCTCGGCCACGGCCTGGCCGTTCGGGCCGTCGGCCAGCAGCTGCGCGATCGTCGGCCCACGCAGCACCACCTCGCCCGTGACGTAGAACGACGTGCCGCCCGACACCACGGACGCGGAGCCGGCATTGCCGGCGACGTCGCCGGAGAGCTCGGGGGTCTCGGCCGGGGTGGACCAGGCGATGAGCACGGGCGCCCACCGGTTGCCGTAGCGCTGCGGTTGATAGGGTGCCCGGTCCTTGTTCGGTGGTTCCTCCGTCGTGCCGTCGGCGACGAACTGCAGGCCGCTGGCCTGGGAGATGCGTGCCAGCGCCGTGGCGAGCAGGCCGTCACCGCCGGCCGGCTCGCCGTCGGGGCGCACCACGTAGTGGATGGGGCGGCACGGGCTGTAGGCGACCGGTGTCACGCCGTCGGCCTGGGTCTGCATGAACGAGTAGGGCCCGTCGGTGGGATGGCCCAGCGGTGGCTCGCCGAGCGGCAGCGGCTGCTCCTCGTAGCCCGCCGGCGGCCCGGGGTGCAGCAGCTCCGGCGCGAGCAGCCGGACGCCCAGCCAGGACCCGAGCACCACGGCGAGCACGACGAGCAGCGAGACAGGCAACCGCGACCGGCGTGGCGTGCGCCACCGGTGGGGCGCGGCGGGCCCGCTGAGCCAGACCGGCTCGTCGACGCCCGGCGACGTGCCCTCGCTCACGGGTGGTGAGCCTGGCACGGCCCCGGTGCCGCCGTCGACCGCCACACGGGCGACGACCCGCCGTCACACCCAGGGCGCGACGAGCCGCGCCGCCTGGCCGGCGTACCCGGCGCCGGACAGCAGCGCGTGCACACCGACCGGGTCCAGCTGGTGCAGCCCCGCGCGGTGGCGCCTGCCCGGACGCAGCGCGTGCACCTGCTGGTACCCGGCCGGCGTCTCGTCCAGGAAGGGCAGGCCGAACAGCGCGAGCATCGCCAGGTCGGTCTCGCGGTGACCGCCGTGGGCGGCCGGGGCGCGCGGGGCCGGGCGTGTGGGGGAGAGGCGGACGAGGCCGAGGTGGTCGTCGCCGACGTCGAGCACGTCGACGACGCGGGCGCCACGGGCGTCCCGCAGCCACGCCAGCCCGGCCGACTCGCAGCGGAAGAGCCCCGCGGGCGCCCCGGCGCGTGCCTTGCGGAAGGTGTCCGGCACGGCGTCGCCCCGGCGCGTGCCTTGCGGAAGGTGTCCGGCACGGCGTCGACCCGGCGTCAGCGGGGCGGCATCGACGCGGGCTGGTGCACGTGCTCGAACACCAGGGACGTCTGGGTGTGCGCCACCTCCTGCCGCGTCGAGAGGTGGTCGATGACGAACTGTCGCAGCGCGTCGCTGTCGGCCACCTGGACGTGCGCCAGCACGTCGTCGGTGCCGCCCAGCAGGTAGACGTCCCGCACCTCGGGACGGCCGGCGAGCTCCCGCGCGAACGTCCCGAGGCGCGCCCGCGCCTGCGCCTGCAGCCGTACCGAGATGATGGCCTGCAGCCCGCGGCCGAGGGCGCGGGGGTCGACGTCGGCCGAGAAGCCGCGGATGACGCCGGACTCGCGCAGCGCGGCGACGCGCGCGTGGCACGTCGAGGGCGCGACCCCGACGAGGTCGGCGAGGTCCTTGTTGGAGATCCGGCCGTCGCGCTCGAGTTCGCGCAGGATGTCGCGGTCGATCTCGTCGAGCGCTCCGAAGCGTGTGCGGCCGCCGGGTCGAGGAGACGTGGCGCGTGAAGAATCGACGGGCATGGAGGCATAATAGCGAAGGATGCGCCGAGTTCATCGCAGTGAAATCTAGGAAGTTCAGAATCGTGGGCGTCCAGCGGTGTCCCACGGTGTTCGCTGAGGAGTCGCAGCCATGCAGATCGGTGTCCCGCGCGAGATCAAGAACCGTGAGTACCGCGTGTCCGTGACGCCCGCCGGTGTGGACCGTCTGGTGTCCGCCGGCCACGAGGTCCTCGTCGAGTCCGGCGCCGGCGCCGGGTCCGCGATCAGCGACGAGCAGTTCCGCGCCGCCGGCGCCCGGATCGTGCCGGACGCGGCCACCGCGTGGTCGGCCGGCCTGGTGTGCAAGGTCAAGGAACCGGTCGCTGCCGAGTACGGCTTCCTCCGTCCCGACCTCGTGCTCTTCACCTACCTTCACCTGGCCGCGGACCGCGCCGGCACCGACGCGCTGCTGGCTGCCGGCACCACGGCGATCGCCTACGAGACGGTGACGCTGTCGGACGGCTCGCTGCCGCTGCTCGCGCCGATGAGCGAGGTCGCCGGCCGGCTCGCGGCCCAGGTCGGCGCCTACCACCTGATGCGCAACGAGGGCGGCCGCGGCGTGCTGCTCGGCGGGGTGCCCGGCGTCGACGCCGCGAAGGTGGTCGTCATCGGCGGCGGCACCGTGGGGCGGCACGCCGCACAGATCGCGGTCGGCATGCGCGCCGACGTGACGATCCTCGACCTGTCGATGCACCGGCTGCGCGAGCTCGACGCCGAGTTCGGCGGCCGGGTCCGCACGCTGGCGTCCAGCGCCTGGGTGGTGGAACGGGAGCTGCTCGACGCGGACCTCGTCGTCGGCGCGGTCCTGGTGCCGGGCGCCAGGGCGCCGCACGTGGTGGGCAACGAGCTCGTCGCGCGGATGCGGCCGGGATCCGTGCTCGTCGACGTCGCGGTGGACCAGGGCGGATGCTTCGAGGACACGCACCCCACGACGCACGACGAGCCGACGTACCGGGTGCACGGCAGCGTCTTCTACGCCGTGGCCAACATGCCGGGCGCCGTCCCGGTGACCTCGACCGTGGCGCTGACGAACGTCACCGCACCGTACCTGGCCGCGCTCGCCGAGCACGGGTGGCAGGGCGCGCTGGCCGCCGACCCGGCGCTGGCGGCGGGGCTGACCACGTCCGCCGGCGAGCTGTTCAGCGAGCCGGTGGCCACCGCCCACGGGCTGCCGTGGCGTCCCTGGGACGCCGCCGGCTCCGCGATGATGTCGGCGTGAGCGCGCAGCCGACCCTCGATCCCGCCAACCCGTTCGCCGTCCCGTCCGCCCTTCCGTACGGGCTGCCCGACTACACCGCCATCCGCGAGGAGCACTACCTGCCGGCGTTCCTCGCCGGCATGGCGCAGCAGCGGGCCGAGGCGGCGGCGATCGCTGCCGACCCCGAGCCGCCGACGGTCGAGAACACGCTCGTCGCTCTCGAGCGTTCCGGCCGGCTGCTCGACCGGGTCTCGGCCGCGTTCCACAACCAGCTGAGCTCCGACGCCACGCCCGCCCTCGAGGCGATCGAGGAGCAGGTGGCTCCGCTGCTGGCCGCCCACCACGACGCGATCTGGCTGGAGGCGGCCCTGGCGGCCCGGGTCGACGAGCTCGGCCGGCAGGCCGACGAGGGAGCCCTGGACCTCGAGCCGGACACCGCCTACCTGCTGGAGCGCCGACGCGTCGCCCACCGCCGCGCAGGCGCCGGTCTGCCGGACGAGGCCCAGGCGCGGCTGCGGCAGATCAACGAGCGGCTGACCACGCTGGAGGCGAAGTTCGGCCGCACCCTGCTCGCCGCGACCAACGCGGCCGCCGTGCTCGTCGCCGACGAGCACGAGCTCGCCGGGCTGCCCGACGACGCCAAGGCGGCCGCAGCCGCGGCGGCCGAGCGCCACGAGCAGCCCGGCAGGTGGCTCATCGACCTCATCCTCCCCACCGACCAGCCGGTGCTGGCCCAGCTCGAGAGCCGCGCGCTGCGCCGGCGGATCTTCCAGGCCTCGTCGACCCGTGGCCTGGGCGGCGAGCACGACACCGGGCCGCTCCTGCTGGAGATCGCCGCCCTGCGCGCCGAGCGCGCCCAGCTCCTCGGATACGCCCACCACGCCGACTACGTGGCGTCCGACCTGACCATCCACGGCGCCGACGCGGTCGCCGAGCTGCTCGGCGGGCTCGTCGGCCCCGCGGTGGCCAACGCCCGCGCGGAGGCGGCCGCGCTGCAGGAGGCGCTCGAGCGCGACGAGCCGGGCGCCCGGCTCGAGCCGTGGGACTGGTCGTTCTACGCGCAGCGCGTCCGGCGGGAACGGCGTGCGCTCGACGGGTCGGCGATGCGCCCGTACCTCGAGCTGGACCGGGTCGTGGAGCAGGGCGTGTTCCGCGCCGCGCACCTCGTCTTCGGGCTGACGTTCGCGCGGCGCGAGGACCTGACGGGATACCACCCGGACGTGCGCGTCTACGAGGTGTTCGACACCGACGGCACCGGCCGTGCCCTGTTCCTGCACGACCCGTGGACGCGCGACAGCAAGCGCGGCGGCGCGTGGATGAACACCCTCGTCGACCAGTCGCACCTGCTCGGCGAGCGCTGCGTCGTCGTGAACAACCTCCTCAACATCCCGAAGCCGCCGCCGGGGGAGCCGACGCTGCTGACGTGGGACGAGGTGACCACGCTGTTCCACGAGTTCGGCCACGCGCTGCACGCGATCCTCTCCGACGTCCGCTACCCGTCCCAGTCCGGCACCGCCGTGCCGCGCGACGCCGTCGAGTACCCCAGCCAGGTCAACGAGATGTGGGCCTGGGAGCCGGAGGTGCTGCGCGGCTTCGCGGTGCACCACGTCACCGGTGAGCCGATGCCGACCGAGTGGGTGCGCACGCTGCTCGACGCCCGTCAGGACGGCGAGGGCTTCGCGACGACCGAGTACCTCGGTGCGGCCCTGCTCGACCAGGCCTGGCACCGGCTGACGCCCGACGAGGTCCCGGCGACCCCGCAGGACGTCGAGGCGTTCGAGCGGGCCGCGCTGGAGCAGGCCGGCATCGCCGACGCGCCCGTCCCGCCGCGCTACCGGTCGACGTACTTCAACCACGTGTTCTCCGGCGGCTACTCGGCCGGCTACTACTCGTACCTCTGGTCCGAGGTGCTCGACGCCGACACCGTCACCTGGTACCAGGAGCACGGCGGCCTGCGCCGGGAGAACGGTGACGCGTTCCGGGCGGCCGTGCTGTCCCGCGGCGGGTCGCTCGACGCGCTCGACGCGTTCGCGGCGCTGCGGGGCCGGGCGCCGGACATCGCGCCGCTGCTGGCGCGGCGCGGCCTGGCCGCACCGGCCTGAGCGGCGCCGCCGTGACCGGCGACCCGCAGGGCCGCCGTCAGCCCGGCGGTACGGTGCCAGGCATGACCGCCGCGTCCCACGCCCAGCCGACCCGCGCCGAGGACGAGGTGGCGCGGATCTGCCAGGACCTCATCCGGATCGACTCGAGCAACTACGGCGACGGCTCCGGACCGGGCGAGCGGAAGGCCGCCGAGCACGTCGCCGGCCTGCTGTCCGACGTCGGCCTCGACCCGGAGCTGTTCGAGTCGACCCCGGGGCGCGCGAACGTCGTGGTGCGCCTCGAGGGCGCCGACCCGTCCCGCGCGGCGCTCGTGCTGCACGGCCACACCGACGTGGTGCCCGCCCGCGCCGAGGACTGGACCGTGCCGCCGTTCGCCGGCGAGGAGATCGCCGGCGTGCTGTGGGGCCGTGGCGCGGTCGACATGAAGGACATGGACGCCATGGTCCTGGCGGTGGTGCGCCAGATGGCTCGCGAGGGCCGCAAGCCGGCGCGGGACGTCGTGGTGGCGATGTTCGCCGACGAGGAGGCCGGCGGCGTGCACGGCGCGAGCTGGGCGGTGGACCACCGGCCGGACCTGTTCGAGGGCGCCACCGAGGCCATCAGCGAGGTCGGCGGCTACTCGGTGGAGATCGCGGGCCGGCGCGCCTACCTGCTGCAGACCGCCGAGAAGGGTTTGGCGTGGCTGCGGCTCGTCGCCGACGGACGCGCCGGGCACGGCAGCCAGGTCAATCGCGACAACGCCGTGACCCACCTCGCGGAGGCGGTGGCGCGCATCGGCGCCCATGCCTGGCCGCAGGTGCTCACCCCGACGGTGCGTCGCCTGCTCGAGGGGGTGGCCGAGCTCACGGGGCTGCCGTTCGACGAGCACGACGAGGCCGGGATCGACGCCCTCGTCGCGGCCCTCGGCCCCGCCTCACGGTTCGTCGGCGCCACCCTCCGGCACACCACCAACCCCACGCGGCTGGACGCCGGCTACCTGTCCAACGTCATCCCGAGCCGGGCGCAGGCCACCGTGGACGGCCGGTTCCTGCCGGGCCGCGAGGACGAGTTCGACACGACGATCCGGGCGCTCGCGGGCGAGCACGTGCAGATCACGGACGTGCACCGGGACATCGCGGCGTCCGCGCCGATCGACGGCCCGCTCGTGGACGCCATGGCGGCGGCCGTGGTCGCGGAGGACCCGGGTTCGCTGGTGCTGCCCTACATGCTCGCCGCCGGCACGGACAACAAGTCGCTCGCTCGGCTGGGGATCGCCGGCTACGGCTTCGCGCCGCTGCGGCTGCCGGCCGACTTCGACTTCACCGCGATGTTCCACGGCGTCGACGAGCGCGTCCCGGTCGACGCGCTGCGCTTCGGGTGCCGCGTGCTGGACCGCCTGCTCGCCACCTGCTGACGGCGGGTCGCGGCCGGCGTGGTGACCGGACCGAGCTGCGGATTCCCGACGCCGCCGGGTGGCCGCCGGTAGCGTCGGGGTGTGGCGATCGAGGAAGCCGCACCAGCAGCCCGCCAGGCACGGCGCCGCAGGTGGCGCGCGGTCGCCGCCGCGTGCGTCGTCGTCCTGGTCGTGGCGGGCTGGCAGGTGGTGGCGCGGTTGCCGCGGCTCGAGCGCGCAGAGGAGTTCGTCGCCGACCCCGCGGCGGTCGCCACGCAGACCGGCACGCTCGTGGTCACGGACCCGTCCGACGGCACCTACGGCGGCGTGTGGACGTTCCGGAACACCGGCCCCGTGCCCGTCGACGTCACGGTCCCGGCGCTCCAGCCGCTGCTGTACGTGAACGTGCACCTCGTCGCGGTCGATCCGGGGACCGGCGAGCTGGGTGGCCCGCTGGCCACAGCACGGCTGGCGCCGGGGCAGCGTGTCGGGGTGGCGTTCTCGTTCGGGTCGGGGTGCGGCGGCTACAGCGCAGGCGGGAGCTTCGGGCCGGCCCCGGCACGGGTGACCCTCAGCGCGCTCGGGGTGCGGCGCACCGTGCCCGTCGACGGAACTGCCAGCGTCATGATCATGACGACCAAGGACATCCCGCTGGACCTGGCGTGCGTGTCGCGCCACGGGCAGGCGGGGCCCGGGTGACGACGGACCGGCTCGCCGGGGGCGAGCTCAGTCCTCGTCGTCCTCCTCGAACGTCGGGCGGACCCGAATGATCTTGCGGCGCAGCCACACCTTGCGCTCGCCGCCCGGGTACAGGCGGGTGCGGCTGAGCTCCCAGCGTCCGTACTCCGCCTCGTCAGCGAGCATCGTGCGGGCGTCGTTGCCGCTGGTCCAGCGGGGGATCGTCAGCATCCGGTGCTCGTACTGACCACCCATCCCCAGGAAGCGCCGCGACGCCCGGGCGCGGTTGCCCGTCGTGAGATCTCCGTCCATGCACCACCTCGCACCATCGAGCCGTGCGCCATGCCGCTGCGACGCGCGGACGCTGTGCCATTGTGCCCCCCGCGGCGCTACCGTCAGGGCATGACCGTCGACCCGCGTGCCGCTCTCGACCGGCTGATCGCTGCGCTCGAAGCCCACTTCAGCGCCGTCCAGGCCCGCCACGGCGAGGACGACCCCGCGGTCGACGACGCCTACGACGTGCTCGCAGACGCGTTCGAGGTGTACGACGACGCGCTCGGCACGGTCTACGGCGAGGCCACCCCGTTCTACCTCGGCGAGGAGGACGAGGACGCGGAGGACGAGGAGCCCGACGACGAGTCCGACGAGGACGACGAGGACCTCGACGACGACGTCGACATCGACGACGGGGACTGGACCGACGAGGGCGAGACCGTCAGCCACTGACGTCCGACGGTTGCCCGCTCAGCCGAGCGTCAGCCGCTCGGGGTATCCCAGCGTGGGCGCGCTGACGTCGTCGAGCGCCCTGGCCAGCTCCGGTGGCACCTCGAGGTCGTCGGCGGCCAGCAGCTGGCGCAGCTGGACCGGGGTCCGCGGCCCGACGAGCGCGGACGCGACGCCGGCGCGGTCCCGCAGCCATGCGAGCGCCACCTGGGCCGGCGGGCGCTCGAGCCCGGAAGCGGCCGTGACGAGCGCCTCGACCACAGCGGCGGCCGGGCGCGTCAGGTAGGGCTCGACGAACCCGGCCAGGTGCGCCGACGCGGCGCGCGAGTCGGCCGGCACCGTGCGGCGGTACTTGCCGGTGAGCACGCCGCGGCCCAGGGCCGACCACGCCAGGAGCCCCGCACCGAGGTTGTCCGCCGCCGGCAGCGCCTCGCGCTCGATGCCGCGCTGCAGCAGCGAGTACTCCGCCTCGATCGCGGCCAGCCCGATGTCGGGCTGCAGCAGCGACGCCGCGCGGGCCACCTGCCAGCCGGCGTGGTTGGACAGCCCGACGTACCGGGTCCGGCCGGAGACGACCGCCAGGCGCAGCGCCGAGACCGTCTCCTCCAACGGCGTGCGCGGGTCGGGGGTCTGGACCAGCCAGACGTCGACGTGGTCCGTGCCCAGGCGCTCGAGCGAGCCGTCCAGGTTGTCCAGCAGGGCGCCACGGGAGGCGTCGACCACCGCGCCGTCGTTGCTGCGCCGCACGCCGCCCTTGGTGACGATCGTCAGCTCGCGGCGGTCGACGACGTCGCCCAGCAGCGCGCCGAGCAGCTCCTCGGCACCGCCCTGCGCGTACGACGCCGACGTGTCGACGAGCGTGCCCCCGGCCTCGACGAAGTCGTGCAGCAGCTCTCGCGCGTCGTGCTCGTCGGTGTCCCTGCTCCAGGTCATGGTGCCCAGACCCATCCAGGACACCTGCAACCCAGTCCGTCCCAGCCGGCGGTGCTCCATGTCATCGCACCCTAGCGGGGCGTCAGGTCCCGGCTCGTTCGCTGCGCGCCGATAAGGTGACCGACCATGACGCACGGACTGGGCGCGGCCGCTGCCCTGCTGCTGGGCCTGATCCAGGGCCTCACGGAGTTCCTCCCCGTCTCCTCGAGCGCCCACATCCGGATCGTCAGCGAGCTGCTGACCGGGCACGACGCGGGCGCGGCCTTCACCGCCGTCATCCAGCTGGGGACCGAGTCGGCGGTGGTGCTGTACTTCCGCCGGGACATCGCCCGCATCTGCGTCCACTGGTGGCGTGCCGTGCGCGGCGACCTCGGCACGGACTGGCGCTCGCGTGCCGGGGCCCCTGTCGGGGCGCCCGCGGACCACGACGCGCTCATGGCGTGGTTCATCACGATCGGGTCGGTGCCCATCGTCGTGCTCGGCCTGCTGTTCAAGGACGCCATCGAAGGGGCGTTCCGGAACCTCTGGATCATCGCGACCGTGCTCGTCGTCCTCGGCCTGGTCCTCGGCCGGGCCGACCGGGTCGGGGCCAAGCAGCGCACCGTGCAGGAGCTGACGCCGCGCCACGCGCTGTGGTTCGGCCTCTGGCAGGCCCTTGCGCTCGTCCCGGGCGTGTCCCGCTCGGGTGGCACCATCACCGGCGGGCTGTTCCTCGGGTACACCCGGGAGGCCGCCGCGCGGTACTCCTTCCTGCTCGCGATCCCGGCGGTGTTCGGCTCCGGGCTGTTCGAGCTGTTCACCAGCTTCGACCAGTTCGGGCACGGCAACACACCGGGCTTCGGCGCCACCATCCTGGCCACGCTGGTCGCGTTCGTCGTCGGCTACCTCGTCATCATCGTGTTCCTCAAGATCGTGTCGACGTTCGGCTACCAGGCGTTCGTGCGGTACCGGATCGGCCTGGCGGTGCTCGTCGTGATCCTCCTGGTGACCGGGGCGCTGCAGGCGAACGCCGCGATCATCGGCTGAGGCCGTTCGCCGGACGGTCCGACGCGGGCTGTACCTGGACGGTGACCCGTGAGGGCGCCCCGATCGGTTCGGCACTCCCGCTGCGGCGGCTGGTCGACGACGCTCGCCGCGCCTGCTGCCGCGGCTCGTCGTGCCGGACACGCGCCCGCCTGCCTGCCTGCCTGCCTGCTGCTCGTCGTGAGGGCGGCCGCGCCGTGGCCGCTGCGGCTGGGCTTCGTCGCGGGCGGCGACGACACCGGGAACGGACCTGGTCGACGGCCGTCGCAGTAGCCGCTGTGCGTCCCGGGTGCGGCGGATGAGCAATTCGCGAGAACTGTCCGAGAGAATGGTGTGAGCCAGTTTTCTGACGCCATGCAGAAGAATCGGTAACAGATTGGCAGCTCGGCTTGCGAGTCATGGTCCCCGGGACTCCACTTCGATCGAAGGGAATGCCCATTCCCATGGAGGTGGACCACGATGTCTACGTTCAAGGCGGTACGGATCGTCGGCGCGACGGCGGCGCTCGGCCTGGTGCTCGCGGGGTGCTCGGGAGGAAGCGGAGGCGGGGGGCAGACGACGCCGCCGTCGCCCGCCGGCAGCGCGACGGCCGGTGCCGGCAGCGTGCCGCAGATCGAGGCCTCCGCGTTCACGTCGGACTTCTCGGTGATGGCAGAGCTGAAGGGCGTGGCCGCGTCGGGCAAGGGCCTCATCGGCGTGCTGCTGCCTGACACCACCACGTCGACGCGGTACGTCCAGTACGACGCGCCCTACCTCACGAAGGCGTTCGAGGCCGCCGGCCTGACGTCCGCGCAGTTCAAGGTCGACAACGCCAACGGCAGCACCTCCACGATGCAGACGCAGGCCGAGGCGGACATCAACGAAGGGGCGTCGGTGCTGCTGATCGACCCGATCGACTCCGGCAGCGGTGCCGCGATCGAGGCGACGGCGAAGGCCGCCGGGGTGGCGGTCATCGACTACGACCGGCTGGTCAAGGGTGGCCCGGCGGACCGCTACTACGTGAGCTTCGACAACGTGAAGGTCGGCCAGACCATGGGTCAGGGCCTGGTGCAGTGCATCAGCGACTGGAAGGTCGCCAAGCCGAACATCCTCATCATGGACGGCGACCCGACGGACAACAACGCGACGCTGTTCGCGCAGGGGTACAACGGCGTGCTGCAACCGAAGTTCGCCAGCGGCGCCTACGTCAAGGTCGGCGAGCCGGCCGGCACCTGGACCCCGTCCGTCGCCGCCACGACCTTCGAGCAGCAGCTGACGGCACACCCGAACATCAACGCGGTGATCACGCCGAACGACGACAACGCCAACGCCGTGATCTCGATCCTCAAGAGCAAGGGCGTGCAGCCCAAGACCTTCCCGACCACCGGTCAGGACGCGTCGCTGCCCGGCCTGCAGAACATCCTCACCGGGTACCAGTGCGGCACGGTCTACAAGCCGATCTACCTCGAGGCGCAGGCGGCGGCGGCGCTGGCGATCTTCCTGCGGGCCGGTCAGACGCCACCGTCGTCCCTGGTGAACGCCGAGACGATGGACACGCAGCTGAACGCCAACATCAAGTCCGTCTACACGACGCCGATCTGGGTCACGACGGCCAACATGGCCTCGACAGTCGTCAAGGACGGCGCCGTGACGACGGCCAAGCTGTGCGCCGGTGACGTCGCGGCTGCGTGCGCGGCGGCGGGCATCAGCTGATGCCCGACGACACCACGGAGGTCCCCCCGCTGCTCCGGCTGCGGGGGGTCTCCAAGTCGTTCGGACCGGTCCAGGCGTTGACCGGTGTCGACCTCGACGTCCCCGGCGGCGCGGTCACCGCGCTGGCCGGGGACAACGGGGCCGGCAAGTCCACTCTCATCAAGTGCATCGCCGGGATCCATGCGCCGGACCAGGGTGAGATGTTCTGGGAAGGTGTCCGGGTCCACCTGCACACTCCGGCCGACGCGGCCGCGCTGGGCATCCAGACCGTCTACCAGGACCTCGCGCTGTGCGACAACCTGGACATCGTCCAGAACATGTTCCTCGGCCGGGAGCGGGTGCGGCGGGGGCAGCTCGACGACGTGTCGATGGAGCAGGCGGCGGCCGCCACGCTGACCGACCTCGCGGTGACGACGGTGAGGTCGGTGCGCCAGCAGGTGGCGTCACTGTCCGGTGGTCAGCGCCAGTCCGTCGCCATCGCGAAGGCCGTGCTCTGGGAGTCGAAGCTCGTCGTCATGGACGAGCCCACGGCGGCCCTCGGCGTCGCCCAGACGCGGATGGTGCTCGACCTGGTGCGCACGCTCGCACGGCGTGGTCACGCGGTGCTGCTCATCTCGCACAACCTCGTCGACGTCATGGCGGTCTCCGACCAGGTGGCGGTGATGCGTCACGGCCGCGTGGTGGACGTCCGCCCGCGGGACCGGATCGACGAGCGCATCCTCGTCGACCTCATGACCACCGGGACGTCGGACCGGGAGGTCTCCGCCAACGCGCGTGGCACGGACCTGGAGGGGAGGGTTGTCCCATGACGATGCCCGACGAGCGGGCGCCGGCGCCGGGCCAGGTGGTCGACGCCGAGGTCGAGGTGCTGGGTGCCGGTGACTACCTGCGCCTGGCGTGGCGGCGTGTCCGCGGGGGCGAGACCGGGGTGCTGCCGGTGGTCGGCGGCCTGGTGCTCGTCTCGATCATCTTCCAGAGCCTCAACCAGCACTTCCTCACCGCCGGCAACCTCGTCAACCTGCTCGTCCAGGCTGCGGTGTTCGCCCTGATCGCCATGGCGGAGGTGTTCGTGCTGCTGCTCGGCGAGATCGACCTGTCCGCCGGGTTCGTCGCCGGCATCTCCGCGGTGGTGGTCGCCTGGCTGCTCCAGCCCGGCATCGGCTGGCCGTGGTGGGCGGCGGTGGTCGCCGCGCTGGCGGCGACGTCCTTCATCGGCGTGCTGCACGGCTCGTTGTTCGCCACCATCGGGCTGCCGTCGTTCGTCGTGACCCTCGCCGGCCAGCTCTTCTGGGCGGGGGTCATGCTGTTCGTCCTCGGCAACGGCGGCGCGATCCTCATCCAGGACCCGGTGATCAACGGCATCGCCAGCTCGACCTTGTCGCGGCTCGGCGGCTGGGTCGTCGCGGTGGTGGTGGTGGCGTTCTTCGGGACGCTGATGTGGCGGCGCGACGCGCGGCGGCGCTCGTCCGGGCTGCCGGCGGCGCCGATGACGCTGACCGTCACGAAGATCGCCCTCGTCGCCCTCGGCGCCGTGGCGCTCGTGCTGCTCGTCAACGCGGACCGGGGGCTGCTGCGACCGGTCTACGGGTTGCCGTGGGTGGTGCTGCTGGTGCTCGGCGTGCTCGTGGTGTGGGCGTACCTGCTCAGCCGCCGTCGGTTCGGCATGTACGTCTACGCCGTCGGCGGCAACGCGGAAGCTGCGCGGCGCGCCGGCATCAACCTGGTGCGGATCCGGATCCTGTCGTTCATGCTCTGCTCGCTCACCGCCGGCCTGGCCGGGATCGTCTACGCCTCCCGGCTCCGGTCGATCTCGACGTCCCTGGACGGCGGCACGCTGGTGCTCTACGGCATCGCCGGCGCGGTGATCGGGGGCACCAGCCTGTTCGGTGGCCGCGGCAAGATGCTGCACGGCGTGCTCGGCGGGCTGGTGATCGCGGCGATCGACAACGGCATGGGGCTTCTGGGGTTCAGCGCCGCGGCCAAGAACGTGGTCACCGCGATCGTGCTCATCGCGGCCGTGACCATCGACTCGCTGGCGCGGCGCAACCGTCCCCGATGAGCGTGCGGCCGCGGGGCGCGACGATGTCGTGATCAGCCGCGGCAGGGGCGCCGCGGCCGTGGGCGTCGGGGCGCCCGCGACGCCGCCCGGCCTGACCGGGCGGGGGACCGGCCCCGACATCCGGCTACGCTCGGCAGGTGCTGAGCTGGCCGTCCCCCTCCGTGCCCAGGCTTCCCGGAAGCGGACCTGCGGTGCGTGTGCTCGACACGGTGACCGGAACCCTCGTCGACCCGGTGGTGGACGGGGCCGCGACGCTCTACGTCTGCGGCATCACCCCGTACGACGCGACCCACCTGGGCCATGCCGCCACGGCGATCGCCTTCGACCTGCTGGGGCGGGCGTGGCGCGACGCGGGCGTCGCGGTCCGGTACGCCTCGAACGTCACCGACGTCGACGACCCGCTGCTGGAACGGGCGGCCGACACCGGAGTCGACTGGCGGGCGCTCGCCGCCGAGCAGACCGCTCTGTACCGGGAGGACATGACCGCGCTGCAGGTCCTTCCGCCGGATGCGTACCTGGGCGCCGTCGAGTCGATCCCCGCGGTGGTGAGCGCCGTCGAGCAGATGCTCGCCGCGGGCACCGCCTACCGGATCCCCACGCCGGATGCGGTGGGCGACGACGACCTCGGCGACGTCTACGCCGACCTGCATGCCGACCCGCAGTTCGGTGCGGCGGCGGGACTGGACCGGGACACCATGCTGACGCTGTCCGCCGAGCGTGGCGGCGACCCGCGGCGGCCCGGCAAGAGGGACCCGCTGGACCCGTTGCTGTGGCGCCGTGAGCGGGCCGGCGAGCCGGCGTGGGACGGCGATTCCCTCGGCCGTGGCCGGCCCGGCTGGCACATCGAGTGCGTCGCCATCGTGCGGGGAAACCTGGGTGCGCGGCTGTCGGTGCTCGGCGGCGGGTCCGACCTGGCGTTCCCGCACCACGAGATGAGCTGCTCGCACATGCGGGTCCTCACCGAAGACCCCCATGCCGGCGCCCGCGTCCAGGTCCATACCGGCATGGTGGGCCTCGACGGCGAGAAGATGAGCAAGTCGCGCGGCAACCTGGTGCTCGTCTCGACGCTGCGCGAGCAGGGCGTGGATCCCATGGCGATCCGGCTCGCGGTCCTCGCGCACCGGTACCGGTACGACTGGCTTGGGACCGACGACGTGCTGCGCACCGCCGAGCACCGTCTGGCCCGGTGGCGCCGGGCGCTGTCGGGCGTCGGCGGGGCGCCCGCCGAGCCGCTGCTGGAGGCGGTGCGCACCGCGCTGGCCGACGACCTCGACGCGCCGGCCGCGCTCGCGGCCATGGACGACTGGGCGGACGCGGCGCTGGCCGGCGTGGCCGATCCGGTGCCCGGTGCGCCGGGCGTCGTCGCGCGCGCCCTGGACGCCCTGCTGGGGGTCCGGCTGTAGGCAGCAGGGTCCAGCGGCTGCTGCTAGTTGCCGCCGCCCTTGTCACGGCGGCGCAAGTAGCGCTCGAACTCGCGCGCGATCGCCTCGCCGGAGGCCTCCGGCAGCTCGGCGGTGTCCTTCGCCTCCTCCAGCTGACGCACGTACTCGCCGATCTCCGAGTCCTCTTCCGCCAGCTCGTCGACCCCGGACTGCCAGGCGGCGGCGTCCTCGGGCAGCTCGCCGAGCGGGATCGGCTCGCCGAGCAGCTGCTCCACCTGGTGCAGCAGCGCCAGCGTCGCCTTGGGCGACGGCGGGTGGGCCACGTAGTGGGGCACGGCGGCCCACAGCGACACCGCCTTGAGGCCGCGCGCCGTCGCCTCGTGCTGGAGCACGCCGACGATGCCCGTCGGACCCTCGTAGGTGTTGCGCTCGAGGTCCAGCGCTGCCGCGACCTCGGGGTCGTCGGCCGAGACCGTCACGGGGATCGGACGGGTGTGCGGCACGTCGGCGAGCAGGGCGCCGATCGTCACCACCCACTCGACGTGCAGGCCGGCGGCGATGTCGAGCAGCTCGGTGCAGTACCGACGCCAGCGCATCGACGGCTCGATGCCGTGGACGAGGGCCACCGACCTGCCCGTGTGCCGCGCCCTCGCCAGCGACACGGACGTGCTGGGCCAGGTGATCTCGCGGTGGCCGTCGGGCCCTGGCCCGACGACCGGGCGGTTCACCTGGAAGTCGTGGTACTCCTCGGGGTCCAGCTCGTCGACCTGCTCGGCGTCCCAGACCTCGGCCAGGTAGGCCACCGCCTGCGTCGCGGCGGCACCGGCGTCGTTCCAGCCTTCGAAGGCCGCCAGCAGCACCGTCGCACCGAAGGGCAGGTCACCGGCCCGGCTCTCGCTCATCCGACCAGCGTAGGGGCTGACCGCAGGGACCGTCCGGCGGGTGCCGGGGTAGCCTGCTCACCTCGTCCCCACCCGTCCCGGAGGTCTGTCATGGCGCCCGCGCCCCTGCCCGCAGCGGTGCTGTGGGACCTGGACGGCACGCTCGTCGACACCGAGGTGCTCTGGCGCGAGGAGGAGGCGGCTCTCGTCGCCGAGCGCGGCGGCACGTGGACGCCGGAGGACGGTCTGGCGCTGGTGGGCACCGCGCTGCCGGCCTACGCTCGCGCGTTGCAGGCCGCGGGCGTCGACCTGCCGGCGGACGAGATCATCGCCCGGATCTCGGCGCGCATCATCGCCCGTCAGGCGGACGCCGCCCGGTGGCAGCCCGGAGCCCGGGAGCTCGTCACGGCGCTCCATGGGAGCGGGGTTCCCCAGGCGCTCGTCACGTCGTCGTACCGGAACCTCACCGAGCCGGTGGTGCGTGACGCCGGTGGTGCGCTGACGGTGGTGGTCCCCGGTGACGAGGTGCAGCGCCCCAAGCCCGACCCTGAGCCCTACCTGCTGGCCGCGACACGTCTCGGTGTCGCGATCGATGACTGCGTCGTGGTCGAGGACTCGCGCGTCGGCGTCGCCGCCGGGCTGGCCGCGGGCGCGCACGTCCTCGCCGTCGAGTCGGCGGTCCAGCTGCCCGACGACCCGCGGCTGTCCCACGCCGAGTCGCTCCGGGCGGTCCGCCTCGAGGACCTGGCACGGATCGCCGCCGGCGAGATCCTCGAGCTCAGGGGCGACCGGGTCTGACACCGGTGGCGCGTTCGACGGCGTCGTCGTCGACCGGTGGCACGGTGCCCCCGAACGCGGGGCACAACGCGCTGAAGGAGCACCACTCGCACAGGGCGGACGGCCGCGCCTGCCAGCTGCCGGTCCGGGCGGCGTCCTGCACCGACGCCCACAGCGACCGGACGCGGGTCTCGAGCGTCGCCATCTCGGCCTCGTTGGGCTCGTGCCGGATCACCTGACCGTCGGCGAGGTACTCCAGCTGCAGCGCGCGAGCCAGCACGCCGCGGGTGCGCCAGAGCACGTATGCGTAGAACCGCATCTGGAACAGCGCGTGGCCCTCGTACCCCGGCCGCGGCGAGCGACCGGTCTTGTAGTCGACGATCCGCACCCAGCCGTTCGGTGCCACGTCGACCCGGTCGACGATGCCGCGCAGCTGCGGACCGTCCTCGAGGTCCAGCCGCACCGCCAGCTCGCGGGACTCAGGCTCGAGCCGTGTCGGGTCCTCGAGCGTGAAGTACGTCCTCAGCAGGTCGCCCGCCCCCGAGAGCCAGGCGGCTTCCTCGGCCTCGTCGGTGAACAGCTCGCCGTACTGGGACACCCGCCCGCGCAGCAGCTGCCACTGCTCGGGGAGCATGGCGCGGGCAGCCGCCGGCGTGCGCTCGGCCGCGGGCAGGTCGAACAGCCGCTCCAGCACCGCGTGCACGAGCGTGCCCCGCGCTGCCGCCGCGTTCGCCGGCTCCGGGAGCCGGTCGACCACGCGGTAGCGGAACAGCAGCGGGCACTGCTGGAAGTCGTTGGCGCGGGACGGTGACAGGCCCGGCCGCAGCGCCGGCCGGTCCGCGTCCCCGTCGCCAGCGACCGCCACGTCGTCGACCTGCTCGGGCTGTCCGGTCTCCTCAGTGGTCACGGCAGGAGCCTAGGAGCAGGCGCCGACACCGCCGGCCTCGGCCGTCCCCCTAGGCTGAGCAGGTGAGTGAGCAGCGGCCCCGGCCCGCCCAGACCCCGCGAGGGTGGGTGATCGGCCGGATCGCGGGCGCGCCCGTGGTGCTGTCGCCCAGCTTCCTGCTGGCCGCGGTCGTGCTGACGGCGGCGTTCACGCCGTCGGTGCAGTCGGCCACCGGGCTCGGCGGCGGCGCCTACGTCGTCGCGCTGGTCTTCGTCGTGCTCCTGTTCGGGTCGGTGTTCTGCCACGAGCTGGCGCACGGCTTCGTCGGGCGTGCGCGGGGCCAGCACCCGACGGCGTTCGTGCTGACGCTGTGGGGCGGGCAGACGACGTTCGGCACCGCCGCGAGCGGACCGGGAACTGCGGCACTGGTGGCGGCCGCCGGTCCGGTGACCAACCTCGTCCTCGGGGGCGTGTTCCTCGCCCTGGCGCGCGCCGTCCCGAACGGTTCCCTGCTGCAGTGGGTGCTGTGGTCCGGCGCCTTCTCCAACGGGTTCGTCGGGGCGTTCAACCTCCTGCCGGGACTGCCGCTGGACGGCGGTCAGCTGCTGGAGGCGCTCGTGTGGGCGGTGACCAAGGACCGCACCCGCGGCATGGTCGCCGCGGCATGGTGCGGCCGGGTGGTCGCCGTGGGGGTCGTCGGGTGGGGCCTGCTGTGGCCGTTCGCCCAGGGGAACCAGCCGACGATCTACACCGTCATCTGGACGGCGATGGTGGCGATGTTCCTGTGGTCCGGGGCCTCGCAGGTGCTGCACGGAGCCCGCCAGCAGCGGGCCGTGCTGGGACTGTCCGTGCCGGGCATCGGTCGGCCGGCCGTGGCCGTGGACTTCCAGGAGTCGGTCGCGGCGGCGGGCGCCCGAGCGGCTGCGGCGGGCGCCAGCGAGGTCGTCGTGCTCTCGCCCGACGGCCGGCCGACCGCGTACGTCGACACCGCTGCGGCGGCGTCGGTGCCGCGCGAGCAGGCCGGGCTCACACCGGTCACGGCCGTCGCGGTGCCGCTGCCGGGCGGCGCCGTCATCGACGGACGACTCACCGGAGAGCCGCTCCTCGCCGCGCTGTCGGCGGCCTCCCGGTTGTCGCCGGTGCTCGTCGCCCTGGTCGACGGCCGGGTCACCGCGCTCATCCGGACGCCCGACGTCGTGGCGGCGCTGCGGCCGTGACGACACCCGACGAGACGAGACGGTCAGCGGTGCCCGACGGGACGAACGCGGCGACGGTGCCCGACGAGACGTGCGCGCCCGACGTGCCGGCCGGCGCGAGCACGCCCGGCGGGTCCACGACGACGGACCGGCCCGCCGGTGCCGCAGGCCGCCGCGGACCGTTCCGCGTGGGGGACCGCGTCCAGCTGACCGACGCCAAGGGACATCCCTTCACCATCACGCTCGAGGACGGCGGCGCGTTCCACACGCACAAGGGCTACGTCCCGCACGCCGACCTCGTCGGTCACCCCGAGGGCACGGTGGTGCGCACCACCTACGGCGTCGAGTACCTGGCGCTGCGGCCGCTGCTGTCCGACTACGTCGTGTCGATGCCCCGCGGCGCGGCGGTCGTCTACCCCAAGGACGCCGCCCAGATCGTCACGATGGCGGACGTCTTCCCCGGGGCGCGGGTCGTCGAGGCCGGCGTCGGGTCCGGCGCGCTGACGACGTACCTGCTGCGCGCCGTCGGGGACCACGGTCTGGTGCACTCCGTCGAGCGGCGCGCGGACTTCGCGGCCGTGGCGCAGGGCAACGTGGAGGGCTACTTCGGCGGTCCGCACCCGGCGTGGCGGCTCACCGTGGGTGACCTCGCGGACGCGCTGCCCGGCATCGCCGAGCCCGGATCGCTCGACCGCGTCGTCCTCGACATGCTCGCGCCCTGGGAGAACCTGCACGTCGCCGCGGACGCGTTGATGCCCGGCGGCGTGCTGTGCTGCTACGTCGCCACGACGACGCAGCTGTCGCGGCTCGCCGAGGCCGTCCGGGACGAGGGTCGTTTCACCGAACCCGTCGCCTGGGAGTCGATGGTGCGCACCTGGCACCTGGAGGGTCTGGCCGTGCGGCCCGACCATCGGATGGTGGGGCACACCGGATTCCTGCTCACCACGCGCCGGCTGGCCGACGGCGTGGAGCCGCCCGTGCGCAAGCGGCGCCCGGCACCGGGGGCGTACCCGGCTTCCGGCGACCTGGGGTCCGACCAGGTCTGGACCGAGGAGGAGCTCGGCGAGGCGCCCGTCTCGCCGAAGAAGGTCCGCCGCGCCCGCCGGGCCGTCGGCCACGCCCCGGAGGAGTGATCGGGCGCCGGACACCCGTGTCCGGATGGTGGGACGACGAGTGTCGTCCGTGTCACGGCGTGAGTTCTCGGTCCGGGCGTGGTTACTGTGGCAAGAAGAGCAGGACAACCGGCGTGCTGAGCACGTGCGAAGGAGGCCGGGATGACCGAGTCGACGAACCCGTCGGGCGCCAGAGGCGACCTGCACCGTGAGCTGTCCGTGCTGGCGGCCAAGAACGAGCGGCTGACCGAGGCGCTCGTGGCGGCGCGCGAGCAGATCATCGAGCTCAAGCGGCAGGTCGACGAGCTGGCCAAGCCGCCCGGGACCTATGCGGTGTTCCTGGGCGCGCGCGAGGACGGCACGGTCGACATCATGTCGGCGGGCCGCAAGATGCATGTCGCCGCCAGCCCGACGCTCGACCTCTCACGACTCGCACCGGGCCAGGAGGTCATGCTCAACGAGGCGTTGACGGTCGTCGAGGCCGGCGGGTACGAGCGCGTCGGCGAGCTCGTCACGGTCAAGGAGACGATCGGGGAGGACCGTGCCCTCGTCGTGGGGCGCGGTGACGAGGAGCGGGTGGTGCGTTTCGCAGGCCAGGTGAAGGCCTCGGGCGTGCGCATCGGCGACGCGCTGACGATCGACTCCCGCAGCGGGTTCGTCTTCGAGGTGATCCCCCGGGCCGAGGTCGAGGAGCTGGTCCTCGAGGAGGTCCCGGACATCGACTACGAGGACATCGGTGGGCTGGGACCCCAGATCGAGGCCATCCGGGACGCGGTGGAGCTGCCGTTCGTGCATCCGGAGCTGTTTCGCGAGCACGGGCTGAAGCCGCCCAAGGGTGTGCTCTTGTACGGCCCGCCCGGCTGCGGCAAGACGCTCATCGCGAAGGCCGTGGCGCACTCGCTGGCCGCCACGGCGGCCCAGGCGCGCGGTGAGAGCGGCGAGGACAGCAAGTCGTACTTCCTCAACGTCAAGGGTCCGGAGCTGCTCAACAAGTACGTGGGGGAGACGGAGCGTCACATCCGGCTGATCTTCGCGCGGGCTCGCGAGAAGGCGTCCCAGGGGCACCCCGTCGTGGTGTTCTTCGACGAGATGGAGTCGCTGTTCCGTACTCGCGGCACCGGGGTCTCCTCGGACGTGGAGACGACGATCGTGCCGCAGCTGCTGTCCGAGATCGACGGCGTCGAGCGGCTCGAGAACGTCATCGTCATCGGCGCCTCGAACCGCGAGGACATGATCGACCCGGCGATCCTGCGGCCCGGGCGTCTCGACGTGAAGATCAAGATCGAGCGGCCGGACGCCGAGGGCGCGAAGGAGATCTTCGGCAAGTACCTCACGGCCGACCTGCCCATCCACGCCGACGACCTGGCTGAGCACGGGGGGTCCGTCGGGGACGCCGTCGAGGGGATGATCACCCGCACCGTCGAGCGGATGTACTCCGAGAGCGAGGAGAACCGGTTCCTCGAGGTGACCTACGCGTCCGGGGACAAGGAGGTCCTGTACTTCAAGGACTTCAACTCCGGGGCGATGATCCAGAACATCGTCGACCGCGCGAAGAAGTCGGCGATCAAGGACCTCCTGGCCACCGGGCAGCGCGGCATCCGGGTGGACCACCTGCTCACGGCGTGCGTGGAGGAGTTCCGCGAGAACGAGGACCTGCCGAACACCACCAATCCCGACGACTGGGCGCGCATCAGCGGCAAGAAGGGCGAGCGCATCGTCTTCATCCGCACCATCGTCCAGGGCAAGAAGGGCGTCGACGCGTCGCGCACCATCGAGACGGTGACGAGCACGGGCCAGTACCTGTAGCACCGGGTTGCCGGCGACACGCGACGCGCAAACCTCCCGGACGGCAGGTCTGGCACGGGAAGATCGAGCTGCCGAGTGATCCGAGCGGAGGTGTCGACGTGGAGCCAGGTCGCGGACTCAGCGCGATGGTCGTCGTGGCTGCGGGGTCGCTGCTCACGCTCGGGGGATGTGCCGGACAGCCGGCGGCCGGCGTCGCACCGGCCAGCGTCGCATCGCCGGTGGGAACGGCCCCGTCACCAGCTGCGCCTTCGGCCACCCCTGCCTCGACGACCAGTGGTGCCCGACCGTCGACCGCGGCGCGGGAGTGGGCCGTGTCGCGAGCAGGGATCGGACCGCTGGCACTCGGGCGCAGCTGGGCAGACCTGGTCGCCGATCCCGACGTTCGCCTCACGGGCAGCCTCGAGCAGTGTGCGACGAGCATGCTCGCTGCTGCCGGCGAGCGGTTCGCGGTCTCGTTCCCCGCTGGCGACGCGGGGGACGACGCGCCGCTGCCGACGGTGCAGTCGGTGACTGCGTTGCGGGCGGGCGGCGACGCTCCGGCGATCCTGGTGGCCGGGGCGGCCGGCGTGGGCTTCGGCTCGTCGCCCGCGGCGGTCGAGGCGGCCTACCCGGGCGGTAGCTGGGCCGAGCCGACGTCACGCGCGCTGGACCAGCTCTACGTCACGAGCGCAGGCCCGGTGACATTCGGATTCAAGGGCGGGGTCGTGACGGCCGTCGCCGTCGGTGCGCGCGACATCCCGGATGCCTTCTGCCCCTGAGAGAGGCCGGACGGGACGGTCCTGGCCTGCGCCCTAGGGTGGGACACGTGACCGTCCGCCGGATCATGGGCCTGGAGACCGAGTACGGCGTGCTGCAGCCCGGCCGCCCGCTCGCGAACCCGATGCTGCTGTCCAGCCATGTCGTCGCCGTGCACGCGGCCGCGCGGGAGGGCGCCCGCGCCCGGGCGCGGTGGGACTACGACGACGAGGACCCGCTCAAGGATGCCCGCGGCTTCCACCTGCAGCGCGCGTCGGCGCACCCTTCGCAGCTGACCGACGACCCGGCACGGCCCGCTCCGTCGGGCCAGGGCACGCAGCTGCTGCCGCGCACCACCGTCGAGGAGTACGAGGACCCCGGGGCGGCGAACGTCGTGCTGACCAACGGCGCCCGCCTCTACGTGGACCATGCGCACCCGGAGTACTCGAGCCCGGAGGTGACCAACCCGCTGGACGTCGTGCGGTGGGACCGCGCCGGTCAGGTGGTCATGCTGCAGTCGGTCCGCGCGCTCGCCAGCACGCCGGCGATGCCGGACGTGGCGCTGTACAAGAACAACGTCGACGGCAAGGGCGCCACCTACGGCACCCACGAGAACTACCTGGTCGACCGGGCCGTGCCGTTCGTCGAGCTGGCGGCCCGCATCACGCCGTTCCTCGTCACGCGTCAGGTGTTCACCGGGGCCGGCCGGGTCGGTCTCGGGCAGCACGGCGAGGAGGCGGGCTTCCAGATCTCGCAGCGCGCCGACTACATCGAGGCCGAGGTCGGCCTGGAGACGACGCTGCGGCGGCCGATCGTCAACACGCGCGACGAGCCGCACGCGGATCCGGCTCGGTGGCGTCGGCTGCACGTCATCATCGGCGACGCGACCATGCTCGAGGCCGCCACGTACGTGCGGATGGGCACCACGTCGCTCGTGCTGTGGCTCCTCGAGCGGGCGCAGGAGGACGGCGCCGCGCGGGCCGCGGTGGCAGCGATCGACGCCCTGCGACTCGCCGACCCGGTCGGCGCGGTGCACCTCGTCAGCCACGACCTGACGCTGGGCCGGCCGCTCGAGCTCGCCGACGGTCGGCACCTGACCGCGATCGAGATCCAGCGCACGTACCGCGACGCCGTGCAGGCCGCGCTCGGCGACGCGCAGCCGGATCCTCAGACGGCTGACGTGGTGGCACGCTGGGGCTCGCTGCTCACGCGGCTCGCGGACGACCCCGCCTCGTGCGCGCGCGAGGTCGAGTGGCTCGCCAAGCTGCGGCTCCTCGAGGGCATGCGGCGGCGCGACCACCTGGCGTGGGACCACCCGCGCCTGGCGGCGGTCGACCTGCAGTGGTCCGACGTGCGCCCCGAGCGGGGACTGTACTTCCGGCTGGAGGCGGCCGGCGCGGTGGAGCGCCTGGTGGGGGACGCGGACGTGGCCGCCGCAGTGCGCCAGCCACCTGACGACACCCGTGCGTTCTTCCGCGGCGAGGCGGTGCGCCGGTACCCGGGGGAGGTCTCGGCCGCGAGCTGGGACTCGGTGGTCTTCGACGTGCCGGGCGCGCACTCGCTGCAGCGTGTCCCCATGCGTGACCCGGCGCGGGGCACCCGGGCGCACGTCGGCGCCCTGCTGGAGGCCAGCCCGGACGCCGCGAGCCTGCTCAAGGCCCTGGAGGGCTGAGCCTCAGCGCATCGCGGCGACGAACCGCGCCGCCTCCTTCGCCTGTGCCAGGCGGCGCTCGTAGGTGATCCCCAAGGCCAGCAGGATCGCGCCCCCGGCGGCGAGGAGCGGCCAGCTGCCGGTTGCGGACAGCACCTGGCCGGCCCACGGCCCGGCGTAGGACGCGATGACGACGACCAGCACCCCGGCGCCGATGACGAACGGCGCCTGCCAGCGCAGCACGGCGCCGGCCGCGACGCTCGCCACCCCGACGAGGACGAGGTACAGCGGCCGCCACGCAGCGGCATCGCCGAGGCTGACCACCGTGGGAACGACGAGCATCCCGGTCGCGCCCGCGACGAGCGCCGGCCACGTGCCGCCGCCCGGTCGGGCGGCCAGCCACTGCACGCCCAGCACCGAAGCCAGCGCGCCGAGCGCGACCAGAGGGACGTCGCCGGGCACGTCGTGCAGCCGGGCCGCGGCGACGAGCGAGGCGAAGGCGGCGATGGCAGCCCCGACCACGGGGGCAACCCGCAGTCCGCGTCGGCCGGCACCCGCGGTGAGCAGGGTGCGCTGGGCGGCTGCCGCGGCGGCGCCGGCGACCGCGAACACCACCACCACGCGCAGCCAGCCGAGGGCACCCGGTGCCGCAGCGAGCACCGACGGGATCGCAGCGGCCGCCAGTGCCGGAACCAGGCAGGCCGGCCACCAGCTCGCCGGCTCCGGCCGGGGGCCGCGCCGCACCACGACGGCCGCTGCACCCAGCACCACGACCGCGACCAGGGACCACAGCTCCGGCGCGAGCGGCGGTCGGGTCGGCCGGCCGAGCGCGACCGTGACGGCGTGCCGGAACGGGCCGAGCACGGCGAGCCCGGCGCCCGCCGCGGTGAGCAGCCAGAGCGGCTGCCAGCGACCACCCGTGGTCCCCCGGAGCAGCGCGATCACCAGTGGCGGAGCGACGAGCAGCCCGGCGGCCACGCACGTGATCCAGAGCCGGTCCAGACGGGCCGACCCCAGCGGGACGCTGCCGGGCAGCACGGCGGACGGCAGGAGCACGAGCGCGAGCCCGGCACCGAGCAGGCCGAGGTCGCCCTCCGCTGCGCGCCGGGCGCGGCGGGCTCCGACGAGCGCGAGGACGGCACCGGCCGGTGCGAGGTACGCCTCCGCGACCGGCACGTCGCGTGCGCCCAGGAGCACCCACGACGCCACCGCGCCGAGCGCGAGCCCGACCCAGCGGAGCAGGGCACGGTCCGCGGTCCGCGCCACGCCCAGCGCGGCGACCGCCGCGACGAGCAGCACGAGCGCTGCGACATCAGGGCCGGCAGCCCACGCGGTGGCGAACGCACCCGCCAGCGCGACGCCGCCGCCCACCTCGGCCGCGAGACGTGCCTCGGCCGTGGTCCGCTCCGCGACCCACGGCGCCAGCAGCGCCCCGACGGCGCCGAGGACCGCGGCGAGGAGCACGACACCGGCGACACTGAGCCCTGGCCAGGCCACCGCGCGCAGCGTCGGCGCCACGAGCGCCGCCACCGGTGCCGCGACGCCCACCGCCTGGGTGACGGCGGCAGGGGCGATGCGGTCGGCCCCCCGCCACGCCGTCGCGGCGACGAGCAACAGCGCGGCGCCGACCGGCAGGGCGGTCGCGCTCACGGCGGACGACGCACCGACGGTCCAGCCCAGCGCCGCGAGCGCGACGGCACCACCGAAGGCGGTCCGACGCTCGTCCCGCATCGCGCGCGGTGCGGCGAACGCGACGACGCCCAGCGTCACGTCTGCGGCTGCGGCTGCGCCGGCCGTGGCGCTGACGTCGTCCAGCCCGGCGGCCGCGAGCAGGAGTCCCGCGCCGCCGGTCGCCAGGACCGCACCGCCGACGGTGGTGAGCGCCGGTGCGTCCCGCCGCCACGCGCGGGCGGTGAGTGTCAGGGCGGCCAGGCCGACCAGTGCCACGCCGGCGGCGGCGCGATCGGGCGCCGCCGCTCCGAGTGCGAGCCCGGCGGCGGCGACCGAGCCTCCGCGGGCGCCGTCCCGCCAGAGCCGACCCGATCCGTTTCCGGCAGTCGCGGTCGTCCGTGACAGGAGCAGGTCCACCGCGACGAACGCGGAGGCAAGGGCGAGCAGGGTGAGCGTGGGCAGCCATGGGCGAGGCCCGGCGACGGAGACGGCGAGGCCGAAGGCGACCACCGCGGTCACGGCCAGTGCGATGCCGAGCCGGGTGGCGCCGAGCCAGGCCCGTCGTGCTCCGGTGACCCCTGCGGCCAGCGCCCCGGCCGCGACGGCTCCGGACACGGCCGCGAGGTGGCTGGCCCCGGACCGCGTGGGGGCGGCCAGCGCCTCCGCGACCAGGACGGCGACGGCCAGCGACGCGGTGCCGACGAGCACGCCGGTGGCCGCCTGCGCCCCGGTGACGGCCCGGTCGGCCGTCTCGTCGACGGCACCCAGGGCGCCGACGACCGCGGCGAGCAGGGCCGCCGCTGCAGCCGCAGCAGCCAGCGTGAACAGCTCGTCGGCGCGCGGCGGAAGTGCTCCGGCCCCGGCGGCCGCGGCACTCGCGGCAGCCGCGACGCCGGCGGCGACGGCCCATCCGGGCGTCGTCGGGCGGTCCCACCCAGTGGGGTCGGTGCGACGGGCGAGCAGCGCGGTCGCGGCGCAGACCACGGCCAGCACGCCCAGGCGGGCCGCCGGCATGGGGCCGTGATGGTCGACCGTCGCCAGCACCAGCGCCCATCCGCCGGCGAGCGCCCCGGCCATCACGCCGCCGGTGGTGAGCACCAGGAGCTCGGGCCGGCGGCGCGGGCCGTCTCCGGTCACCCTGCGGGGCACGAAACGCGCTGCGGCCGCCGCCACCACGAGCAGTGGGACCCAGAACCCGGTACCTGGCGCGGGATGCCAGGCGACCAGCGGGACCGGGGCGGCGAGCCAGAGGACGGCGGCGGCGACGCGGCCGGTGGTCAACCGGCTCACCCGGCCCCAGCCGGCGAGCGCGCCGGCACAGACCAGGAACGCCAGCGCCCAGTAGCCCCAGCCCGGCCCGCCATGGAGCAGCCCGGTGCGCCGCGCCGCCCACGCGTCGAGCAGCAGGAGCACCACGGCGAGCGCGGCCACGGCCTCGGCACCCTGCGGCAACGCCCGCCCGCGCAGCCACGACGCGAGGGCGAAGACGAGCACGGTGGCCACCACGATGACACCCGCGCGGACGGCCAGCGGGAACGACCCCCAGGCCACGACGAGGAACACGATGCAGGCGGCGGCCAGCAGGCCGGCACCGAGCACCTGGAGCACGGTCTGCACCGTCCACGCCCGGCGGGGCGCGGACGCGACGACCGCGCGCGGGGCGCCGACCGGTGCGTCGGGGCGCGGTGCCGGGGGCATCGGCCGGCCGGCCGCTGGCGTCGGCATCACCGGTCCGCGGGGGACGGCGGAGGGCTGGGGCGCCACCCGGTACAGGGCGGCCAGCATCTCCTGGCGGGCGTCGAGCGCCGCCGCCGAGGCGACCGAGGCACGCCAGAGCTCCTCGCCGCGCGGGCCGCGCAGGTCCAGCCCGCAGGTCGGGCAGACCGGCCCGGCCAGCACCGCGCGGCAGCCCGGGCACCGCTGGCGGTCGAGCAGCAGCGATCGGGCGGTGGCCAGGGGATCCTCGGTGCTCGGCATGCGCGCATCGTCGCAGCGCGCGTGGTGGCGTGGCGCGGGTTCTGCACAGATCGTCGACGGCGCGCCGAGCCGGGTCGGCCTGCCCCGAGCGGCTCGGTGGCCTGCCCGAGTGCTCCGGAGAAGTGTCGGTGCGAGGGCCTAGGGTGGGATCAGGAGCGAGCGACAGGAGGTCGACATGGCCGGAACCGAGTACGTCCAGCCACACCGCGACGATGACGCAGGCGACGAGCCGGTGCCCGTCGCGCCGGCTGCGCAGAGCCGCGACACCGAGGTCGACGCCCTCCTGGAGGAGATCGACGACGTGCTCGAGCAGAACGCGGAGCAGTTCGTGCGCGGGTTCGTCCAGAAGGGCGGTCAGTGAGACCCGATGAGCCGCACCGACGCCAACCCCTCCGGTCGGCTGCCGGACGCGTTCACAGCGCGGTTCTTCGCCCCCGGCACCGCCTCGTTCGTCGACTTCCTCGCGTCGTACGCACCTGACCTGCTGCCGGGCAACCGCCCGGTGCCGGCCGCCTCGGCCGCGACGGAGCTGGCCGCGCCCCGGGCGACGACGATCGTCGCCCTCGTGCACGACGGCGGGATCGTCATGGCCGGGGACCGCCGGGCCACCATGGGCTCGATGATCGCCAGCCGCAGCATCGAGAAGGTGTTCCCGGCCGACGACTACTCGGCCGTCGGCATCGCGGGCACCGCCGGCCTGGCCGTCGAGCTCGTCCGGCTGTTCCAGCTCGAGCTGGAGCACTACGAGAAGATCGAGGGCTCGCTGCTGTCGCTCGACGGCAAGGCCAACCGGCTGGCGACCATCATCCGCGGCCAGCTGGGGCTGGCGCTGCAAGGCCTGGCGGTGGTGCCGCTCTTCGGGGGCTACGACCTGGACAAGGGCGCCGGACGGATCTTCTCCTACGACGTCACGGGCGGTCGCTACGAGGAGCACGAGCACCACGCCGTCGGCTCGGGCTCGGTGTTCGCCCGGGGGTCGCTGAAGAAGCGCTGGCGGCCGGGGCTCGACGAGGCCGGGGCCGTCGCGGTCGCCGTCGAGGCGCTCATGGACGCCGCGGACGACGACTCGGCCACGGGCGGTCCGGACGCCGAGCGCGCCATCTACCCGGTGGTCGCGACGGTCGGCGCCACGGGCTACCGGCGGGTGCCTGATGACGACCTCGCGGCGGCCACGGCGGCTGTGCTGGCTGCGCGCCGTGCCGCGCGGGGAGGTGACCGTCGATGAGCATGCCGTTCTACGTCTCGCCCGAGCAGCTGATGAAGGACCGCGCCGACTACGCGCGCAAGGGCATCAGCCGCGGTCGTTCGGTCGTCGTGCTGCAGTACGACGGAGGCGTGCTCTTCGCCACCGAGAACCCGTCGCGTGCGCTCCACAAGGTGTCGGAGATCTACGACCGCATCGCGTTCGCCGCGGTCGGCAAGTACAACGAGTTCGAGAACCTGCGGGTCGCTGGCGTGCGGTACGCCGACCTGCGGGGCTACTCCTACGACCGGGTGGACGTCACGGCGCGGGGTCTGGCCAACGCCTACGCCCAGACGCTCGGCACGGTGTTCACCACCGAGTCCAAGCCGCTCGAGGTCGAGCTCGTCGTGGTCGAGGTCGGCAACGATCCCGCGGGCGACCAGATCTACCGGCTGTCCTACGACGGCTCGGTGGCCGACGAGCACGGCTGGGTCGTCATGGGCGGCCAGGCCGAGCGGCTGGCGTCGGTGCTGGGCGACGGTTGGCAGCCCGGCATGTCGTTGCGTGACGCGCTGGCCCTCGCGGTGCGGGTTCTCGGCACCCCGACGGAGGAGGCTGCCCAGCAGCGCGTCCTCGAACCGACCGGGCTCGAGGTCGCGGTGCTCGACCGCACGCGTGCGCGTCGTGCGTTCCGGCGGCTGACGGGCGTGGTGCTGGAAGGTCTGGTGTCGGGTGCGGTGGGCACCGAACGTGGACCGAGGCATGACGACGAGCCCGACGCAGGTGGCGGCGAGACGTCGACCCCGTGAGGGAAGGAGGGGTGGCCATGGAGCGGCGCATCTTCGGGCTGGAGACCGAGTACGGCGTGACGTGCGCGGCTGGTGACGGCCGTGGGCTGTCGGCCGACGAGGTCGCGCGCTACCTGTTCCGCAAGGTCGTCGCCTGGGGACGCTCCTCGAACGTCTTCCTGCGCAACGGCTCCCGCCTCTACCTCGACGTCGGGTCGCACCCGGAGTACGCCACCGCCGAGTGCGACGACTGGCGCCAGCTGGTGACCCACGACCGGGCCGGTGAGCGGATCCTCGAAGGCCTGGTGGCGGACGCCCAGCAACGCCTCGAGCACGAGGGGCTGCCCGGGCAGATCCACCTGTTCAAGA
>JAJYSG010000051.1 GCA_021793675.1 Actinomycetes bacterium | reverse complement strand
GGGTCGACGCTCGACGGGTCGTGCTGGTACTGCTCGTACAGCTCGTCCACGAGCCACTCGTTCGCGCCGAACTCGGCGCGCAGCGAGGCGGGATCGGCCTTCTGCGCCACGGGACGTTCGCCTGCTTCCAGCACGGCCGTCGACCGCGCCATCGTCGGATCTCTTGATGACAAGATTACGACCTTCGGGCCTTTGGTCCCGACGACCCTCCCGACGGGCGTCAGGCCACGTCGCGGCGCAGCGTCGTCAGCCGTCCGACGACCGCGAGCACCACCGCGTAGCCGAGCAGCACCAGCAGGCCGGCCCACCAGTGGCTCAGCAGCTGGCTGAGCCCGCTCGCGGAGTAGAAGCTGCCGCCCGTGATCGCCTCGCCCGCGGACCCGGGCAGGAACTTGCCGATGCCCTTGCCCCAGGAGGTCGCCGCGAGCACGGCCCGCAGCACCGGCTCGAGGAACTGTGTGAACGCGAGCAGCACGACGATCGCGGCGACCTGGTTGGTGATGACGGTGCCGAGCGCCACGCCGACGAGCGCCCACACGCCGAGCGCGACGACCGACAGCCCGAGCGTGCGCCAGGTGGCGGCGGCGTCCAGACCCGTCGGCTTGTGCAGCAGGGCCAGCACGCCGGCCCCGGCCGCGGTCGAGACGATCGTGCCGAGCAGCCCGAAGACCAGCCCCACGCCGAGACCGGTGACCAGCTTGGCCGTCACCATCCGGTCGCGGCTCGGGTCGGCGAGCAGTGTCGGCGTGAGCGTCCGGTGCCGGTACTCCGCCGTCACGACGAGCGCACCCACGATGACGGGGAACACGTAGCCGATCGACACCGACACCGTGTACACGGCGCGCACGATCTCCTCGGCCGTCAGGGTGACCGGCCGGTTCGACGTACCCGTGGTGGCCTGGCCCTGGGTCAACGCCCAGGCCAGCACGGCGGCGACGAACGCCATGTAGACGAGCATGACGAGCAGCAGCAGCCACCACATGCGGGTGGTGACGAGCTTGCGGTACTCCGCCACGAGCGCGGCGCGCATCAGTTCACCCCTTCCTGGGCGTCGGTGGCCACGGGGCCGACGAACGGCCGGCCCGTGGCGCCCGGGGGTGCCGCCGGTGCGGCCGGTTCGGCGTCGCCGACCAGCCGGAGGAACAGCGCCTCGAGGCCCGCGTCGAGGCGGCTGAGCTCGTGCAGCTCGAGGCCGGCGGCGAACGCCGCGGCACCCACGGCCGCCGGCTCGACGTCGACCAGCTCGACCGCGGTCACCCCGGCCGACGCGGCCACCGGCTCGGCCGTTGTCGCCAGGGTCCAGTGCCGCTGCGCGACGAGGGCCGTCAGCCGGTCGCCGTCGGGGGACGCCACGCGCACTCGGGGCCGCGACTCGGCGGTGAGCCGGGCGAGCGGGGACTCCCGCACGAGCCGGCCGTGCTGGATGATCACCACGTCGTCGACGGTCTGCTGCACCTCCGACAGCACATGGCTGGAGATCAGCACCGTCCGCCCCTGGGCGGCCAGTGCGCGCAGGAAGCCGCGCAACCACGAGATGCCCTCGGGGTCGAGCCCGTTGGCGGGCTCGTCGAGCAGCAGCACCGGCGGGTCGCCGAGCAGCGTGGTGGCCAGCGCGAGACGCTGCCGCATGCCCAGCGAGAAGCCGCCGACCCGGCGGTGCGCGGCGTCGTCGAGGCCGACGAGGTGCAGCACCTCGCGCGCGCGGGAGTCGGGCACGCCGATCTGCGGCGTGTAGACGCGCAGGTGGTCCAGGGCCGTGCGACCCGGGTGGAAGCTGGCGGCCTCGAGGGCGGCGCCGACGGTCCGGCCCGGCGCCGTCAGCCCGTGGTACGGCTTGCCGCCGATCGTCGCGCTGCCGGACGTGGGCCGCACCAGGCCGAGCAGGCACCGCAGGGTCGTCGTCTTCCCGGCCCCGTTGGGCCCGAGGAACCCGGTGACCCGCCCCGGCTGGACGGTGAAGCTGAGGTCGTCGACGGCCCGCACGGGACCGAACTGCTTGGACAGGTGCGAAACCTCGACGGCAAGGGCGTCGGGCACGGCAGACTCCTTCGGACGGATATCGAAGTGATATCACATTTCGAGGTCCGGCGTCGAGCGTTCCCGGGGCAGGGTGATGCGCATCGTGCAGCCCGAGTCGGTGTCGGCCACCTCGATGCGGCCGCCGTGCAGCTCGACGGCCCACCGCACGATCGCCAGCCCCAGACCGGTCCCTCCCGTCGAGACCTGGCCGGTGAGGGCGGGGGAGTTGCCCCGCACGAACCGTTCGAACACGTGCGCCCGGTCCGCCGGGGCGATTCCGGGGCCGTTGTCGACGACGTCGAGCCGCACCGACCGCCCCGCGGGCTGGGCGACGATCCGCACGACGTCGTCCGCCGGCGAGTGGCGCACCGCGTTGTGCAGCAGGTTCGCCACCACCTGGTGGAGCCGCTCGGGGTCCGCCGGCACCGTGAGGTCGGGCGGCTCCACGGTGACCTCGAACCGCACGTGGCGCGGCGCGGCGACGAGCACCGCCTCGTCGACGGCCTCCTGCAGGAAGTCCCGCAGGTGCAGCTCCTCCAGCTCCAGCGGCACGTCGCCGGCCTCGAGCCGGGACAGGTCCAGCAGGTACGTGACGAGCCGGCCCAGCCGCTCGGTCTGGGCGAGCGCGGCCTGCATGAGGGGTGGGTCCGGCTCGACGACGCCGTCCACGACGTTCTCCAGCTGCGCCTGCAGCGCCGCGACCGGCGTGCGCAGCTCGTGCGACACGTTCGCGACGAGCTCGCGGCGGAACCGGTCCGCCTGCTGCAGGTCGTCGGCCATCGTGTTGAACGCCGAGGCCAGCTGGCCGACCTCGTCGCGGCTCGTCGCGCGCACCCGCCGGGAGTAGTCGCCACCGGCCATGGCACGCGCCGCCGCCGTCATCTCCCGCAGCGGCGACGTCATCCCGCGCGCCAGGACCTGCGTGACGGCGAGCGAGACGACGATCGCCAGCGGCAGGGTCCGGGTGGGGCCGAGGTGCCGGTAGAGCCCCCACCACGTGACGAAGGCCGCGAGCGTCACGGTCGCGGCGACGAGCATGCCGAGCTTGACCTTGATCGAGCGGACGCGGTCCAGCGGGCGGATGTCCGGCAGCCGCTCCGCCATCGGGCGCCGGTGCCGCGGCACGCCGGCCGCCGGGGTGGAGCCGGTGGCCGGGGCGGTCACGGCTCCGCGACGGCGTGCGGCGCGTCGGCCCCGTCGTCGGCCGGCTGGAACGCGTACCCGACGCCGTGGACCGTGCGGATCAGGTCCGAGCCGAGCTTCCGCCGCAGCGCCTTGACGTGCGAGTCCACGGTCCGGGTGCCGCTGGCGTCGACCCAGTCCCAGACGTCCGCGAGCAGCCGCTCGCGCGTCAGCACGGTGCGGGCGTTGCTCGCCAGCGCCAGCAGCAGGTCGAACTCGGTGGGGGTGAGGTGCACCTCGTCGTGCCCCCGCAGCACGCGGCGCTGCGCCCGGTCGATCGAGACGTCGCCGACCACCAGCGGCGGCTCCGGCTCGTGGATGCCGCCGGAGTGCGCCGCGGCGGCCGCTCGCTCCTGGCGGCGCAGCAGCGCCTTGGTGCGGGCGACGAGCTCACGCATCGAGAACGGCTTCGTCATGTAGTCGTCCGCCCCGACGCCGAGCCCGACGAGCATGTCGGTCTCGTCGTCCCGTGCGGTGAGCATGAGCACGGGCACCGGGCGCTCGGCCTGGATCCGCCGGCACACCTCGAGCCCGTCGATGCCCGGCAGCATGACGTCGAGGATGACGGCGTCGGGCTGCAGCGCGTTCGCCGCCTCCACGCCCGCGAGCCCGTCCCCGACCGCCCGGACGGACCAGCCCTCCGCGGAGAGCCGGTGGACGATCGCCTGGGCGATGGCCGGCTCGTCCTCCACCACGAGGACCGAGGTCGTCGGCACACCCGGCGCCTGGTGCGTGTTCGCCATGGCGTCAGCGTGGCACAGTCACCCGGCTCCGGCGGGGTCGCCCGGGCCGGACCACCGGCGGATTCGTATGATGGCGGCACCATGAGCGGCTCATCCAGCCGCCGGCGCCGGCCCTTCGGTGGCAGGTCCGGTGCCGGCACACACTCGGTCCACCGCCACACGCCTGCCACGCCGGGTGGCCCGTGCTGACCGACTGGCTCCTCGTCGCGTTCGGCGTGCTGCTCACCGCCGGCACGGCGGTGTTCGTCGCGGGCGAGTTCTCGCTCGTGACCCTCGACCCGGGTGCCGTCGAGGCGCACGCCGCCGACGACCGCGCGGGCCGCCGCATCCGGCACGCGCAGCGCACCCTGTCGACCCAGCTCTCCGGCGCGCAGGTGGGCATCACCGCCACCACGGTGCTGCTCGGCTACACCACCCAGCCGGCCGTGGGCCGGCTGCTGGCGCGCGCGCTGCACGGCCCGGTGCCGGCCGAGCTGGCGACCGCGTTGTCGGTCGCGATCGCGCTCGTGCTGGTCAACGCCTTCTCGATGCTGGCCGGCGAGCTCATCCCCAAGAACTTCGCGCTCGCGTCGCCGCTGGCCACGGCGACGGCGATCGCACCGGTCCAGGTCACGTTCACGGTTCTGCTCCGGCCGGTCATCGCGGCCTTCAACGGCAGCGCGAACTGGCTGCTGCGACGGGTCGGCGTCGAACCGCGCGAGCAGCTGTCCGGCTCCCGGTCGGCGAGCGAGCTCGCCGCGCTGGTCCGGCGCTCGGCCGAGCAGGGCACGCTGGACGTGTCGACGGCCACCCTGCTGACCAACTCGCTGGACTTCGGCCAGCTCACCGCGGTCGACGTCATGACCGACCGGCTGCGCCTGGTGACCGTGCGGCGCGACGACACCGCCGCGGACGTGCTGCGCGCCGCACGGGCCACCGGGCACTCGCGGTTCCCGGTGATCGGCGAGTCCAGCGACGACATCGTCGGGGTGGTGACGCTGCGCCGGGCGGTGGCGGTGCCCTACGAGCGCCGCGACGAGGTGCCCGCCGCCGCGCTCATGCTCGAGGTGCCCCGCGTCCCGGAGACCGTCCACCTGCCACCGTTGCTCGTCGAGCTGCGGGGCCGCGGGCCGCAGATGGCCGTCGTGGTCGACGAGTACGGCGGGACGTCCGGCGTGGTGACGCTCGAGGACGTCGTCGAGGAGATCGTCGGCGAGGTGGCCGACGAGCACGACCGCGCCCGCGGCTCGGCCGCGCGCCGGGCCGACGGCTCGTGGGGCTTCCCCGGGGTGCTGCGTCCCGACGAGCTCACGGAGATCACCGGGCTGCGGGTGCCCGAGGAGGGGCCGTACGAGACGCTGGGCGGCCTCGTCATGGCCACGCTGGGCCGGATCCCCGTCGAGGGCGACGTCGTCGAGGTCGACGGCGTACGGCTCGAGGTGGAACGGATGGACGGCCGGCGCGTCGAGCGCATCGGTGTCCGGCGGGCCGGTGAGGGGCGATGAGCACCGGGACCGCGCTGGGGCTCGTCGTGGTGTTCCTGGCGGGCAACGCGTTCTTCGTCGGCGCCGAGTTCGCGATCATCTCCTCGCGGCGCAGCGCCATCGAGCCGCTCGCGGCGGCGGGGGACCGGCGGGCGCGCACCGTGCTGTGGGCGATGGAGCACGTCTCGCTCATGCTCGCGTGCGCGCAGCTGGGCATCACGGTGTGCTCGACGAGCCTGGGCCTCGTCGCCGAGCCCGCGCTCGCCGATCTCGTGCGCCGGCCGCTGCACGCCCTCGGGGCGAGCGACGCGTGGACGCACCCGGTCGCGTTCGCCCTCGCGCTGCTCATCGTCGTGTACCTGCACGTGGTGCTCGGCGAGATGGTGCCGAAGAACCTCGCGGTCGCCGGTCCGGATCGGGCCGTGCTGCTGTTCGGGCCGCCCCTGGTCTGGCTCGGCCGCCTGGTCCGCCCGGTCATCACCGCCCTCAACTGGGTCGCGAACCACGCGGTGCGGCTGGTGGGGGTCGAGCCGCGGGACGAGGTCGCCTCGTCGTTCACGGCCGAGGAGGTGCAGTCGATCGTCGAGCGCTCCGCCGCGGAGGGCCGCATCGTCGACGAGCAGGGCCTGCTGTCCGGTGCGCTGGAGTTCTCCGACCGTACCGCGCGCGACGTCATGGTGCCGGCGGCTCAGCTCGTCGGCGTCGACCAGGAGGCGACGCCCGACGAGATCGAGCACCTCGTGGGACGCACCGGGTTCAGCCGGCTGCCGGTGCGGGACGGCGACCTGCTCGTGGGCTACCTGCACGTCAAGGACGTGCTCTACGCGGACGGCGTCACCCGGTTCCAGCCGGTGCCCGGCTGGCGCGTGCGGCAGCTGGCCGTCGTCGGCCCGGACGACGAGGTCGAGGACGCGCTCGCGGCGATGCAACGCTCCGGCGCCCACCTGGCCAGGGTCGACGAAGGTGGGGACGCCGTCGGCGTGGTGTTCCTCGAGGACATCCTCGAGGAGCTCGTCGGCGAGGTCCGTGACGCGATGCAGCGCGGGCAGCTGCCGGGCGGTCGCTGACGCGTCGGCGCCGCGACGGCCGTCGGACGAACCCCTCGACGCGGCAGATGTCGGGCAGGAATGCGACTTTGGTCCCATGCCCGCGGCGGGTCCTGCCGACCCTGGGTGCTCCGACACGTCACCTGGGCGCATCGAGCTCTCACCAGGGGGTTGGTCAAGGCCGCCACGGGCCGTTATGGTTCCGTGACCAGGGGCAGGTAGAAATCGTTCTCGCGCGCCATGGCCGACGGCGCGGTCGCATCGGAGGTGTCGTGGGGTCGCATCGCGACAAGCCCGCCCCGGCCTCCCGTCGCGCGCGCGCCCAGCTGCGGCCGGAGGCGCACGCCGCGCCGCGCCGCGGTGGCAAGGCCCGGCTCCTCGGCCGTGTCGGTGTGCTCGCCGCCCTGACGGGCATCACCGTGGTGCTGCCCGTCTCGCAGTCCGCCCTCGCCTCCGCCGGCATACCGCTGGCGTTCGCGACACACGTCGCGCTGCCCTCGACGGTGGACGCCCTGACCGCGGTGCCGCCGTCGCAGCAGGCGCCGGCGTCCCTGCTCTCCGCTGCCGGCGCCACCACCTCGTTCGGCGCGCTGTCGGTGCAGCGGGTGTCTCGCTCGCTCGAGCGCAGCGTGCTGCCCGGGTGCGACGGCGTCCGGCGGCCCGCGACGAAGAACGGCGAGCTGCCGGCCGACAGCCTGTGCACGCTCTTCGACGGCCACACCCAGATGCGGGCCGACGCCGCGGTGGCACTGGCGAACCTCAACGAGGCCTACGTCGCCAAGTTCGGCTCCGACATGTGCCTGGCCTCCGGCTACCGGACGCTGGCCCAGCAGTACGTCGTCAAGGCGGAGAAGGGCGGCCTGGCGGTGACGCCCGGCACCAGCAACCACGGCTGGGGCCTGGCGGTCGACTTCTGCTCGCGCGAGACCTCCGGGGCCCGCTGGGCGTGGCTGAAGGAGAACGGCCCGCTGTACGGCTTCCAGAACCCGTCCTGGGCGCAGTACGGCGGCGGCGGCCCCCACGAGCCGTGGCACTGGGAGTTCGTCAAGGGCGTCGAGGAGGACGGCTCCTGGTACGGGTGAGCCGCTGACCTGCGGCGGCCGCTGACGCCGGCCGTGGCTGGCCGACGTCAGGCTGCGCGTCAGCGCAGCTGCAGGCCCCAGGTGAGGGTGTGCGACGCGCCAGGTGCCAGGTGCACCAGGTCGTCGCCCGTGCGGAAGGCGTCCGCGACGCACGTCATGGGCTCGGCCGCGACCGCGGTGCGGCCGATGGGGTCGACCTCGTCACCCGTGCACACCTGCCACGCGCGGGCGGCGCCGTCCGCCCACATGGCGACCGTGGACCCGTCCGGGCGGCCGAGCAGCAACCACGACAAGCCGTCGGCGTCGCGCACCAGGTCCGTCCAGGCGTCGTCGTACACGTGGCCCGCCAGGGGCCGGGGAGCCCGCAGGTCGACACCGTTCGACACCGGCTCGGTGCCCGTCGGCAGCAGCCGGTTGTCGACCGTCACGTGCCGGTTGGCGTCCACCCGGAGGGTGCAGGCGTCGAGCGCGGCCCCGGCGGTGGACAGCCACGGGTGCACGCCGGCGCCGTAGGGGGCGGTCGAGCTGCCGCCGTTGGTGGCGGTGATGGTGGCCCGCAACCCGGCCTCGGCGAGCGCGAAGCCCGCGACGAGCCGCAGCGGCCAGGGGTACCCCGTGGTCGGCACGATGGTGTGGGTGAGCTCGATCGACGTGCCGTCGTCGGACGGCCCGGCGGTGGCCCACCGCACGTGCGTGACGAGCCCGTGCAGCGCCGTCATGCGCGAGGGCTCGCTCACCGGCACCTGGTGCACGGTGCCCTCGTAGTCGTACATGCCGTTGGCCAGCCGGTTCGGCCACGGTGCGAGGACCATGCCGGAGAACGCCGGGGCCAGCTCGCCCTCGTGGTACGGCCGCA
>JAJYSG010000018.1 GCA_021793675.1 Actinomycetes bacterium | reverse complement strand
GCCCACCAGCGCCGCCGCCGGTGCCGCGGCCGGCTCCCCCGCCGCGACCGCCGGCACCACGGCAGCCGCCGGGACGGTCACCGGCACGCCTGCCGCGGCGCTCCGTGACGCCGCCGGCAGCGCGGCGTCGGCGGCCACCGCGCCGCTGCCCACGCTCGAGGACCTCGTCACCACGCGGCGCACCGAGCGGCGCGAGCCGGCACGCCGGGGCTGGCGTCGCGGCGTCGCGGCGATGACGTTCGGCGGCATCGCGCCGGGGCCGGGCCGTGCAGAGCGGCGCGAGCGTGCCGACATCCGGGCGGTGCGACGGCCGCTCGACGGTCCGCGCACCATCGTCGTCGTCAACCCCAAGGGCGGCGCGCACAAGACGACGGCCACGATGCTGCTCGCCGCGACGTTCGGGCTGCAGCGCGGCGGCTACACGCTGGCGTGGGACAACAACGAGACCCACGGCACGCTCGGGTGGCGCGCCACGGCCGCGCTGCACGACCGCACCGCCGTGGACCTGCTGCGGTCCATGCCGTCGCTGGCGGTGCGGGGCACGGTGCGGATCGGCGACCTCGACGGCTTCGTCCGCACCCAGCCGACCGAGCAGTTCGACGTGCTCGCGTCGGACGAGGACGCCGCCTCCGCGGCGTCGATCGACGCCGAGTCGTTCCGCAACCTGCACCGGCTGCTGTCGCAGTTCTACCGGGTGCTCATCATCGACACCGGCAACAACATGCGCGCCTCCAACTGGCGTGCGGCCATCGACGCGGCCGACCAGCTCGTCGTGGTGAGCACGGTCCGTGAGGACACCGGCCAGTCCGCGGCGTGGGCGCTGGACGCGCTGCGCGCCGGGGGCCACGAGGACGCCGTGCGCCGCGCCGTGACGATCCTGTCCGACGCGGCACCGAAGGTCGACAAGGAGCTGCGCAAGCGGCTGCGCACCCACTTCGGGGCGCTGACCAGGACCGTCGTCGAGGTGCCGTACGAGCCGGAGCTCGTCGGCGGCGGACGGATCGACTACCGCAAGCTGCGCCCCGCGACGCGTGAGGCCTGGCTCCACGCGACCGCGGCCGTCGCGGAAGGTCTGTAGACCGCACGTCCGCGTGCTGCGGCTGCAAGATCGGACCCCGCCGCGACACAGTGGTGATGACCGAGCCGCGCGAGGTGGGGAGCTGACGTGGCGCCGAGGCTCACCGTGGTGCCCGACGACGGGCCTGAGCCGGCCGCGGGCGACGAGTCCGTCCCGGCCGCCGGGTCCCCGCCGCACGACGCCGCGTGGTTCGAGGACCTGGTCCGCACGCACACCCGCGCGCTGCACCGGTTCCTGGTGCGGCGTGTCGGGGTCGACGACGCCGACGACCTCGCCGCGGACGTGCTCGTCGTCGCGTGGCGGCGCCGCGACGACGTGCCCGACGAGGCGCCGCTCGCGTGGCTGTACCGCACGGCCGGCTTCGTCGTCGCGAACCACCGGCGCAAGGGCCGGCCGGTCCCGGTGGGCGACGTGCCCGACGAGGCCGCCGACGACGACCCCGCGGTCCGCGCGGTGCGCGACGAGCAGGTGCGCGACGTGCTGCGCCGGCTCTCGCCGCGCGACCGGCAGATCGTGCTGCTGCACGCGTGGGAGGGGGTCGCCGGCGACGACCTCGCCGCGGTGCTGGGCATCGGCCGCGGCGGTGCCGACGCGGCGCTGAGCCGGGCACGGGCGCGCCTGGCCGCGGCGTGGTCCGAGCTCTCCTGAGGCCCGCCCGGCGTCCGGTGGCAGGCCGCGGGCCCGGCGTGAGGGGCCGTCGTCCGCCGCGGCGCCCTGCAAGTCCGGGCGGCCCGACGACACAGACAGGGCAGCGGCACCCCCACACGGACGGAGACCGTCATGACCCCCGACGACGAGGCCCTCGACCGGCTGCGTGCGGCCGACCCCGCCAGCGGCACCGAGCCGGACCTCGCGCGCATCCACGCCGTGGTCGCGGCGGCGACGGGTGTGCCGCTGGGCGGCGTGTCCGGCGCTGCCGCCGACCAGGTCGCGGCACGGCGTCGGCGGCGGACCGAGTGGCTGCGGATGGCCGCCGCCGTCGCCGCCGTGGCGGTGGTCGGCACCGGCGGGTACCTGGCGTCCGGACGTGCCTCGGTCGCCGACGGTGCCACGGCCAGCGATGCCCTGCCGGCGATCTCGCTCGCCACCGGCGGCCCGGAGGGGGCGGCGGGCGGGCTGTCCACCGGGGCCGCCGCGGGGAGCGCCGCGTCGGGCGCCGCCGCACTCCTGTCGCCGAACGCGCCCGGCATCGTCGGGTTCGGCGGTCGCACCGTGTTCACGGCGCAGGGCCTGTCCACCGCGGCCGGCGGCGCACCGGCATGGGGCTTCGACGCCTCGTCGGTCGCCACCGCCGCGAACGCCGCCCGGGTGGCCGCCGCGCTCGGGGTGAGCGGCGCACCACGGGCCGAGTGGGGTGCGTGGGTGGTCGGGCCGAACGACGGCTCCGGCGCCACCGTGCGGCTCGACGGGTCCGGAAACCTCTCCTACGACGACCCCACGCGCGGCCCCTGGCTGTGCCGGGCCGCCGCCGGGGCGAGCGGCGGGGTCGCCGGCGGTGCGAACGGCGGTGCCGTGGCACCCGGCGGAGCCGTGGCACCCGCGGCACCGGCGGCGCCCAGCGCGCCGAGCGCGACGGAGCCGGTGCCGATGCCCGCGACGACCACCGCCCCGCGCCCCGCCGACCCGTCGGTGTGCACCGCCGGCGCCACGCCGACCGGAGCGGCCGCCGTGGCGCGGGCCCGTGCCGCGCTGACGGCCGTCGGGGTCGACACCGCCGGCACCGAGGTGCAGGTGGACACCAGCACCGGCAAGTCCGCCGGCGTGGCCGCGGCGGAGCTGGTCGGCGTCGCGTTCCGGCAGGTGGTGGACGGCCGGCTGACCGGGGTGGGCTGGAACGTCTCGTTGGTGGGCGACGGCGTGCAGGGCCTCAGCGGCACCCTCGCGCGGCTGGTGCCGCTGGGCACCTACCCGCTGGTCGGTCCCGCCGCGGCGGTCGACCGGCTCAACGACCCCCGGTTCGGCGCCGGCGGAGGCCTCGCGTACGCCACCGGGTCGGCACGCGCGGCGGCCTCGGGCGTGGCGTCGTCCGGCGTGGCGTCCTCGGTCGCCGTGGCCCCGGACGCGGTCGCGACCGCGAACCCCCACCAGCAGCCCACCGTCGCGCCCGCGCCGCAGCCCGGCGCCGCCATCGCATGGCCGGTGCGTCACGTGACGATCGTCTCGGCGCAGCTCGGCGTCGCCCTGACCTCCCAGCCCGACGGCGCGCAGCTCCTGGTGCCGGCGTACGTGCTGACGGACAGCACCGGCGCCACGTGGTCCGTGGTGGCCGTCGCCGACGACCACCTGGACTTCGCCTCGCGGTGACGCGCGGCGGCCGGGATGTCAGGCTGAGCCCGGGCCGGGGCCTGCGCGAGCGGTCGGCCCGGACGAGGGGAGCCCGCCGTGACGCTCATGGTGCTGGACACGTCGTACCTGTACTTCCGGGCGTTCCACGGCGTCCCGGACACGGTCCGCGGCCCGGACGGGACGCCCGTCAACGCGGTGCACGGGCTGCTCGACACCATCACGCGGCTGGTCACCGAGCTCCGGCCGGACCGCCTGGTCGCGGCATGGGACGACGACTGGCGCCCGGCCTTCCGGGTTGCGGCGATCCCGTCCTACAAGGCGCACCGCGTGGCGCGCGAGGTGCCGGGCGACGGCTGGGTCGAGGAGGTGCCGGCCGCGCTCCGCGCCCAGGTGCCGCTCGTCGCCGAGGTGCTGGCGGCGCTGGGCATCCCGCGGCTCGGCTCGCTCGGGCTCGAGGCTGACGACGTCATCGGCACGCTCGTCGAGCGCGCCGCGGCGGCCGGGGAGCCGGTCGACGTGGTGTCCGGCGACCGGGACCTCTTCCAGCTGGTGGACGACGAGGCCCGCGTGCGGGTCCTGCTGCCGGGCAAGGAGCTCGTCGTGGTCGACCAGCGGGAGCTGTCCCGCCGGTACGGCATCGCCACCGGTGCGCAGTACGCCGACATGGCCGTGCTGCGCGGGGACCCGAGCGACGGGCTGCCGGGCGTCGCGGGCATCGGCGAGAAGACCGCGGCGGCGCTCGTCGTGCGCTACGGCAGCCTGGCCGGGGTGCTGGCGGCACGCGACCGTGCCGACCCCGGGCTCACCGCGACGCAGCGACGCCGGCTGACCGAGGCCGCCGGCTACCTGGACGTCGCGCCCGGCGTGGTCCGTGTGGTGCGCGACGCCCCCGTGCCGGTGGTCGACGACCGGCTGCCGACGGTGCCCGCGGACCCGGACGCGCTCGCCGGCTTCGTCGGCCGCTGGGGTGCCGCGGGTGCCGTGACACGCCTGGTGGCGGCGCTGAGCCGGTGACCGCAGAGGCGCGCCGTGCTCAGCCGCGGAGCCACACGTTGGGGCCGGCCGGACGCCAGCCCTCGGCCGCGGAGGGCGCCGGCGCGCCGTCGGCGACGAGCCGGACCTGGCCGCCGCCGCCGTCGCCGTTCCCGCCGATGGTGATGTCCGCACCGACGCGGTCGTGCACGCAGACCTCGCTCGGCACGTCACCGTCCGGCACCCGCAGCAGGCACAGGTCTCCGGACACCGACAGCGCGGCGTAGTGGTTGCCGTCCGGGGTGCGGACCAGCAGGCGCGTGGTCCCTGGCTGGACCACCAGGCGAGAGGCGTCGTCGGGGTCGAGCACGTCGGTGGTCCGCTGCGGCACCGAGAACGCGGTGAGGGTCGCCGGTGGCTGGGCCGGGCCCGGCGCGAGCGCGTGGGCGACGAGCACCGCGGCCACGACGACGACGAGGCCGGCGGACGCGAAGAGCCAGCCGGTGCCGCGACGTCGGCGTGCCGGGGCCGCCGGGGCCGCTGCTCCGAAGAGGACCTCGGGCGTCAGGTCGAGCCGCTCGGTCGCCATGTCTGCTCCATCGGCGGGTGGCCCCTCGATGCTGAGGGGCGGGTTGGGCGAGATGTCAGGGTGTGACGAGGGGGACGAACACGTACTCCCCGTGTGCAGTGACCGCCACGGCCCCCTCGTGGCGCACGACAAGTGTCATCCTCCGGCGGACCGGGATCACCATGCGACCATCCTCGGCCAGCTGGGCCACCAGGCCGGCAGGCAGTCGGCGCGCCGCCGCAGAGACGAGGATGCGAGGCCAGCCGCCCGGGACGGGACGGCCGAGCACGTCCGGGTCGGCGACCTCGATCCGCGCCCAGGGCAGGTCGCACGCCGCCAGGTGGGCGGCGCCGAACGCGGCGAGGTCGGGGTCGAGCTCGAGCCCGAGCACCCGCCCGGCCGGGCCGACGAGCCGGGCGAGCAGGGCGGTCGTCCAGCCGGAACCCGATCCGACGTCGAGCACCGTGCCGCCGACGGGCACCTCGAGCAGCCGCAGCATCTCGGCGACGGTGCTCGGCTGCGAGCCCGTCTGCCCGTGGAACAACGGCAGCGCGCGGTCCTCGTGCGCGTGGGGCGCCTGCTCCGGCGGCAGGAACCGGGCGCGGTCGAGATCGGCCATCGCGGCCGCCACGTCAGCGACGCGCCCGGGGTCCACCGCTACTCGCCGCCCTCCGGCGCGAGCGCAGGGGCCCGAAGCATCGACATGCCGCCCGCCGCCGGGCCGATGGGCATGGTGACGTCCGCGCGCGGCTTGGGACCCGGCCGTCCGGGGCGGCGGCGGTCCTCCAGCCCGGTCAGCGTCTCGGCGCGCCAGACGGCACCGCCGTTGAGCCGTCCGTCAGGCGGCGGCAGCCACGGCACCTTGCGGGAGAGCCACACCCGGATGGTCGCGTGCTCGACGCCGAGACGGTCTGCCAGACGCGCGATGTCGTAGAGGTCGTCGAGTCCCTCGCGGGTCCTCGTAGAGGTGGAGGCGTCGGGCACGGCGAGAGGCTACCGCCCGTGACCCGCCCGATCGCGTCACGCGGCCGTGACGCGACGGGCACGGGATCTCCGCACCGCCCGACCGTCGGCCGGCGCCACCCGGCGTGGGCGCTCCCCACCGGGTGCGGGCACGAGCCGTCGTGGGAGCACGTGGGTTGAGCCGGTTCTCGCGTGCCGACCTCTACCATCACCGATTGTGGACGAACCGGTCGAAGCGGGGCAGCCCTTCCCCCTGGTAGGGCGCGGCGCGGAGCTCGACGACCTGGACCGGCTGCTGGCGGCCACCACCGTGCGCGAGGGCACGGTGGTGCTCCTCGAGGGCGAGGCGGGCATCGGCCGGACCCGGCTCGTCGAGGCGCTCGCCCACGGCGCGGACGTGCTCGACGTCGACCTCGTCGTGCTGCCCTTCCCCGGGCCGACGGCGGCGCAGGTGGACGGGCTGCTCGACGGGCCGGCCCCGCACCCGCGCGCCGTGGTGCTCGACGACGTGCACCTCGCCGACGACGCCTGCCTCGACGTGCTCACCCGGTACGCCCACGCCGGCCCGGTCCCGGGCATGCTGCTCGTCCTCACGGAACGGCCGGTGCCCCACCGCGACGCCGTGCAACGGATGGTGGTCGCCTGGGTCCGGGCCGGCGCCCGCAACGTCGAACTGCGCCCCCTGACGCCCGCCGCCACGGTCGAGCTGGCCGAGCAGCTCGTCGGGCACCCGGTGGGCCCGCTGCTGCGCGGCGTGCTGTCCACCGCCGGCGGCAACCCCCGGCTGGTCACCGCGGTGGTGCAGGCCGCGCGGCACGCGGGCGCGCTGCGCCGGCGCGAGGACGGCGTGGTGGACCTCCACGGCGTCGACTGGCAGGACGAGCTCGACGACGCGGCGCGCGCCCACCTCGCCGACCTCGATCCCGACGTGCTGGTGCTGCTGTCGCAGGCGGCCGTGCTGGGGCCGTCGTTCGTGGTGCCCGACCTGGCGGCGCTCGCGGCCCAGCCGCTCACCGACTGCTGGCGCACGCTGCGTCACGCGCTGGCGGCCGGGATCGTGGCGGCGCGGGGCGACCGGCTGGTGTTCCGCCACGACCTGGTGCGCACCGCGCTGTACGCCGGGCTCGACGAGGGGACGCGCCGGCGCCTGCACATCCGTGCCGCGAGCACGCTCGGCGAGGCCGGCGCGCCGTCGCACGTGGTCGCCGGCCACCTCGAGCGCGCGCAGGCGGCCGGACCCGCCTAGCGTGTGACCATCCCTTTCCCGCAGGAGGCGGTCATGGCTACCCGCAGCGCACGCACCGACTGGACCGGAACGCTCAACGAGGGTGGCGGGGAGGTCGACCTGCTCAGCTCGCGCGCCGGGCGGTTCGGCGTCTCGTTCCCGCGCCGCACCGCCGACGACGCCGGCGGCATGACGAGCCCCGAGGAGCTCATCGCCGCCGCGCACTCGTCGTGCTACGCGATGCAGCTGTCCGCGCTCGTCGCCCAGGCCGGTGGCACGCCCCGCGCGCTGGAGGTGACGGCCGACGTCACGCTCCGGCCCGACCCGGCGGGCGGCTTCGCGATCTCGGGCATCGCCCTGACGGTCCGCGGCGAGGTGGACGGTCTCGACGAGGCCGGCTTCCTCGCGCAGGCGCAGGCCGCCAAGGAGACGTGCCCGGTGTCGAAGGCGTTGACGGGCACGACGATCACCCTGGACGCGGCGCTCGCCTGAACCGCGCGACGGCTCAGGGGGACCTAGGTCCGGTGAGGGTAGGCAACCCTCACCTTTAGCGTCGGTCGCATGGACCTCAGCTGCTGCGGCGCAGGCGTGCGTGCCCGGATCGTCGGGCTCCACGTCGAGCCGGGCACCGGCCTGCGGCTGCGCGAGCTGGGCATCCGGCCCGGTGCGCTCGTCGAGGTCGTCCATGACGGCGGCCGGCAGGGCCGCGTGCTCGCGCTGGGTGCCGAACGGTTCGCGCTCGACGCGCAGACGTGCACGCTCATCGCGGTCGAGCAGGTCGAGCCGGCCCGGTCCGCCGGGCTCGCCGGGCACGACCGGTCGTCGGTCGCGGCGGTCGCGGTATGAGCTGTCACGAGCCGGCGCCGGCCGGGGCGGTCGCCCTCGCGGCCGGGGCCCGGGTCACCGTGGCGCTCGTCGGCGCGCCGAACGTCGGCAAGTCGACGCTCTTCAACGCCGCGACCGGCGCGCGTCAGCACGTCGTCAACGCGCCGGGCACCACGGTCGAGCTGGCCGCCGGCGCCTGGCGGGCGGCCGAGGTCGAGCTCGTCGACCTGCCGGGTGCCTACTCGCTGCTCGCCCGGACGCCGGACGAGCAGGTCACCGCCGACGCGGTCGCCGGCCGGGGCGCCGTCGGCGACGTCGACCTGGTGGTCGCGATGGTCGACGCCACCGCGGTCGCACGCTCGCTCTACCTCGTCGGGCAGGTGGCGCGGGCCGGCACGCCGGTCGTCGTCGCCCTCACCATGCGGGACGTGGCCGCCGACCGGGGCATCGCGATCGATGCCGCCGCTCTCGCGGCCGCGCTCGGGGTGCCGGTGGTGGGCGTCGACCCGCGGACCGGGCAGGGGATCGGTGACCTGGCCCGCGCGGTGCGCGGCGCGATCGCCGCGGGCCCGGCGGCGGCGCGCGTCCCGGGCGTCGACCCGCCGGTCGCACCGGTCGCGGCCGAGCCCGACGACGCCCGGCTGGCCGAGGCCGAGGCGCTGTTCGCCTGGGTGGAGCGCGTGCTGGCGGCGGTCGAGCCGGGCTCGTCGGACGCCACCGCGGGCCGGGTGCACCGCACGTGGTCCGACCGGGTCGACTCCGTGCTGCTGCGGCCGGCGGTCGGCATCCCGGTGCTGCTCGCCGTCATGTGGGCGGTGTTCCAGCTGGTGACCGTGGCGGCGGCGCCCCTGATGAACGCCGTGAACGGCGCGGTCGAGGGATGGTTCGGCGGACTGGTGCGCGGCTGGCTGTCCGGGGCGCCGGTCTGGGTCGGCGGCTTCGTCGTGGGCGGCGTGCTCGCGGGCGTGGCGACGGTGCTGTCGTTCGCGCCGCTCATCGCGATCATGTTCGTCGCGGTCGCGTTGCTCGAGGACTCGGGCTACCTGGCGCGGGCCGCGTTCGTCGCCGACCGCGCGATGCGGCGGCTCGGTCTGGACGGACGCGCGGTGCTGCCGCTCGTCGTCGGGTTCGGCTGCAACGTGCCCGCGCTGGCGGCCACCCGCACGCTGCCGCACTCCCGCCAGCGCCTGCTCACCGGCCTGCTCATCCCGCTGACCAGCTGCACGGCGCGGCTGACGGTGTACCTCATGCTCGCCGCGGTGTTCTTCCCGCACGACGCCGGCACGGCGGTGTTCGCCCTGTACGTGCTGAGCGCGCTGCTGGTGGTGGGCGTCGGGCTGCTGCTGCGGCGCACCGCGTTCCGGGACCTGCAGCGCGAGCCGTTCGTCGTCGCGCTGCCCGCCTATCAGCGGCCCCGGCTGCGCGCCATCGGCACGTCCGCGTGGGTGCGGGTGTGGTCGTTCGTCCACAAGGCCGGGTCGATCATCGTCGCGACGCTCGCGGTGGTGTGGGTGCTCATGGCGGTGCCGGCGACGGGCGGTCACGCGATCGCCGACGTCCCGGTCGGCGACTCCGTGTACGGCCGGCTGGCCGACGGCATCGCGCCGGTGTTCACGCCCGCAGGGTTCGGGGACTGGCACGCGACGTCCGCGCTGATGACCGGGTTCGTCGCCAAGGAGGTCGTCGTCGGGTCGATGGCGCAGTCCTTCGCGGTCGCCGAGCCGGCCGACCCGTCGCGTCCCGGTGACCTCGGCGCGCAGCTGCGCGCGACGTTCGACCGGACCTCGGGCGGCGCCGCCGGTGCGGCGGCGTTCGCCTTCATGGTGTTCGTGCTGGCCTACACGCCGTGCGTGGCGACGATGGCCGAGCAGGCCCGGCTCTTCGGGCGCCGGTGGACCGCGGCGGCGGTGGGCGCCCAGCTAGTGCTGGCGTGGGTGCTGGCCGTCGCAGCCTTCCAGCTGGGGCGGCTGCTGTGACCCCCCGCACCGCGCCGCTCGCCGCCCCTCTCGCCGCGCCTCTCACCGTCCCTCTCACCGTCCCTGCCACCGCCGCTCGCGCTGGGCACGGCACCGTGCGACCGGCCCGGCCGGCGCCGCCCGCGCCGGGCTCCGTGTTCGCCGAGGTGCTGCGGGCCACCGACGCCGGGCTCACCGCCGACCGGATCGCCGCCCGGCTGGGGGTGGACGACGAGGTGGTCGCGCTCGTGCTGGAGCACGCGGAGCGCCTCGGGCTCGTCGTCCGCTCCGCCGGCGGCTCGCCCTGCCGCACCGGCTGTCCCACCGGCCCCGACAAGCCGCTGGGCTGCCACGGCTGCCCCTTCGCGCGCTGACGCGTGCCACCGGCCGGGTGGTCGGCGGCCCCGTCCGGCCCACGCCGACGCGCTCGCGCCGGGCACCTCGCACGGGGCATGGACGTCCCGACGGCCGTCGGCGGCGCGGTGAGACACTGCCGCGCATGGCACCTCCGGCCACGGGCCTGGTCAGCGACCTCGTCGGCGAGCTGCGGTCGGCCGTGCGCGGCGAGGTCGACGCGTCGAGCCGGCGCCGGGCGGAGTACTCCACGGACGCCTCGAACTACCGCGTCGTGCCGCAGGTCGTCGTGTTCCCGCGGGACGTCGACGACGTGCTGGCGGCGCTCGAGGTGGCCCGCGCCGCCGGCGTGCCGCTGACGTCGCGGGGCGCCGGCACGTCGGTGGCGGGCAACGCGATCGGCCCCGGCGTCGTGCTCGACTTCTCGCGTCACGTCAACCGCATCGTCTCGCTCGACCCCGAGGCCGGGACGGCGATCGTGGAGCCGGGCGCCGTCATGGCGGCGCTGCAGACCGCCGCGGCGCCGCACGGGCTGCGGTTCGGTCCGGACCCCTCGACGTGGACCCGCGCCACCCTCGGCGGGATGATCGGCAACGACGCCTGCGGTCCGCACGCCGTGGCCTACGGCCGCACCTCGGCGAACGTGCTCGCGCTGGACGTGGTGGACGGGACCGGGCGCCGGTTCACCGCCGGCGCCGGGTCGCTGGCCGCGGTACCGGGCCTGGAGGCCCTGATCGGTGCCCACCGGGCCACCGTCCGCACGGAGCTGGGCCGGTTCGGTCGCCAGGTGTCCGGCTACCAGCTGGAGCACCTGCTGCCGGAGCGCGGCACCGACCTCGCCAAGGCGTTGGTCGGCTCCGAGGGGACGCTCGTCACGGTGCTGGGTGCCACGCTGCGGCTGGTGCCGGCGGCGGCCGCTCCGGTGCTCGTCGTGCTCGGCTACCCGGACATGGCGGCCGCGGCCGACGCGGTGCCCGGGCTGCTGGTCCACCACCCGCTGGCGGTCGAGGGCATGGACGCGCGACTGGTCGACGTGGTGCGCCGGGCCCGGGGTGCGAGCGCCGTGCCCACCCTGCCCGACGGCGGCGGCTGGCTGTTCGTCGAGATGGGCGGCGCGACGGTCGACGAGGCCACGGCGGCCGCGCGGGCGCTCGCCGCCGACGCCGGCACCACCGCGGTGCGCGTCTACCCGCCCGGTCCGGAGGCGACGCGGCTGTGGAGCGTGCGCGCCGACGGCGCGGGCCTGGCCGGCCGCACGCACGCCAACGAGCAGGCGTGGCCGGGTTTCGAGGACTCCGCGGTGCCGCCGGAGCGGCTCGGGGCGTACCTGCGGGAGCTGTCGTCGCTCATGGCCGCGCACCGCGTCGACGGCATGGCGTACGGGCACTTCGGGGACGGCTGCGTGCACCTGCGGCTGGACGTGCCGCTGGAGCACGACGGCGCGGCGCTGCGCTCGTTCATGACCGACGCCGCGCACCTCGTCGCCTCGCACGGTGGGTCGTTGTCCGGCGAGCACGGCGACGGCCGGGCGCGCTCCGAGCTGCTGCCGGTGATGTACCCGCAGCCGGTGCTCGAGCTGTTCGCCGCGGTCAAGGACCTGCTGGACCCGCATGACCTGCTCAACCCCGGTGTGCTGGTGCGGCCCCGGCCGCTCGACGCCGACCTGCGCCGGCCGGCCGCACACCGGCTGGGCGCGGTCGGGTTCGCGTTCGGCGAGGACCACGGCGACCTCACCACCGCGGTGCACCGGTGCGTGGGCGTCGCCAAGTGCCGGGCCGACGACTCGGCGTCCGGCGGGTTCATGTGCCCCAGCTACCTGGCGACGCACGACGAGAAGGACTCGACCCGCGGCCGTGCACGCGTGCTGCAGGAGATGGCCAACGGCGAGCTGGTCTCGACCGGCTGGGGCGCACCGGAGGTCCGGGAGTCGCTCGACCTGTGCCTGGCGTGCAAGGCGTGCTCGTCGGACTGCCCGGCGGGCGTCGACATGGCTCGGTACAAGTCGGAGGTGCTGCACCGTACCTACCGGGGCCGGTTGCGGCCGGTCAGCCACTACGCGCTCGGCTGGCTGCCCCGGTGGACCCGGCTGGTGACGGCCGTGCCAGGCATGGCAGCCCTGGCGAACGCGGTCCTGTCGGTGCGCGGCGTGGCGCGGCTCGTGCTGCGGGCCGGTGGCATGGACCCGCGCCGGAGCATGGTGCGGTTCGCTCGTCGTCCGTTCCGGGCCTGGGCGCGCGCGCACGACGAGGTCACCGTCGCCGCCCGCCCCGGGCCGCACGCGGCCCCCGCGGCACCGGCCGGCACCGCCGCCACGGCCCGCCCGCCAGTGCTGCTGTGGACCGACTCGTTCAACGACACGCTCTCGCCGGACGTCCCCGTGGCGGCCGTGCGGGTGCTGCGGGCCGCCGGCTACGAGGTGCTCGTCCCGGACCACGGCGCCTGCTGCGGCCTCACTTGGATCACCACCGGACAGCTGGACGGCGCCAAGGACCGGCTGCGCCACCTGCTCGAGGTGCTCGGCCCGTTCGCGGTCAACGGCATCCCGATCGTCGGGCTGGAGCCCAGCTGCACCGCCGTGCTGCGCTCGGACCTGCTCGACCTGCTGCCCGACGACCCGCGCGCGGTCGCCGTCGCCGGCGCGACCCGCACGCTCGCCGAGCTGCTCACGGCGCCGGCGCCGGTGGGGCCGGGCGACCGCTGGACGGTGCCGGACCTGTCCGACGTCACCGCCGTGGTGCAGCCGCACTGCCACCACCACGCCGTCATGGGGTTCGGGCCGGACCAGCGGCTGCTGGCGGCGGCCGGGGCCAGCTTCTCCACGCTCGCCGGCTGCTGCGGCCTGGCCGGTTCGTTCGGCATGGAGGCCGGGCACTACGACGTGTCGGTCGCCGTGGCCGAGCACGCGCTGCTGCCGGCGTTGCGGGCGGCGGGGCCGGGCGACGTCTACCTCGCCGACGGCTACTCGTGCCGCACGCAGGCGGAGCAGCTCGCCGGCGTCCACGGGGTGCACCTCGCGCAGCTGCTGGCGTCCCACCTGGCCGGTTGACGCGGGCGGCTGGCCGCCGGTGGTGCGCCGCGTCCGGGTGGTGCGACGCTGGTCGCATGCTCGTCGCCTTCTCCGTGTCCCCGATGGGTGTCGGTGAGTCCGTGTCCCAGGCCGTCGCCGATGCCGTGCGCGTCGTGCGTGAGTCCGGGCTGCCGAACCGCACCGATGCCATGTTCACGACGATCGAGGGGGAGTGGGACGAGGTGATGGACGTGGTGCGCCGGGCCACCGAGGCGGCCGGCCGCGGCGCCGGCCGTGTCTCGCTCGTCCTCAAGGCGGACATCCGTCCCGGGCACACCGGCGAGCTGACGGCCAAGGTCGACCGCGTCGAGCGGTTGCTCGCGACGGACTGACCGGCCGGCCGGTCGGCGCCGTCGGCGGCCGTCCGACGAGCGGGCTGCGGTGCCCCGCCGTCCGCAGGCGTCCGCCCCGGTCCGGGCCGTTCGTCCCGGGGCGTGGACACACCTTGTCCGTCACGCGAGGTTCCCGGGGACGACTCGTCCCTTATGGGAAGGTATGGGCGGCGCGTAGCCCAGGCGCGCCGCGGAAGGACCACGGGGATGCCGATCTTCGAACCCGATGGCGGTCGGCCGCGCCTTGTGCAGCCGATGCAGCCGCTCGCCGGGGTCTTCCTCGGCGAGGTCCGCACCCTGCTGAGCGAGCACCTGCCTGCCGTCGTCGGCGAACCCCTCTTTCCCGTCCGGTCCCGCTCGTCGATGCCGGAGCACGCCGACGTCCCCGAGCTGCTGGCGCTGGACGTCACGGGCCGTCCCGTCATCGTCGAGGTCGCCCAGGTGGTGGACGACGTCGCCATCGTCGACGCCCTCAGGCACGCCGGCGCCGCCGCGCGCCTGACCACGTCGGACGTCGCGCGCGCGTACCACCCGAGCCCGGACCGGTTCGCCGCGGACTACGCGGCGTTCCGCGACCAGGTCCCGTTCGCGCGCCCGGCAGAGCTGCGGCACGGCACCCGCCTGGTGCTGCTCTGCTCGGAGGTCGCCGCCGAGTCCGTCGACACGCTGGCCGCCGTGCGTGGCCCCGGCTGGCCGGTCACCGTGATCCAGGTGGGTGTGGTGCGCGGTCCGGACGGGCGCCGCCTCCTGGACGTGTCGCCGCTCGCGGAGTACGAGGCGGCGCGCCGGCCGGCCGAGCCGACGTCGTTGCGCCTGGTGCAGGGCGCGCACTCCGGCGGCGTGCCGGTGCCGGTCCCGCTGGACGACGAGCGACCGGAGCCGCCGTTCATCCCGACGCAGCCCCCGACGATCCCCGGCCGCCCCTCCTTCGGCCGTCCGGGCGCCGCCTCGGGTCGCCCCGCGGCCACCCTCGAGCGCCCTGTCGCCCCCGCGACGCGGCCGGCGGCGTCCACGTTGGCGGCGCTCGTCACGGCCCCGCCACGGCCGGACCGCACCACCTCGCCGCTGACGTCGCGCGCCACGGCGACACCGTTCGGCGGCCGCGAGACCGCACCACCCCGGACGGCGTCCGAGACCTCGCCGCCGCCCTGGACGACGTCCGCGACCGCGGCACCCTGGCCGACGGCCGGTGACGGCCCGCAGCCGTTCCTCGACGGTGCACCGACGGTGTCGCCGGTGTCGTTGCCGGGCGGCTTCGGCTACCTCACGACGAGCGCGGCGCTGCCGGAGCTGGCGCAGCTGGCCGCGACGCTGCGGGCGCCGGCGCCGCTCGTCTGGCTGCGCGTGCGCCGCGGCCAGCGGCTGGAGGCGACGCTGCGACCCGACGGGCTCATCCAGCTCGCGGACGGTGCCCTGTTCGCGGATCCCGACCTCGCCGCGGCCCGCGCCGCGCACAGCGAGGGCGTGGTGGACGGCTGGCGGATGTGGCGGCTCGGCGACGGCGGGCTGACGCTGGCCGAGGTCACCGGGCGCTGAGGCTCAGCCCCACCCGTAGCCCGCGAGCCAGCGGTCGATCTCCGCGTAGAACCGTGCCCGCACCGGCGGCGCCGACAAGGACAGGTCGTGCAGGCCGCCGGCGATCCGCACCACGGTCACCACGGGTCCCAGCTGGACGGACCGGCGGGCGATGAGGTCGACGTCCAGGACGATGTCTGCCGAGCGCATCTCCTCCGACCAGCGCGGGGAGATGATGCTGCGGGCCGAGGCCAGCGTGAGGATGGGCGCCTCGACGTGCAGGCCGCGGGCGACCGTGGCGTGCCCGGCGGTGATCGCCCGCAGCCAGCCGGCACGGACCGGGAACGACGGCACCGGTCGCCATGCCTCGTCGTACTCCCACTCGCCGCCGTGCTCCACACGGTTGCTGCGCGCGTAGAAGCCGGGGTCGATGTTCGGCAGCGCGGCCTTGGGCTGGAAGCTCGCCAGCTGTCGGATCGCCGGGCCGGACACGTGCCGCAGCACCGACGACCCCTGCAGCTCGAGCCAGGGGCTGTTGAGGACCATCGCGGCGACGTCGCCCGGCCGGCGGTCGGCCCAGAGCACCGTGACGAGGCCACCGGTGGAGTGGCCCATGACGAGCAGCCGGGCTGCGGCGCCGTGCGCGGAGCGGATGACCGCGAGGGCGGCGTCCAGGTCCTCGTCGTACGTCCGCAGGTCCTGGACGTAGCCGGGCGTCTGGCCGTCCCGCAGGCTACGGCCGTACTTGCGCAGGTCGAGCGCGTAGAAGGCGGCGCCGCGCGAGTGCCAGTACTCGGCGAGCTCGCGCTGGAAGAAGTAGTCGGACCAGCCGTGGACGTAGAGCACCACGCGGGCGGCGCGCAGCGGTTCCTCGGTGGGCGGGTGGTGACGGACGAGCGTGGCCACGACGGGGCCTTCGTCGTCGTCGGCCAGGTGGAGCGTGCGCGCCTCGAACGGCTCGCCGAGGACGTCGGGTCGCCACGAGCTCATGGCCGGACGACGACCTTGCCGAAGACCGCGCCTCCCGCGAGCCGTGCGAAGGCGTTCCGGGCCTCGGCCAGGGCGTACGAGGAGTCCAACGGCGGCTCGATCCCGGCGCGCTCGACGAACGCGGCCAGCTGCGCCAGCTCGTCGCGCGAGCCCATGGTGGCGCCCGCCACGGTGATCTCCTGGAAGAAGAGCCGCGTCACCTCCAGGGCGGACGGGTCACCGCTGGTGGCGCCGACGACGACGACGGTGCCCCCCGGCCGCACGGACCGCATGGAGTGGCGCCACGTGGCGGCGCCCACCGACTCCAGGACGAGGTCGACGCGCGGCACCGCGGCGCCGGTCTCCACGGCTGCCGTGGCGCCCAGCGCGAGCGCGCGTTCCCGCTTCGCGGGGTGGCCGCTGGTGACCGTGACGTCCAGGCCGGCCGCGGCGCCGAGGACCACCGCGGCGGTGGCGAACCCGCCCCCGGCGCCCTGCACCAGCACCCGCTGCCCGGGCTGCGCGTGCCCGGAACGGAACAGGGCACGGTACGCGGTGAGGTAGGCGGTGGGCAGGCAGGCGGCGTGCTCCCACGTCAGCGCGGCAGGCTTGGCGACGAGGTTCGCCGTCGGGACGGCCACCCGTTCGGCCAGCGTCCCGGGGTAGCGCTCGGAGAGGATGCTGCGCGGCTCGTCGGGCGCCACGGCCTGACCGGCCGGAGCGCCCGGGCCGCCGACCACCGCGTGCACGATCACCTCGCGGCCGTCGTCGGTCACGCCTGCGGCGTCGCAGCCGAGGACCATCGGCAGGCGGCTGTCCGGCAGGCCGACGCCGCGCAACGACCAGAGGTCATGGTGGTTCAGCGTGGCGGCGCGCACGCTGACGGTGGTCCAGCCGGCGCGTTCCGGCGGGGCGGGGACGTCGCCGACCTCCAGTGCGGACAGCGGGTCGTCGTGCGAGGTCCGGGCGGCGTACGCGGCGAGCACGGGGTCAACCTAGCCCCGGGGGGCGACACGGCAGGGGGCGGTCGCCGGACGGGGCCGGGCGTGCGGCGCGCGGGGCGTCAGCAGCCGGGTGCGCCGGGGTCCTCGGTGCACGTGCTGCCCACCAGGTGGGAGCGCCGCTCGCGCACCTCGAGCGGGGTCGCGGACGTCGTCGTCGCGGTGCCCGGGACCATGTGCACCGCCGGGTCCGCGGCGACGGTGTAGGTGGCGGACCAGGTGGTGGTCAAGGTCAGCCGGTAGCCGCCGAGTCGGGTGTACGCGTGGGCCAGCGTCCCGTCCGGCCAGGGCCGGCCGGGATCCGTGGTGCTCAGCGTCGCGCCGTCGCCGAAGTCCCACGCATAGCTGACCGGGGTCGCGGTGACGGTGACGGCGGTGCCGAGGATCGTCGTCACCACCGTCTGCGGACCACCCTCCGCGTGCACCACGGTCGGCTTGTTCACCAGCACCCACCCGCGGTCCGGCTGCACGACGAGCGGGCTCGGAGCCAGCGGGAGCCGACGGAACGCGGACAGCACCATGGCGGGGGTGATGTCGGCGGGGGTGGCGCACACCGCTGGTCCCACGAGCCGCCACGGGGTCACGACCGCGTCGGGGACGGCGGCCTCCCACAGCGGCGGCAGCGTGGCGGCATCGCCGCACTCCGGGAGCGGTTCGACGGGGTCGCCCGGGCAGGGAAGCTGCGGGCCGGCCGCATGGGGCCCGAGCGGGCAGATCGGCGCGCGCATCCGCTGCTGGTGGGCTGCACTGACTGCTGAAATCGATGCAGATTCCGAAGACCCCAAGCGCGAATCTGCTTCGATTTCAACGTAGCCGTCATGTGCTCCTGTAAGGAAGTTGATCGGGTCGTCTTGCGCCGGATCCGGCGTTCCGAAAATGAGGACAAGTGGAACGGGCAAGAGGGCGTGGCCCGATCGGATGCTGCGAGACATCATTGACCTGCTCCGAACGGGAGGACGTCCACGCCTCGAATCAGCCAGCGGTCAACCTGCCAGACGGTGACGACGGCCATGGTTGCCCGCCCTGCGGGCAACTGGCTCAGCAGGGTGCCATCTTGCGATCGCTTCGTCGATGTGCCGACGCGTACGTCTATTTTCACACCCCGACTGAGCGGACTGAGCGTCTCGGAGCGTATGGCATCAATTGAAATCTCGCCGGGCACTGTCTTCGCATGGTCACCCTGTTCTGTCGCAACCGCATCTGCAATTGTGTGGCAGTAGATGCACATCGAATGGCTCATCCTGAGCCATTCTGAACTGTCGTGGTTGGTCACGGTGTACGGGTACAGCTGTGTCAGGAAGTACGTCGCCGCCGCGATCGCGCCGGCCTCGTCGTCGCGGGACATCTCCGGCGGCGGGGTCGGCGGCGCCATCCGGGGCGGCCAGGTGGGCGAGGGCGTCGAGGGGAGCGCCGGGCTCGGAGCGGCGAGCGCAGCGGGTGACGACGCCACGGGCGGAGTCGTCTGCACGGAGGGTGTCGGCGCGGAGCACGCGGACGCGATCGCCATCAGGACGCTCGCTGCCACGAGGGTGACCGTCGCCGTCGTCGTACGCCGGGACACCGGCGCACCATGGCACAGCCGGCCGCGACGACGTGCGGGTTATCAACACTGACGCCCGCCGATCACCCGAACGGGCGAAGCGGCCTTCGGCGTTCACCCGCCCGCCGCATGCGGCGCCGATCCCGGTCCAGACCGCCGCCCGCATTCACCCGTCTGCCTCAGGCGGTGCCGACCTCGTCGGCCAGGAAGTCGGCCACGAGCGCCCCCACCTGCTCCTCCTCGATGAGGAAGCCGTCGTGACCGTACGGGGAGTGCACGTACCGCACGGGCCCGGCGCCGGGGATGCCCCGGGCGATCCGCTCGGACTGCTCGGGCAGGAAGAGTCGGTCGGAGTCCACCGCCACCACCAGTGCCCGCGCCGTGATCGACGCCAGCGCCGCCTCGACACCGCCGCGGTCGCGACCGAGGTCGTGCGTGATCATCGCCTGGTTGAGCACCACGTAGGTGTTGGCGTCGAAGCGCCGCGTCAGCTTGTCCCCGTGGTGGTCCAGGTACGACTGCACGGCGAACCGACCCCCGGCGAGCGGCTCCTCCTCGCCCTGCGGGACCCGCCCGAACCGCTCGTCGAGCTCGAGCGCCGAGCGGTACGTCTGGTGCGCGATCTGCCGTGCGATGCCGAGCCCGACGTGCGGGCCGAAACCGTCGGGCTCGTCGTAGTAGTCGCCGCCGTGGAAGCACGAGTCCGACTGCACGGCACCGATCTGCGTGTGGAACGACGCGATCTGGTCGCCCGAGGTCTGCGCCGTGGACGCGATCACCGCCACCGCGCTCACCCGCTCGGGTGCGGACGCCGCCCACTCCAGCACCCGGTGCCCGCCCATGGAGCCGCCGATGACGAGCGCCCAGCGGGAGATGCCCAGCTCGTCGGCCAGCGCGATCTCGGCCGCCACCTGGTCGCGCACCGTCAGCAACGGGAAGCGTGAGCCCCAGGGCCGGCCGTCGGCGGCGACCGACGACGGTCCGGTGGAGCCCTGGCACCCGCCGAGGACGTTGGGGGCGACGACGAACCAGCGGTCGGTGTCGATCGGGGCGCCCGGTCCGACGAGCGACGACCACCACCCCGGCGTGGGGTGACCGGGGCCGGCCGGACCCGTGACATGGGAGTCGCCCGTGAGGGCGTGCAGCACCAGCACGGCGTTGGAGCCGTCGGCGGCGAGCGTGCCCCAGGTCTCGTAGGCGAGCGTCACCGACGGCAGCCGGCCGCCGCCCTCCAGCTCCAGCGGCCCTAGCGAGGCGAACCGCCGGTGTCCCACCGGGTCGCCCTCGCGCCAGGCGCCGGAAGCGGGCACCGGCGGGCGCTGGGTCAGGGGCAGCCGGGAGAGGGGCGCGCCGGGGCGCGCCGCCCCCGCCTCGGACCGTGAGGAGGAGCGGTCCGAGGACGGGGTCGGCGTGCCGTCGGTCACGGGAGTGGGCACCTGTCTCAGGCGCCCTTGGCGGCGCGGAAGCCCGCCTCGAGGTCGGCGAGGATGTCGTCGATGTGCTCGATGCCGACCGCGAGCCGCACGAGCCCGGGCGTCACGCCGGACAGCGCCTGCTCCTCGGGCGTCAGCTGCGAGTGGGTGGTCGAGGCCGGGTGGATGACGAGCGAGCGGACGTCGCCGATGTTGGCGACGTTCGAGTGCAGCTCCAGCGCCGAGACGAACGCCTGCCCGGCCTCGGTGCCGCCCGGCAGCTCGAACGCCAGCACCGCGCCGGCCCCGCGTGGCGCGTACTTCAGCTGGTTGGCGTGGTAGGGGCTGGACTCCAGGCCGGCGTAGTGCACGGTCGTCACGTCGTCGCGCGCGGCGAGCCACTCCGCGACCCGCTGGGCGTTGGCGACGTGCCGCTCGAGCCGCAGCGACAGCGTCTCGATGCCCTGCTCGATGAGCCAGGCGTTGAACGGCGAGATCGCCGCGCCGAGGTCGCGCAGCAGCTGGATGCGCGCCTTGAGGATGTAGGAGAGGTTGGCGCCGAACGGCGAGCCGACGCCGAGCGCCTCCGCGATGACCAGGCCGTGGTAGGACGGGTCGGGCTCGTTGAAGCCGGGGAACCGGTCCGGGTACTGCGCGTAGTCGAAGCTCCCGGCGTCGACGATCACGCCGCCGATGGCCGAGCCGTGGCCGCCCAGGTACTTCGTCGCGGAGTGCACGACGACGTCCGCGCCCCACTGGATGGGGTTGATGAGGTACGGGGTGGCCACCGTGTTGTCCACGATGAGCGGCGCCCCGAACTCGTGCGCGATGCCCGCGACCGTCTCGATGTCGAGCACGTCGGACTTCGGGTTGGGGATCGTCTCGCCGTAGAACACCTTGGTGTTGGGGCGGATCGCCGCCCGCCACTGGTCGGGGTCGTGCGGGTCGTTGACGAACGTCGTCTCGATGCCCAGCTTGGCGAGCGTGTAGTGGAACAGGTTGTAGGTGCCGCCGTAGAGCGAGGCGCTGGAGACCACGTGGTCGCCGGCCTGGGCCACGTTGAGGATGGCCAGCGTCGCCGCCGCCTGCCCGGAGGAGACGAGCAGCGCGCCGACGCCGCCCTCGAGCGAGGCGATGCGGTTCTCGACGACCTCCTGCGTGGGGTTGCCGATGCGCGTGTAGATGGGGCCGAGGTCCTTGAGGGCGAACCGGTCGGCCGCTTGCTGCGCGGAGTCGAAGACGTAGGACGTCGTCTGGTAGATCGGCAGCGCGCGCGCCCCTGTGGTGGGGTCGGGCACCTGGCCGGCGTGGATCTGGCGGGTCTCGAAGTTCCAGCTCTCGTTGCTCATCGGTCTGCTCGCTTCGGGTCGTTCGGGCGGGGGCGGATCCCGCGAGGACGAGGAAGGCGTGCAGCCGACGACCGACCCGCGGGGGTGGGGAGGTGTGGCGCACGTCGAGCCCAGGCTCGGTGCAGGCGGAGCGCCTCAGCGGGCGCGACCGGCCCGCGGGCACAGCCGAACGTGCGCGGTCAGCGACACATTCGGCAGGTGAACATGGATGGAGCGTAACCGCCCGGATCCGGTGGGCGACATGGGCGTCTCACGATCCGGGAAGCTGTGGTCGCGGCGACGCCGTCCGGCGACCGTCCGCGGCTCCCTCGTCGGGGATCCCGCACCCATCGGAGACCTCGTCCGGGTGGGCCTCGGACCCCGGGCCGCCGGCGTCCCCGCGCGCCCTCCGGCCGCCGACGTCCCGTGTGTGCCCTGGCCGGCTGCGTCCCCGCGCGCCCCGGGCCACCCGCTCGTCGCCGGGTGTTCGTCCTCACGTTGCGCCCGGTTCGCCGACAACGGCGCCGGCTTCCGGTTCCATCGGTACGGACGCACCGTGGACCGGGAAGGACGGTGGCCGCCCCGTGGCGCCCGTGTTCCAGCTGTATCGCTTCTGGGGCGAGGACGGCGTCTGGTGGCGCCTGCTCAGCGCCAACAGGCGCGGCTTGGCCCGCTCTGCCGAGAGCTACCCGACGGCGCAGTCCGCACGCGCCGGGCTGGCGCGGGTGCTCGCGGACGCGGACAGCCTCGAGCTCGGCGTCCGTCTGACGGCCGAGCACCGCTGGCACTGGTCGCTGCGGCTGGCCGGTACGGTGCTCGTCGAAGGCGTCGGCACTCAGGACCGCCGCGCGCGCTGCGTCGGTACGGGCCGGGCGTTCCAGGTGGTCGCGGCGGGCGCGCCGGTCGAGGCCGACGTCGCCGTGTTCCGGCGGCCGGGCCGGCGCCCGGTCGAGCTCGGGCCGGCGAGGTGAGCGGGTGGGACGGCGCGGTGGTTCGACCCGCGGCGAGGTTCGTGGCCGGCCGGTCGACGAGGTCCCCGGGCGACGAGAGGTCGGCGGCCCGGGGCCGTGGCGAAGGGGCCGGGACGAGCCGTCGGGGCGGTCTGTCCGATCCGTCCTGAATGACATCGCTGTGACTCATGTTGCTTGTGTTACTGGAGTTCACTTCTGGGATTTGCGCAGGTAGCGTGCCTTGTCGTGGCTCGCTCCGATCGCGCTCCCGACGACCCCCGGCCGCCTGCGGGGGTTGGTCGGCGCTACCTCGTCCTGCCATCCGTGACCCTGCCCACCCGCCCGCGGCGCGCGCTCGTCGCCACCGCGCTGTGCGGCGCGCTGCTCGTCGGCTCCCCGCTCTCGTCGGCCGTCGCGGCTCCGAACCCGGCACCGGACCCGTCTGCCACCGCGCCGAGCGCGCAGGACGTGCAGCGCGCACAGGCCGCCGTGCAGTCCGCGTCCAGCGACGTCGCGGCGATGGAGGTGCGGCTCGCCCAGCTCGCGGCGGTCGCCGGGGACGCGCGGATCACCGTCGAGAAGGCCGGCGAGGCGTACGCGCAGGCGCTCTCCGTGGCGCAGGACGCCCAGCAGGCGGCTGCCGACGCGGCGACACGCTCGCAGCAGGCGGACGCGGACGCCGAGACCGCCCGGCAGACGCTGATGGCCTACGCGCGCGAGATGGCGCGCTCCGGCGGCTCGATCGATGCGATCGAGGCACTCCTGTCCGCGAACGGGTTCCAGGACGTCGCGCAGCGCACCGAGGACCTGTCGCGGCTCACGGGCAAGGCCGACGACACCGTGCAGTCCTACCGCGCGGCACAGCTCGTCGCGCAGACGCTGCACCAGCGCGCCGAGACCGCCGCGTCGCTGGCGACGACCAAGCAGGCCGCGGCGCAGGCGGCGCTGCAGGCGGCGCAGCAGGCTCAGACGGCGGCCACCGCCCAAGTTGCGTCCGCCACGGCCCAACGCCAGACCCTCATCACCCAGCTCGCCGCCGCCCAGCAGACCAGCGTCTCGGTCGAGCAGGCCCGGCAGGACTCGATCGACGCGCAGAACCGTCAGCGTCAAGAGGATGCGGCGAAAGCCGCACGGCTTGCGACACCGGCGGCCGGCGCGGGCACGGTCGTCACCACCAGCGCCGGGGCGGCGGGCGGCGGCACGGCGGTCGGCGCGGGCGCGACCGGCGGCGCGGCGGCGGGCACGGGCGCCACGACCGGCACCGGTACCGGTCGTGACGCTGGCACCGGGGCCGCGGCTGGCACCGGGACGGCAGCTGGCACCGGGACCACGGCTGGCGCGGGCACCGGCACCCCGGCGGGCACCGGCACCGGAACGGCAACCGGCGGTGGTGGCGCCGTGACCGGTACCGGTACCGGCGCCGGCCCCGGCGGTTCGTCGGGCACCACGAGCGGCACGGGCTCCACCGCGGACAGCGGAACCGGCTCGTCGGGCGGCGCCTACGGGCTGGGCACGGGGCGCTCGGTGGGCACCGCGGCTCAGGGTGCCGCGGCCGTCGCGTTCGCCGAGTCGCAGGTGGGCAAGTCCTACGCGTGGGGTGGTGTGGGCCCTGACTCCTACGACTGCTCCGGGCTGACGTCCTGGGCGTGGCGGCAGGCAGGCGTCTTCATCAACCGCACGGCCGCGGACCAGTACAAGCAGGTGCTCAAGATCCCCTACGCAGACATGCGCCCCGGCGACCTGGTGTTCTGGTCGGACGACCCCACCGACCCCAACGCGGTGTACCACGTGGCGATGTGGGTCGGGAACGGCCAGATGGTCGAAGCGGCCCGCCCGGGCGTGCCGCTCCGGGTCACCGCGATGCGCTGGTACGGCACCATGCCCTACGCCGGCCGCCCCTAGCCCCTAGCCCCTAGCCCCTAGCCCCCAGCCCCATAGCCCGCCGCTCCGCCCTCCTCCTCGACCTAGCGTCCGAGCCAATGGCACGTGGGGCTGCCGAAGCCTCGGACGCTGTGTGTGGCCGGCCTGTTGCGTCCGAGAGAGTGCGCGCTGGGGCTACCGAACGCTCGGACGTCGAGACGAGAACGCTCCGTCGGCGCGGGAACACTCGGACGGCGGGAGGGAACGCGGGGACGGCGGGACGGGAACGCTCGGACGTCAGGACGGGGCGGGGCGCCAACCTCCCCGGCGAAGCGCGCGCTCGACGAGATCGAGGTAGCGATCCGGGTCGAGCCGCAGGCCGAGGCTCGGCACGCGAAGCACCGTGTCGCCGGTGAGCGCGATCTCGTTGTGACGGACGGTGTCGTCGAGCCAGCGGTCCGTGTCGAGGTGCCCCACGCCGTCGATCTCCACGACGACCCGCCACCGATGCCATCGCACGTCGAGGTAGGCGCGGCCCGTCGTCGTGCGCACGACGACCTGCCGCCCCGGCTCCGGGAGCCCGCGCCGTCGGCAGAGCCGCGCGAAGTCCAGCTCGTTGAGCGACCGGACGCCGTCGACGAGCTCGTCGGCCACCGCTCGGAGCAGTGCCCGACGACGGTCGCGGCGGATGCGCTCGATGGCCGCCCGCACGGCGTCTGCGCTGGTCAGGCGCTGCTGCACCGGTGCGACGAGGAACAGCGCAGCCTCCCGGTCCGTGCGTGCCCACAGCGCGGCCTGCACCGCGGCCACGGGAGTGCGGACGCGGGGCACGGGCTGGCCGACGACGTCTTCTGCGCACCATCGGCGCGTCTCGTGGATGCGTACACCGGCCGGGGCGGGCAACGGTCGGGACGACTTCGGGGCGGCGATGTGGACGAGTCCGTCCCCGGAGATGCCGGTCAGGCCGGCCACGAGCAGCGACGTCAGCCCGCCGAGGGCCGCGGTGCAGGAGCCGACGGCCCGCGCGCGCGGTGAGCACGCCAGGACGGCGGCCCAGAGACGCTCGTCCGGGGAGGCGTTCGACGGGTCGACGCCGACGGTCTTGTGCGCCCGCACCACCCAGCGCCCGGCGGCGAGCTCGGCGCGGACGGCGCCCCGCGTGACGCCCAGCATCTGGAGCTGGGACGTCGTCAGCAGTCCGGACTGCGGCGCGGCGGCTCCGATCGCTCGTCGTCGCCGTGCCTGTCGACCCGCCCGTGCGTCCACCATGCGGCGAGGGTGGCGCGAGCGGCGGGCCGCCCTGTGCGCCGCCCGCCCAGGGTGTGAGGCGGCCGGCCCGTCCACAGCCCGCCCGTCGCCTCGCGCACGTCCGAGCCATCGGCAGCCCGAGCCGCCGAAGGCTCGGACGCAGCGGGTCAAGGGATCACAACGTCCGAGAGATGGGTGGTAGGAACTCGCGAAGGCTCGGACGCAGCGGGAGAGGCGGCGGGGGAGGAGGGGAGGAGGGGGTGTGGGAGGGGGCGGTGGGTCAGTGGGTGGTGTAGCCGGCGTCGATGGCGCGCTGGCGGGAGCGCTCGATCTCGGCCTCGGCCTCTGCGCGGCCCACCCAGTGGGCGCCCTCCACCGACTTGCCCGGCTCGAGGTCCTTGTAGACCTCGAAGAAGTGCTGGATCTCCAGCCGGTGGAAGTCGGAGACGTCGTCGATGTCCTGGCGCCACGCCGCGCGCTGGTCGCCGGTCGGCACGCAGAGCACCTTGTCGTCGCCGCCGTTCTCGTCGCGCATACGGAACATGCCGAGCGCGCGGCAGCGGATCAGGCAGCCGGGGAACGTCGGCTCCTCGAGGAGCACCAGGGCGTCGAGCGGGTCGCCGTCCTCACCCAGCGTTCCCTCGATGAAGCCGTAGTCGTCCGGGTACCGGGTGGACGTGAACAGCATGCGGTCAAGACGGATCCGACCGGTGGCATGGTCGACCTCGTACTTGTTGCGCTGCCCCTTGGGGATCTCGATCGTGACGTCGAACTCCACGTTTCTCCCTCTCCGTCACCGGGCCGGGCGTCAGCCGGCGGCGGGCGGCACGCCGTGACGGCCCGGTGCGTGCCGATGGTCTGACAGTAGTGTGACGCACGGCGGCGCCTCCACCGCCGCCGGCCGGCGCCGGCCGACGAGCACGCGGGGTGAGATGAGCTGGACGAGCAAGGTCGTCGGCACCGGGCTGCTCGTGGTGGTGCTCGCCGCAGGCGCCTATCTCGTCGGCGACGCGTACGACCTGGTGCCTGGCGGGCTGACGCTCTCGGCTCCGCCGCCCACGGCGCTGCCGTTCCCCACCGCACCCGGTCTGGTGGCCGCCAAGGCCGCCGCGACGGCCGCGCTCAAGGCGCCCGACCCGAACGCCCCGATGCCGGCGGCCGGCGTGGTCCAGAGCAAGGTCGACGCGCTCGTGGCCAGCCCCGCGCTCGGACCGACCACGGGTGTCGTCGTCGCCGACCGCCTCACCGGCGAGGTGCTGGCCACGCACCTGCCCGACGAGGCCCGCGTGCCCGCCTCCACGGCCAAGCTGCTCACCGCCGCCGCCGCGCTGGACACCCTCGACCCGCAGACCACGCTGCCGACCACGGTGCGCATGGGCGCCGCCGGCGACGAGATCGCGCTCGTCGGCGGCGGCGACATGATGCTCGCGGCCGGCGCGGGTGACCCCACGGCCGTCGTCGGGCACGCCGGGATGGCGGACCTCGCCGCCCAGGTGGCCAAGAACCTCACGCTGCGCGGCACGACGAAGGTGCGGCTGCGCGTGGACGACACGCTCTTCTCGGGTCCGACGGTCGCACCGGGCTGGACCTCGTCCGAAATCAACCTCGGCTACGTGGCACCGGTGACGCCGCTGGCGGTGAACATCGGCAAGATCCGGGCCGGCGAGTACGTGCCGCGGTTCGCCGACCCGGCGCTCAGCGCCGGCAAGGTCTTCGCGCAGCGGCTCGCCGAGGACGGCATCACCGTGGTCGGCGCGCCGACGCGTGGCACCGCACCGGCGGGCGCCCAGCTCCTCGGGAAGGTCGAGTCGGCGCCGCTCGCGGACGTCGTCCGATACACGCTGACCACCTCGGACAACACCATCGCCGAGGTGCTCGGCCGGCTCGTCGCGGTGGCCGAGGGACTGCCGGCCTCGTTCGACGGCGCCACCCAGGCGGTGCTGCACACCATCGACACCCTCGGCATCTCCACGGCCGGCGACCACCTGGCCGACTGCTCCGGCCTGGACGCCGCGACGGGGATCACGCCGCGCACGCTGGTCGCCGTGCTCCGTGCGACGCAGGACCCGAAGCACCCGACGCTGCGCGACATCGCCGAGGGCGTGCCGATCGGCGGGCTCACGGGCACGCTCGACAACCGCTTCACCACGGGCGCCGCCGCCGGCGACGTCCGCGCCAAGACCGGCAGCCTGCCCAGCGTGACGAGCCTGGCCGGCACGCTGATCACCGCCGACGGCCGCCAGCTGGTGTTCGCGATCATGGCCGACGCCACCGGCGCGGCGGGCCAGGAGGCGCCGCTGCGCGCCATCGACGCGTTCGTCGAGGGCCTGGTCGGCTGCGGCTGCCGGTAGCCGGCGCCCGCCGGTCGGTTACGGTGGCGGGCATGGCTGCTCGCGACGACGGCACGGCCCCGGTGGACTGGGCGTTCGCGGCCACGGTCGCGGCACGGCTCGCGCCGCCGGGGCCCACCGCGCCTTACGACGAGCTGGCCGGCCTCGTCGGCGAGCTGCGCGTGGCGGCGACCCGGGCCGCCGACGAGGTGGTCGCGGTGACCGGGCTGCAGCCCGCCGCCGGCACCCGGTGGCCGGTGCCGGTGCGGGTCGTCGACCGTGCCGGATGGGCGGCGGCCAACACCCAGTCGCTGGCCGCGCTGACGGCACCGTTGACGGCCACGGCGGGGCGCGTGACGCCTGCGACGCGGGCCACCGCAGGCCTGCAGGTCGGCGGCGCGCTGGCGCTGCTCGCGGGGCGCGTGCTGGGCCAGTTCGACCCGTTCGGCGGTGCCGAGGGCCGGCTGCTGCTCGTCGCGCCCAACGTCCTGGAGGTGGCGCGCCGGCTCGACGTGGACGGCCCGGACTTCCGCCTCTGGGTGGCGCTGCACGAGCAGACGCACGCCCTCCAGTTCGCCGTCGCGCCGTGGCTGGCAGGTCACCTGCGGGGGCGCATGGAGGAGCTGTTGCGCGACCTCGGGCCGGACAAGGTGTTCGGCACCGGCGACCTCGGCACCGTGGTCGGGGCCGTGGCACGGGCGGTGTCGGGGCGGGACGGCGGCGGGCTGCTCGGCCTGCTGTCGGGTCCGCAGCGGGCCGTGTTCGACGAGGTCGGCGCGGTGATGGCGCTCCTGGAGGGCCACGCCGACGTGACCATGGACGAGGTGGGGCCGGCGGTGGTGGGCTCCGTGACGACCATCCGGCAGCGGTTCGAGGCCCGTCGCGAACAGGCCGCCGCCTCGGGCGGCCCGGCCGGGCTGGCGCGGCGTCTGCTGGGGATGGACCTCAAGCTGGCGCAGTACCGCGACGGCGCGGCGTTCGTGCGTGCCGTGCGGGCCCGGGCCGGTGCCGGGTTCGACGCCGTGTGGCAGTCGCCGCAGTCGCTGCCGACGCCGGCCGAGATCGCCGACCCCTCGCTGTGGGTCGCGCGCGTCCGTCCGTGACGGGCCCCGCACCGGCCGTCGCCGCCGTCCGGGGCGCCGTGCGTCACGCGCTCGCGGACCTGCCGGCGGGCTCGCTCGTGCTCGTCGCCTGCTCCGGCGGCCCGGACTCCCTCGCGCTGGCCGCCGCGACGGCGTTCGTCGCGCCGCGCGCCGGCCTGCGGGCGGGCGCGGTCGTCGTCGACCACGGCCTGCAGCCGGGGTCCGACGAGGTCGCGGCCCGGGCGGCGGCTGCCTGCCGAGCGCTGGGCCTCGCGCCCGTCGTCGTACGGCGGGTGGCGGTGACCGGCCAGGGCGGCCCGGAGGCCGCGGCGCGCGACGCCCGCTACGCGGCGCTGGCCGCGGCCGCGGACGAGGCCGGCGCCGCGGCGGTGCTGCTGGGGCACACGCGCGACGACCAGGCCGAGACGGTGCTGCTCGGCCTGGCGCGGGGCTCCGGTCCACGCTCGCTGGCCGGGATGGCGCCCGCGCGCGGACGGCTCCGCCGGCCGCTGCTGCGCGTCACGCGGGCCGAGACGCTCGACGCGTGTTCCGCGCAGGGGCTCGATCCGTGGCACGACCCGACGAACACCGCCGGCGACAACGTCCGCTCGCGCGTGCGCGGCGAGCTCATGCCGCTGCTCGACGCGGTCCTGGGCCCCGGCGTCCCCGCCGCGCTGGCGCGCACGGCGGAGCTGGCGCGGGAGCAGGCGGACGCCCTCGACGAGCTCGCCGCCGGCCTGCTGGAGCGGGCCGCGGCGCTGCCGTCGGCGGCCGCGGGGGCGGTGGCGGACGGGCGGGGGTGGGACGTCGCCGAGCTGGCCGGGGCCCCGGCCGGGCTGCGCCGGGCGGCCCTGCGCGCGGCGGCCGTGGCTGCGGGGGCGGCGCCGGGGGCGCTCGGTCGCGCGCACGTGCTCGCGCTCGACGCGCTGCTGGTCGACTGGCACGGGCAGGGCCCGGTGGCGCTGCCGGGCGCGCTGGAAGCCGTCCGCCGGTGTGGCAGGCTCTTCCTGCAGCGGGGGACGACACGGGAGTAGGCAGGACACAGGTGGACGCCGCAGACATGGGCTCGGACCTCGAACGGGTGCTCCTCTCGCAGGAGCAGCTCCACGCCCGGCTCGACGAGATGGCGGCGCAGATCGACGCCGACCACCAGGGTGAGGAGATCTTGCTCGTCGGCGTGCTCAAGGGCGCGGTCATGGTGATGGCCGACCTCGCGCGCCGGCTGCACACCCCGATCCAGATGGACTGGATGGCGGTGTCGTCGTACGGCTCCGGCACCAAGTCCAGCGGCGTGGTGCGGATCCTCAAGGACCTCGACACCGACCTCATCGGGCGGCACGTGCTCATCGTCGAGGACATCGTCGACTCGGGCCTGACGCTGTCGTGGCTGCTGTCGAACCTGCGCTCCCGCGGGCCGGCGAGCGTCGAGGTCGCCACGCTGCTGCGCAAGCCGGAGGCGGCCAAGGTGGAGGTCGACGTGAAGTACGTCGGCTTCGACATCCCGCCCGAGTTCGTCGTCGGCTACGGCCTGGACTACGCCGAGCGGTACCGGAACCTGCCGTTCGTCGGCACCCTCGCGCCGCACGTCTACGCGAGCTGACGCCGCGCGCGCTGCGGTCGGCGCCGTGCGGAGGTGGTGAGCCCTTGGCGAACACCAAGGGAACGCCTGAGAAGTCCGTGTACCGTCGAGGCCAGCTTCCCTGACACAGGAGGATGAGGGGCCTGGCCCCGGTCGCCCATGAACTTCAAGCGCTTCGCACGTGGACCGATCCTCTGGGTGGTCCTCGCCATCGTGTTGATCCTGCTCGCGTTCAGCACGTTGCGCGTGCCCTCGACCCAGACGATCGACACGTCGGACGGCCTCGCCCTGCTCAAGGGCGGCACCGTCGACCAGGTGAAGATCACTGACGGGGTGCAGCGCGTCGACATGACGCTGACCCAGGACTTCACCAAGGCCGGTCACGACTACGGCAAGCAGGTCCAGTTCTTCTACGTCACGCCGCAGGGCCCGGGCATCGTCCAGGCGGTGACCGCGGCGAACCCGGCCAAGGGGTTCAACGAGATCAACCCGCAGACGTCGTGGTGGTCCAGCCTGCTCGGCCTGCTGCTGCCCTTCGTCCTCATCCTCGGCGCCTTCTGGTTCCTCATGTCGAACATGCAGGGCGGCGGCAACCGCGTGATGAGCTTCGGCAAGTCGCGCGCCAAGCTCGTCAACAAGGAGTCGCCGCAGGTGACGTTCGACGACGTCGCGGGGGTCGACGAGGCGGTCGAGGAGCTGGAGGAGATCAAAGAGTTCCTCTCCGAGCCGGCGAAGTTCCAGGCCGTGGGCGCCAAGATCCCCAAGGGTGTGCTGCTGTACGGCCCGCCCGGCACCGGCAAGACGCTGCTGGCACGGGCGGTGGCCGGCGAGGCCGGCGTGCCGTTCTACTCGATCTCCGGCTCGGACTTCGTCGAGATGTTCGTCGGCGTCGGCGCCAGCCGGGTGCGTGACCTCTTCGACCAGGCCAAGCAGAACGCGCCGGCGATCATCTTCGTCGACGAGATCGACGCCGTCGGCCGGCACCGCGGTGCGGGTCTCGGCGGCGGGCACGACGAGCGGGAGCAGACCCTCAACCAGATGCTGGTCGAGATGGACGGCTTCGACGTCAAGGCGAACGTCATCATGATCGCCGCCACCAACCGGCCGGACATCCTCGACCCGGCGCTGCTGCGCCCCGGCCGGTTCGACCGGCAGGTCGCGGTGGACCCGCCGGACCTCAAGGGCCGCGAGAAGATCCTCAACGTCCACGCCAAGGGCAAGCCGATGGCCCCGGCCGTCGACCTCACGGCCGTGGCCCGCCGGACCCCCGGCTTCACCGGCGCCGACCTCGCCAACGTGCTCAACGAGGCCGCGCTGCTCACCGCGCGCACCAACGGCCGCGTCATCGACGACCGGATGCTCGACGAGGCCATCGACCGCGTCGTCGCCGGGCCGCAGAAGCGCACGCGCGTGATGAGCGACAAGGACAAGAAGATGACCGCCTACCACGAGGGCGGCCACGCCCTGACGGCGGCGGCGCTGCGCTACACGGATCCCGTGACGAAGGTGACGATCCTGCCGCGCGGCCGGGCGCTCGGCTACACCATGGTCATGCCGCTGGAGGACAAGTACTCGGTGACGCGCAACGAGCTGCTCGACCAGCTCGCGTACGCGATGGGCGGCCGCGTCGCCGAGGAGCTCGTCTTCCACGACCCCTCGACGGGTGCGAGCAACGACATCGAGAAGGCGACCTCGACCGCGCGGAAGATGGTCACCCAGTTCGGCATGAGCGCGACGCTCGGAGCGGTCAAGCTCGGCCAGGAGTCCAGCGAGGTCTTCCTCGGCCGGGACGTCGGCCACCAGCGCGACTACTCCGAGGACGTCGCCTCCGAGATCGACGTCGAGGTGCGTGCCCTCGTCGAGCGCGCGCACGACGAGGCCTGGCAGATCCTGTCGGAGAACCGCGACATCCTCGACCGGCTGGTGCTGGCGCTGCTGGACAAGGAGACCCTGAACGCCGAGGAGCTCGCGACGATCTTCCAGGGGGTCCGCAAGCAGCCCGAGCGCGAGGTGTGGCTGTCGAGCGAGGAGCGCGCGGTCGGTGCCGGCCCGGTGCTCACGCCGGCGGAGCAGGCGCTGCTGGACGGCAACGGCCACGGTCACGTCGAGGTCCAGGACGGCCAGCCGCGTCAGAAGGTCGACGAGTCCATCGACGCCGGCGCCGAGCAGGCGTGACGTGACCGCGGCAGACGAGCCGGTGTCGGTCATCGGGCCGGTGTCCGGCGACGGCCGCGCGGTGCGCGCGTACGACGCCGCGCGTGCGGAGGCCGCCGTCCGCGAGCTGCTGTACGCCATCGGGGAGGATCCGCAGCGCGAAGGTCTGCGGGACACGCCCGCCCGGGTCGCCCGGGCCTACCGGGAGATGTTCGCCGGCCTGTTCATGGAGCCCAAGGACGTGCTGACGACCACGTTCGACCTGGGGCACCAGGAGATGGTGCTGGTGCGGGACATCGAGGTGTTCTCGACCTGCGAGCACCACCTGGTGCCGTTCCACGGCGTCGCGCACGTGGGCTACATCCCCGGGGCGGACGGCCGCATCACCGGGCTGTCGAAGCTCGCCCGGCTGGTCGACGTGTACGCGCGGCGGCCGCAGGTGCAGGAGCGCCTCACCACGCAGATCGCGGATGCGCTCCTCGACGTGCTCAAGCCGAGCGGCGTGCTCGTCGTCGTCGAGTGCGAGCACCTGTGCATGTCGATGCGGGGGGTGCGCAAGCCGGGCTCGCGCACCGTGACGAGCGCCGTGCGCGGCCAGATGCGCGACGCCGCCACCCGGGCCGAGGCGATGAGCCTCGTGCTCGGTCGCTGACGGGCTGCCCGTGGTGACGGGGCCGGTGGGGCTGACCCACCTGGGGGACGGTGAGCGCACCCTCGTCATGGGGGTCGTCAACGTGACGCCGGACTCGTTCTCGGACGGTGGGCGCTGGTTCGAGCCGACCGCGGCCGTGGCGCACGGTCGCGCGCTCATGAACGAGGGAGCCGACATCCTCGACGTCGGCGGCGAGTCGACGCGCCCCGGGGCGCTGCGGGTGCCGGTCGAGGAGGAGCTGCGCCGCGTCATCCCGGTGGTGACCGCGCTCGCGCGGGCCGGTGCGGCGGTGTCGGTCGACACCACCCGGGCGCTCGTCGCCGGCCGGGCCCTGGACGCCGGGGCGCTGCTGGTCAACGACGTCTCGGGCGGCCTGGCCGACGGGGGGATGTACCCGCTGGTGGCGGCGTCCGGCGCGGCGTACGTCGCGATGCACTGGCGTGGGCACGCCGACGTCATGGACGCCAACGACGTGTACGACGACGTGGTGACCGACGTCCGCCGCGAGCTCGCGGACCGCGTGGCGGCGCTGCGGGCGGCCGGCGTCCGCGACGAGCAGGTGGTGCTCGACCCGGGCCTCGGCTTCGCCAAGGCGGGCGCCAGCAACTGGCCGCTGCTGGCGCGGCTGCCCGAGCTCGTCCACGACGGCTTCCCGGTGCTCGTCGGCGCCAGCCGCAAGCGGTTCCTCGGGCACCTGCTCGCGCCGGCGGACGACACGCCGGCGCCACCGCTGGCGCGCGACGGTGCGACGCATGCGGTCAGCGTCCTGGTGGCGGCGGCCGGTGCCTGGGCGGTCCGGGTCCACGACGTGCGCGGCACGGCCGACGCGGTGCGGGTGGCTACCGCATGGCACCGTGCAGGCGGCAGGATCGGCACCGACAGGACGGTGGGGCGCGACGGGGCGCCTGCGGCGGGAGGTGCGGCCAGTGACTGACGGGCCCGTGGTCGACGAGCAGGGCAGGCGGTTCGACCGGATCACCCTGCGGGGGATCCGGGCGACGGGGTTCCACGGCGTGCACCAGTCCGAGCGGGACGAGGGCCAGCCCTTCGTCGCCGACGTGGTGCTGCACGTCGACACGCGCCGCGCGGCGGCCGGCGACGACCTCGCCCGGACCGTCGACTACGGGGTCGTGGCGCGCCGCGTGCATGCCGTCCTGGCGGGCGAGCCGGTCGGCCTCATCGAGACGGTGGCCGAGCGGATCGCCGCCACCGTGCTCGCCAACCCCACCGTGCACGCGGTCGACGTCACGGTGCACAAGCCGAAGGCGCCCATCGAGGTGCCGTTCGACGACGTCGCCGTGTCGATCCGGCGGGACCGCACGCGGCTGCCGGCGGCCGAGCCCTACCGCGAGGCGGAGGCGGTCATCGGGCCCGTGCCCGGTGCGGCTGACGCACCGGTGGGCGAGGAGGACGAGGACGTGGTCGAGGGCGAGATCGTGCTCGACCAGCTCGACGAGCGGCCGGCTGCACCCGTCGACGTGGTGCTCGCCCTCGGCGGCAACCTCGGGCCGGTGGTCGACACGCTGCGCGCGGCCGTGCACGAGCTCACCCGTGTCACGGGCCTGGAGGTCGCGCGCGTGTCCCCGCTGGCGCGCACCGCGGCCGTCGGCGGACCTGACCAGCCGGACTTCCTCAACGCCGTGGTGCTGGCCCGCACCACGCTGGCGCCGCGCGAGCTGCTGCGGGCCTGCCAGGGCATCGAGAACGCGCACGGCCGCGACCGGCAGGAGCGGTGGGGGCCGCGCACGCTCGACGTCGACGTCATCGTGTACGGCTCCGTGCTGGCGGTCACGGACGACCTCGAGCTGCCGCACCCTCGCGCGCACGAGCGGGCGTTCGTCCTGCAGCCGTGGGCGCAGGCCGACCCGGAGGCCGTGCTGCCCGGCCTGGGAGGCGGCCCGGTGGGGATGCTCGCGGCGACCGCACCGGACCGCGACGGCGTGCGTTGGCTGGCCCTGGACTGGCTGACGGACCCGATCCCGACCACGGCGCCGACCGCGCAGGCCGGGCGTTCGGGTGCCCATGCCGTGGGCCACACCGTCCCGCTGCGCCCGTCCGGCCCGACCGGGACCACCGCGACCCCGGTCGTGGGGCCCTGGGAACCGTGATGCGACGGACTCGCTGGCAGACGCTCCTCGGCGTCGTGGCCGTCGTCGGGGTGCTCGTCGCCCTGCTCACGACGTGGCTCGACCGGTCCGGGCCCGGGATGCCGCACGTGCCGTGGCCGGTGGTGGTGGTCGAGCTGCTCATCGCGGCCGTGGTCTTCTCGATGGGCTGGGCGGTGCGGCAGTTCCTGCACGGCAAGCGGCCCGGCCTCGACCCGATCCGCGCGGCCCGCACGGCGGTGCTCGCCAAGGCCGCCTGCTACACCGGCGCGCTGCTCACCGGCTGGTACGGCGGCCAGGTCGCCGCCTACCTGGCCGACACCGCCATCCCGGCCAACGCCGGCCGAGCCGGCCCTGCCGCCGTGGCGGCAGGGGGTGCGGTGGTGCTCGCCGCGGTGGGGCTCGTCGTCGAGTGGTTCTGCCGGGTGCCCCCGCAGGACGACGAGAAGGAGCGCGAGCGCGGCGCGACGCCGGACCCGGCCGCGTCCTGAGCGTCCCGCCGACGTGGCGCACGGCCCGCGCGGTACGGGCTCCGCTGTTCGGCGCGGGTGGGCGTGCCGGCGCGGTGCGGGCTGCGTTGTTCGGCGCGGGTGGGCATGCCGGCGCGGTGCGGGCTGTGTTGTTCGACGCGGGCGCGCGTGAGCGCGTGCCGGCGCGCGGCTCGTCGACCGTGCGTGGGATGCCTCGCTCGTCGCTCGTCGCTCGTCGCTCGTCGCTCGTCGCTCGTCGTTCGTCGGGCCGGGGGCGGCCTGGCGGGATCCCCCCGGCGGGCGCTCGGAGGCGTGCCGCGGCGGTGGCTCCCCGGGGCGGTGCCGGCGCGCACCTCGGGGGCCGGCGACCTGCGCGGGATCCCGGCGTGCTGCTCGTCGGGCCTGCGGGATCCCCGACCGGCCACGCCCCGACGTCGGTGGGTGCCAGGATGGCGCCATGGCCCCTGCGGACCCGTTCACCCTCAACCTCACCTGGACCCAGGTCTCGCCCCGGCTCGCCGCGGCTCGACTGACGGTCGCGGCGCTCTGGCTCGTGCCGTTGCTCGTCGTGGCGGCGCTGCCGCCGCTGCTCAGCGGCGTCGTCTGGTGGTGGTTCCTGGCGGCGGCGGTCGTGCTGATCATGCTGTGGTTGCTGTGGCTCATCCCACGGCAGGTCGGCGCCCTGCGGTACGCCGAGCGCGAGGACGACCTGCTCATTCGCCGAGGCATCATGTTCCGCACGCTCGTCGTCGTGCCCTACGGGCGGATGCAGTTCGTGGACGTGAAGGCCGGCCCGATCGACCGCGCCATGGGCATCGCCCGGGTGCAGCTGCACACCGCGTCGACGTCGTCGGACGCCTGGATCGCGGGCCTCGCGCCGGCCGAGGCGGCCCGGCTGCGCGAGCGTCTCGCATCGCGCGGCGAAGCTCGGCTGGCGGGCCTGTGAGCGCGCGTCGCGTCCCGGGCGGAGCGTGGCCGCCAGCGGCCGGCGGTGCCGGTGCCGGCACACGGTCGGTGGACCCCGCACGGTCGACGACGTCTCCGAGGGGTCGACGATGAGCGTCCCCGAACCGGCACCGGTGCGGCCGGAGGCGGTGGGCGATGACGGGTACGTCTGGCGCCGGATGCACCCGGTGACGCCGCTGCTCAAGGGCTGGAAGACCGTCGCCGCGCTGCTCATCATCGCCTCGACGCAGCTCACCGAGGACATCCGGCGGGCGGCCCGCCTGCTGGGCGGCCGCGGCTGGCTCGTGGCGCTCGGCGCATTCGTCGTGATCGCCGTGCTCGCGGTGGCCTGGGCCTTCGTCTCGTGGCGAGTGACCCGGTACGCGGTGACCGACGAAGCGGTGCACCTGCGTCAGGGCATCGTGTTCCGCCAGCAGCGGCAGGCGCGGCTGGACCGGCTGCAGGCCATCGACGTGGTGCAACCGCTGCTGGCGCGGCTCGTCGGGCTCTCGGAGCTCCGGCTCGAGGTGGCGGGCGGCTCGGGATCGCGGGTGTCGCTCGCGTTCCTGCGCGAGTCCGAGGCCGACGGCTTGCGGGCCGAGCTGCTCGGTCTGGCCGCCGGGCTCCATCGACCGGGCAGCGCGGGTGGGCGTGCGACGAGCGACGGGCTGTCGGGCGCCGTCGGCTCGGGCCACCCCGCGCCGGGCGGACGGGCGACCGGCGACGCGTTCGGTGCCGCGGGCGCGGGCGGTGGCGGTGCGGTCGGTGCCTCGGGCGGTCCCGATGCGGACTGGTTCCGCGGGGCCACGGGCGTCGGCGAGGACGCTCCCGGTGCCGTTGGTGCCGTTGGTGCCGTTGGTGGCAGCGCGGCGAGGTCGTCGGCCGAGGCGTTCGACCACACCGGAGGACCGCCGGGTCGCGCGCCGTCGGCAGCCGTGACGCACCGTGGGGCCGACACTCGCCGGGCCTTCGCCACCGCCCCTGAGCACCTGGTGTACGAGCTGCCCATGCCGCGGCTCCTCGGCTCCATCGTCCGCTCCGGCGGGACGCTGTGGTTCGTGCTCCTGATCGTCGCGGTCCTCGTCATGGTCACCTTGGGGGCCCCTGTCGGGTCCGTCTACTCCCTGGTGCCGATGGCGTTCGCCCTGATGAGCTTCTTCTGGCAACGCATCAACGGCGCCGCGACCTTCCGGGCAGCGACGTCGCCCGACGGCATCCGGCTGCGCCACGGCCTCACCGAGACCAGGTCGCAGACGCTCCCGCCAGGGCGTGTGCAGGCGGTGCGCCTCCACCAGCCGCTGCTGTGGCGCGGCAAGGACTGGTGGCGGGTGGTGGTCAACGTGGCCGGTTACGCCGGGGACCACGACAAGCAGGGCACCGAGACGGTGCTGCACCCGGTCGCGACGCGCGACGAGGCACTGCTCGCTCTGTGGCTCGTGCTGCCCGACCTGGGTGTCGACGATCCCCGGGCCGCGGTCGAGGCCGGCTTGGTCGGTACCGGGGAGGACGGCGGCTACACGGCGGCCCCACGCCGCTCGCGCTGGGTCGACCCGGTCGGGTGGCGCCGGCACGGGGTGTTGGTGACGCGTCGGGCGCTGCTGCTGCGGTCGGGCCGCTTCTGGCGGCGCCTGGACGTGGTGCCGCACGAGCGGACGCAGTCGCTCGCCCTCGAGCAGGGGCCGTTGCAGCGACAGCTCGACGTCGCCTCGCTGGCCGCCCACTCGACGCACGGCCCCGTGGTGCCGCGGATTGAGCACCTCGACACGGCGGTGGCGGTCGCGCTGCTGGAGGAGCAGGCCGAGCGGGCGCGGCACGCTCGCCGCACCGCGGCCCCCGAGCAGTGGATGCGGAGCCGGTGATGCACGGCTCGTCCTGCCCGGCGGCCCGGTTCGCGGTGCGGTGTCGGTCCCGCTGCGGTCGTCGCACCGTCGGGCGCCTGTGACAGCGCCGTCCGAGCGGCCGGGCCGGCTCGGCGTCGGCGTCGTGGGCGCCGGTCACGTGGGGGCGGTGCTCGGCAACGCCCTGCGTGCCGCCGGTCACCCCGTCGTCGCCGTCAGCGCCGTCTCCGACGCCTCGGTGGAACGTGCCGACGCCCTGCTGCCGGGGGTGCCGATCGTCGAGGTCCCCGAGGTGGTCCGCCGCGCCGAGCTCGTCCTGCTCGCGGTGCCCGACGACGCGCTGGCACCGCTCGTCGCGGGCCTGGCGGCCACGGGCGCATGGCAGACCGGTCAGCTCGTCGTGCACACCGCCGGGCGGTACGGCACCTCGGTGCTAGACCCGGCCCGAGCCGCCGGCGCGATCCCGCTCGCGATCCACCCGGCGATGACGTTCACCGGGACGTCCCTGGATCTGCACCGGCTGGAGGGATGCCCGTTCGCGGTCACGGCGCCGGCCGCGGTGCTGCCCATCGCCCAGGCGCTGGTCGTAGAGATCGGCGGCGAGCCGGTGGTGGTGGCCGAGCAGGCCCGAGGCCTGTACCACGCGGGGCTCGCGCACGGGGCCAACCACCTCACGGTGCTCGTCGCGCAGGCGTCCGCGGTGCTGGCCGGAGCGGGCGTGGACGACCCGGGGCGCATGCTCCGTCCGCTGCTCGAGGCCGCGCTCGACGGTGCTCTGCGGGCGCAGTCCCGCGACGGCAGCCCCGGTGCCATCACCGCCCTTACGGGTCCGGTTCGCCGCGGCGACGCCGGGACGGTCGCGGAGCACCTGGCGGTGCTCGGGGTGCTCGCGGCCAGCACCGGGAGCGTCGACGTGCTCGAGGGGTACCGTGCCTTGGCGCGTGCCGCGACCGTCCGCGCGGTCGCGGCAGGCATGCTCGACGACACGGCGGCGCAGCGGCTGCTCGACGTGCTGGCAGGTTCGCCCGGCGCGGAGCCCGGGCCGGAGGAGGAACGATGACCCGCCTCGTGACGGACACGGCCGCGCTCGCCGGGGCGCTCACCGCGCAGGACGACGTGCCGGCCGGCGGCCATCCGCACCGCCGTGCGGTGGTCATGACCATGGGCGCCCTGCATGCGGGGCATCTCGCCCTGGTGCGCCGGGCGCGCGAGCTCGCCGACCACGTGGTGGTGACGATCTTCGTCAACCCGCTCCAGTTCGGGCCGACCGAGGACCTCGCCCGCTATCCGCGAGACCTCGAGGGCGATCTCGCCCTGCTGAGCGGCGACGGCCTGCTCGGCGAGGGTGACGTCGTCTTCGCGCCGACGCCCGCCGTGATGTACCCGAGCGGCGACCCGGTGGTCCGGGTGACGGCCGGTCGCATCGGCGAGGTGCTGGAAGGCGCCTTCCGGCCCGGGCACCTCGACGGCGTCCTCACGGTGGTGCTCAAGCTCATGCACCTCACGCGACCGGGCGTCGCGTTGTTCGGGCAGAAGGACGCGCAGCAGCTGGCCGCCGTCCGGCGCATGGTCCGCGACCTGGACGTCCCGCTCGAGGTGGTCGGCGTGCCGATCGTGCGCGACAGCGACGGCCTCGCGCTCTCGTCGCGGAACGCGTACCTCACCGCGGACGAGCGGCGACGCGCGCTGTCGTTGTCCGGTTCGCTCGCGGCGGCGCGGGCTGCGGCCGACGAGGGCGTGGCGCCGGACGGCGTCCTCGCCGAGGCCGTGGCAGCGCTCACCGGTCCGGACGGCGTCGACGCCGTGGACTACGCGGCGCTCGTCGACCCGTCGTCGTTCGAGGCGGTGGAGCACGGGGCGACGGGGGAAGCGCTCCTCGTGCTCGCGGCCCGGGTGGGCGGCACGCGCCTCATCGACAACGGGGAAGTCATGCTCCGCTGAGCCCGCTGAGCCGGCTCGGGTCATCAAGCCCCCGGAGCTTGCCGAACGCGCACAGGTCACGGAGGTCGCGGAGGTCGCTGACGTCGCCAAGGCCGCCGTCGGGTCCGCGCGGGTGGCCGGGTCCGCTGAGTCGGTGCCTCGTCTCGCGTCATCGCGTTCGCTGACGGTGACGGCGCGCGGCCCGTGCGCTCAGGGCACCGCTCGGGAGGCGTCCTGGACGAGCGAGACGACGGCTTCCACGGCGTCGCCGATCCCGTCAGCCGTGTCGACGGTGACGACCGGTGGGTCCCAGGGCTCGTAGTGGCGGGACTCGACCTCGTGCCACGTGGGGACCCGTAGGCCATCGAGGTCCGACCTGAGTTGGGTCATTCGGCTTAGTGCCTTGCAGGTTGTGCGGTGAGGGCGTCGAGCAGGGTGCGTTGGTCAGGGCCGATCGCGGGCGGGTAGGTGCGGATGTGGCCGTTGATCTCGACGG
>JAJYSG010000017.1 GCA_021793675.1 Actinomycetes bacterium | reverse complement strand
TCGCCGGCATCGGCGTCGGCAGTGGGCCGGACGACGTGACCGCGCCCGCGATCCAGGCGCTGGACTCGTCGGCCGAGCTGCTCGGCACGCCGCACGGGCTGGTGCTGCAGCACCCGGCGTACACCACGTACCAGGTGGAGCTCGGCGAGGTCTCCACCTACCCGCCGGGGTACAAGGAGAACGGCGGCATCTTCTGCCACAACAACCCGTGGGTGATCATCGGCGAGACGGTGGTGGGCCGCGGCGACCGCGCGTTCGACTACTACAAGCGGATCACTCCCGCCTACCGCGAGGACATCAGCGACGTGCACCGGCTCGAGCCGTACGTGTACGCGCAGATGATCGCGGGCAAGGAGGCGGTGCGGCACGGCGAGGCGAAGAACTCCTGGCTCACCGGTACCGCGGCATGGAACTTCGTCGCGGTCTCGCAGTACCTGCTCGGCGTGCGGCCGGAGCTCGACGGCCTGGTCATCGACCCGCAGATCGGGCCGGAGGTGCCGAGCTTCACCGTGACGCGGGTGGCGCGCGGCGCGACCTACGTCGTCGACGTCACCAACTCCGGCGCGCGCGGCGCACGCGGTTCGCTCGTCGTCGACGGCCGGCCGATCGAGGGCAACCTGGTCCCGTACGCGCCGGCCGGCGCGACGGTGCACGTCAGCGTCACGCTCTAGGTTCGATGGCGCTCGACGAGGTACGCCGGCCCGCACCGGCGACGTCCCACCCGGTGCTGCTGCGCTCGGACCGGTGGGAGGTCGAGGTGCTGGCGGGCACGGGCGCGTCGCTCGCGGCCGGCCGCATCCGCACCGCCGACGGCGTGTGGCGCGACCTGCTGCGCCCGACGCCGCGCAGCCGGCGTGGCGACCCGGAGCGCACGGCCAGCTTCCCGATGCTGCCGTGGTCCAACCGGATCGACGCCGGCGTGCTGCCCTTCGCCGGCCGCACGTGGCAGCTGCAGCGCAACGGCGCCGACGGCACCGCGATCCACGGTGCGATGCGGTACGCGCCGTGGGCGGTGGTCGCGCAGGACGACGGCTCCGTGCTGCTGGAGGCCGTGGCCGCGGACATGGTGGGCGTCAACTTCCCGTGGCGGTTCGTGGCGCGCGTGGGCTACGCCGTGGCGGGCGACGCGCTCGAGGTGACGACCAGCCTGCGCAACGCGGACGAGGTGGCGTTCCCCGCCGGCTTCGGGCACCACCCCTACTTCCGGCGCTCGCTCGTCCCGGTGGGATCCCCGATGCCCGACGAACCGGGTCAGCCGCTGCTGCGGATCGGGGCTGATGCCGGCTACCTGCTGCACGGCGGCCTGGCGCTGGGTGCCGCGGGGCCGATCCCCCCGCGGGCGGACTTCCGCGTGGAGCGGCGGGTGAGCGTGCTGCACGTCGACGACGTGCTCACCGCCCGCACCCCCGGGCCGCTGGCGACGCTGCGCTACGGCGACCCCGACGTCACCGTGACGCTCGAGGCCGACGAGGCGTACTCGCACGTGGTGCTGTACGTCCCGCGCGGCCGCGGCCACCTCGCCGTGGAGCCGACGACGCACGTCAACGGCGGGTTCGCGCTGCACGCGGCGGGCGTGCCGGGCACCGGCGTCGTGGTGCTGGAGCCGGGTCAGGAGATGGCGGCGAGCTTCCGCGTCACGGTCGCGGGCTGACCGGCCGCACCAGCACCGAGTCGGTCAGGGCCGTGAAGCCCAGCCGCAGGTAGAACGCTTGCGCGGCGGTGTTGCGCACGTCGATCCGCAGGTGCATGCCCGCCACGCCACGGTCCGCGAGCGCGGCCGCGAACGTCTCGATGAGCCGGCGTCCCCAGCCCTGGCCCTGGCGGCGCGGCAGCAGGTCGATGTGCAGGTGCGCCGGGTAGCCCTCGGGAGCCTCGTCGCGCGGCGGGTGGTGCAGCAGCTCGACGAGACCGTGGTCGGCCGTCCCGTCGTCGGGCCGCAACGGGTAGCGGGCGCGCAGCGCCGGCCACCAGTGCTCGTCCTGCCAGGCGGCGAAGGCGGCGCTGTCCGCGGTGCCGACGAGGTAGCCGGCGACGCCGTCGTCGTCCACGACGACGAGGCTGAGCGACGGGTCGGCCGCCGGGTAGGGCCCGCAGTAGACGTGCGCCAGGAGGTCGGGGTCGCGGTACACCGGGGACGCGTCCTGGCCGGCGTCGCCCGTCAGCAGGCAGATGCGGTACAGGGCGGGCAGGTCGCCCGGGCGGTAGGCGCGCAGCTGCGGCACCGGCCCAGCATCGCAGGTGGGAGCGGGTTGGAGGCGGTCGGTGCCGACCGGGTAGGATCGGGGCCGCAGCGCGTCCGGGACCTCCTGGGTGCCGCCGCGCGGGTGTAGTTCAATGGTAGAACTTCAGCTTCCCAAGCTGAGAGCGCGGGTTCGATTCCCGTCACCCGCTCCGCGTTTTCGCAGTTCAGAGCCTCGGCCTTGTCGGAGCCGGTCACCATCTCGGCTACGAGTAGTCCGACGGCTGAGCATCGACGCGATGCTCCTGCCAGTGCTTGTCCAGCCAGTCGACCTGCTCGTCGTGAAGCCGCACCGTCAGGCGTTCGTCCTGGAGGCGCGCGTACTGGGGATACTTCGCGAGCCCGGGCGCGACATCGATCCGCAATTTCGACGGGTGGACTGCGAGCAACCCGTCGTCGAACAGTCGATGAATGTCCCGTCGCAGCATGAGTCCGCCGTGCTTGAAGTGCGTGCCCAGTTGGGCGTAGCTGTAGAGGTGACCGGCCTCAAGGACCCGCGCCGGAGCGCCCCCCGTGAGTGCGCACATGCTTCCCTGGGCTGCGAGCAATTGGTCTCGGAACTGCTGCTGGCCTCTACGGATCCGAACGAGTGCGTGAGTGAACCCCTGCGGTATCTCGACGGGCACGCCGGAATTCGTCGCCCAAGCGAGGTCGATTCGCGCCGTCACGCGATCGACGGCACGGCGACCATCCTTGGCCATCAGCGCCTCGCGGAAGGCAGCCCAGTCCAACGGGCGCATCGCGTTGAAGTCGCCGGCGTGGACGGCTAGGGACCGTATCTCGTCTCCGTCGAAGATCCCGTCCAGCGATGTCCACGCCGCGTCGTACCTCGCCTTGTACTCGAGCACCTCCACCACATCGGTGCGTGGAGCCTCGAACTCGGCGTGACATCTCATGCACCGGTATCGCGGTTGGCTCTTCTTGCGTTCGCTGATCCGGGTCGTGCTGCACCTGGGGCAGCGATTGAGCAGCTTGAGGCCGTGCGACGTCTCGATCGCCTCGATGACGGAGACACCGAGCAGACGCTCCTTGTCCCACAGGGCGATCGGATCGCCGACGGCAAGGCTCTTGTGGTTGGGAACGTTGCTGTCCCAGGAGTAGTACGCATCGATCTGATCGTCGTAGCCGGAGTTGCCACCGTGGCCTCGGTTCTCGCCTGCGGCCATCAGCAACCACGCTCTTCGCGGGCCACCGCTCTCCATGCACCACAGCTTCGCACGGCGACTCACCGTCAACGCGCAGCCTGCTGTCGCCTCCGGTCTCGTGAGTGGTGAGTCATGTGCCGTTGCTGGGGGCAGCTGTTCGGCATTCCGGCGGCGCGACGGCGGACCGACCTGGAGGACTTGCTACGCCCGGCTCGAGTGATCCCGCACCTGGGCCGACGCTGACGTCGGGGAGGCGCTCGTTCCTGTCGGGAGCTGTGGTCCGGCGGCGACGGTCGTGGCAGTTCGCACGCGCAGAGAGAACGTCGAACCAGGCGTGACGATCTGCAGCCCAGGAGGGTGACGATGTGGAGCATTCCGACCCGACGATTTGTAGCGTGGTGGCGTGACCTGGCGCAGCCGGGCCGTGGATGAGCGCTCCAGCCCCGGCAGGTTTCTGCTCACCGGCTCCGCCTCGCCGCACGCGCCTCAGACGCACTCGGGCGCCGGTCGCATTGTCACCGTGCGCATGCGTCCGATGACGCTGGTCGAACGTGGGGTGGAGCGACCGACCGTGTCGCTCGGGCGACTCCTCGAAGGCGCGGCGGAGATCGAGGGTGAGACGTAGGTCGGACTTCGTGACTACACGGACGAGATCGTCACCGGTGGTTTCCCCGGCCCCCGGTCCCCTCCCCACGGGTCCAGCGCAGCCAGCTGGCCGGCTACGTGGCCCGCATCGTCGACCGAGACTTTGACGAGGCCGGTCACGAGGTACGCAACCCGCGGGGCCTCCGGCGCTGGATGACGGCCTACGCCGGCGCGACCGGAACGACCACGACGATGGAGAAGATCCGCGACGCCGCCGGCGACGGGACGCCCCCCGCACGCACCACGGTGCAGACGTACCGCGACGTGCTGGAGCGCATCTGGATCGCTGACCCGCTGCCGGGCCACGTGCCGACGATGTCGCGGCTGAACAGGCTGACCACGTCGCCGAAGTGGTACCTCGCCGATCCAGCCCTTGCTGTGACGCTGCTCGATGTCACCCCCGCCAAGCTTCTCGCCGGCGGGGAAGGGGACGTGGCGATCCCCCGGGACGGCACCCTGCTCGGTGCGCTCTTCGAATCCCCCGCAGCACTCGAGCTGCGCGTGTTCGCCCAGGCCGCGGAGGCAACGGTGGCGCACCTGCGCACCAAGACCGGCGATCGTGAGGTCGACTTCCTCGTCGAGGGCCACGACGGACTGGCTGTGGCGTTCGAGGTGAAGCTGGCCGAACTACCCAGCGCGCACGACGTGCGGCACCTGATCTGGCTGAAGGAGCGGCTCGGCGAGCGGCTGGTCGACATGGTGGTCCTCACGACCGGGTCGCACGCGTACCGCCGCCCGGACGGCGTCGCAGTCATCCCGCTCGCGCTGCTGGGGCCGTAGGGTCCTGCGGACTGTCACGCGGCCCGTCGCGACTGCCCTGGGTGCCCGTCGCGCATCGATGCGTTACTGTGCGGTGTTCGACTTCAACTATTATCGACACCCGAGGTCACATGGCTACCTACCTCCCGAGGCTGGTGGACGACCAGCTCGCCCGAGGCCTTCGCTCCGCGGGTGCCGTCGTGCTTGAAGGTCCGAAGGCGTGCGGCAAGACGACCACGGCACGCCAGCAGGCCGCCAGCCTCGTCCGCCTCGATGCGTCGCCACAGCTTCGCGCAGCCGGCCAGGTCGACCCCGGCGTGCTGCTCGCGGGGGAGACGCCCCGGCTGATCGACGAGTGGCAGCTGGTTCCTGAGGTCTGGAACGCCGTGCGTCATTCGGTCGACGAGCGACAAGCCAGCGGACAGTTCATCCTCACGGGGTCCGCGACCCCCACGGATGACGTCACACGGCACACCGGCGCGGGCCGGTTCTCCCGTGTCCGGATGATGCCGATGTCGCTGTTCGAGCAGCAGCAGTCGAATGGCCAGGTGTCGCTGCGGGCGCTGCTCGACGGCGAGCCCGCCACCAGTGCGGGCAGCGACATCGACCTGCTTGGCGTGGCCAGCCTGCTCTGCCGAGGAGGTTGGCCGGGGAACCTCGGGCGCGACCTCGGCGATGCGCTCAACGCCAACCGTGACTACCTGGCGACGATCGCCGGCGCCGACATCGTCACGCTCGACGGCGTCCGCCGGGACCCGCGCAAGGTCACCGCGCTGATCTTCGCGCTCGCGCGCAACGCCGGAACCTACGTGACCAACCGGACGCTCCAGGCGGACATCACCGGTGACGGGCAGAACCTCGCGCCGCGGACCCTGGACAACTACCTGGACGCCCTCGCACGACTGTGGCTCTACGTCGAGCAGCCGGCGTGGGGGCAGCACATGCGGTCCTCGGCGCAGGTGCGGCGGGCCCCCAAGCGGCACCTCGTCGACCCGTCCCTGGCCGCGGCGGCGATGGGCGCCAGCCCCGAGGCATTGGTGGCCGACCCCGAGACGTTCGGGCAGCTGTTCGAGAGCCTCGTGTTCCGTGACCTGTCCGTCTACGCCCAGGCCATCGACGCTCGCGTGTTCGCCTACCAGGACACCACTGCCGAGTTCGACGCGGTCGTCGTCCGCGACGATCGCTGGATGGGGGTCGAGGTCAAGCTCTCCGGCCGCCCGGAGATCATCGAGGGGGCTGCGTCGAGCCTCGTTCGGCTCGCCGAGCGGATGCGAACTCCGCCGTCCGCACTTGCCGTCGTGACGGCCACCGGGCCTTCCTACCGCCGAGCGGACGGCGTCTTCGTCACCTCGATCCTGAACCTTGGTCCCTGAGGCCGGCCCTTGTGCGGCGCACGGCCGGCGGGCCTCAAGGCCGCCGCGTGGCACCGCAGCGTCGCGCGCCCGCACGCTCTCGACGGCGACCGAGGCCGAGATGGACGCCTACTTCAACGGCGGACCGGCGCGTGCAAGCAGACTGCGAGGCCTCAGGACAGGACATCGGCGACCTCCTGTCGTGACCGAGGCGCCCGCTGCCCTGCCGTCAGCGAGGCACGTCGGTCAGGGTGAGCCGCAACCCCGAACGGGAGAGGATGCCGCATGCTCACCCTCGAGGACGTCTTCCCACCGTTCGCGCTGCGGATCTCCTGCGGCCCGCTGGAGCTCCGCGTGCTGCGCGACGAGGACTTCCCCGAGCTCGTCGAGCTGGTGCGAGCCGGCATCGACGTTCCCGGTCTGCCGATGCCGTTCCTCACCGCCTGGCACCAGGAGCCGTTCGCCCCGGGCGCGCCCGACGGGTTCCCGACGAGCTCGTTGCGGTGGTGGTGGACGCAGCGCGCCACGTTCGCGCCCGACGAGTGGCAGCTCGCGCTGGCGGTCCGGCGTGACGGCCGCCTCGTCGGCATGCAGGACCTGCACGCGACCGACTTCGCGCAGACCCGCACCGTCCTGACCGGCTCGTGGCTGGGCCGGGCGCATCAGGGCGCGGGGACCGGCACGCTGATGCGGCAGCTCGTCGTGGGCTTCGCGTTCGACGAGCTCGGAGCGGACCGGTGCGAGTCCGGCTACATCGTCGGCAACCATGCCTCGGCGGCGGTCAGCCGCAAGGTCGGCTACGTCGACGACGGCCGGCGACGCATCGTGCAGCGCACGCGCGACGGCAAGGTGGGGGTGGACGAGCAGTGCGTGACGGTGACGCCGGCCACCTTCGTCCGGCCGGACGGTCCGGTCTCGGTCGAGGGCGCGCAGGTGCTGCGCCGCTTCGTGGGCATCGGGCACCCGGCCGCCGACTCGTAGCCTGCGACGAGACGGCCGGTCTCCCCGAGCGCGCCCCCTCGTCGACGGGCGGTGCAGCCGAACGAAGAATGTACGTACAATCGGACTATGACGCCGTTCGACTTCGTGGCCTCCGTGGCGCTGATCTCGGTTGCGGCGGGCGTCCTCGGTTCGCTGATCGGCCTGGGCGGCGGTGTGGTGATCGTCCCCGTCCTCACGTTGATCTACCACGTGGACATCCGCCTGGCGATCGGGGCGAGCATCGTCTCGGTGATCGCCACCTCCAGCGGCGCGGCCGCCGCCTACGTGCGGGAGCGGATGACCAACCTGCGGGCCGGGATGTTCCTCGAGCTCGCGACGGTGACCGGCGCGGTGAGCGGGGCGTACCTGACGACCGTGTTCCCCACCCGGGTGCTGTTCCTCGTCTTCGGGCTCGTCCTGGCCTACTCGTCGTTCACCACGTTCCGGCGTCGGCATGCCGACGTGCCGCTCACCGTGTCGAACGACCGGATCGCGAACTACTTCAACCTCCACGGCTCGTACTACGACCAGGCTGAGCAGCAGGAGATCCCCTACAAGGTGGTCCACACCAAGCTCGGCCTCGCCCTGATGTACGTCGCCGGACTGGTCAGCGCGCTGCTCGGGATCGGCTCGGGTGCGCTGAAGGTGCCAGCCATGGACAGCGCGATGCACCTGCCGATGAAGGTGTCCTCGGCCACCAGCAACTTCATGATCGGCGTGACCGCCGCCGCGAGCGCGACCGTCTACTTCGTCCGGGGCCAGATCGACCCGATCATCGCCGCGCCGGTCGCCATCGGCGTGCTGCTCGGGGCGACCGTGGGTGCTCGCGTCCTGGGCCGGGTGGCGAGCCGGACGGTGCGGCTGGTCTTCGTCGTCGTCCTCGTCGTCATCTCCCTCGAGATGCTCCAGAAGGGGATCCTCCCGTGACCGACGTGACCGGACCCACCGGAACTCCTCAGCAACCCGCCTCCGGGGAGCCGGCACCGCAGGACTATCGCGGCTCGGGCCGCCGGCGCCGGCTCAGCCCCCAGGAGGCGCTGGTCATGGCGCAGAAGGTGCGCCGGGTCGAGCTCGCCATCAGCCTGGTGCTGCGGATCGGCGTCGTCGTCAGCGTCGTCATCATCGCCGCCGGGCTCGTCGTGATGCTCGCCCACCACGCCGACTACCTGGCGATCCGTGGACCCGTCTCCTACGAGACGCTGACCTCCACCTCGACGCCGTTCCCGCACTCGTTCGCGACGCTCTGGCACTCGATCGCCCAGGGGGAGGGCCAGGGGATCATCCTGCTCGGCGTCCTGACCCTGATCCTCACCCCGGTGCTGCGAGTGGCGGTCGGCGTGCTGTCCTTCGTCTACGAGAAGGACACGCCGATGGCCCTCGTCACCCTCCTCGTCCTCGCGCTCCTCGTCGGCTCGTTCTTCCTCGCCGGAGCGTGAGCGGTGGCGAGCACCGTCGTCCGGTCCAGCCCGCTGCCGCTGTGGGCACAGATCGCCGACGACCTGCGGCGACGCCTGCTCGCCGGGGAGTTCGAGCAGCGCTTCCCGACCGACGAGGAGCTGACCGGGTACTACGCGGTCAGCCGCCAGACCGCGCGTGAGGCGGTGCGCCACCTCACCGCCGAGGGGCTGGTCGTGCGCGAGCGGGGTCGCGGGTCGTCGGTGACGCCGCCCGTCCTCGAGCAGCCCCTGCACTCCCTCTACAGCCTCGCCTCGACGGTGCGGGCCAGCGGCCTGGCGGAACGCAGCGACGTGCTCGCCGCCGAGCGCCGCCCGGTGCCGCTCGAGGTGGCGGAGCAGCTCGGCGTCGGGACCGGCGTCGAGGTCGTGTTCATCGAGCGGCTGCGCTTCGCGGGCGACGAGCCCATCGCCCGCGACCGGTCGTGGCTGCCCGCGCCCCAAGCCGCCGGGCTGCTCGACGCCGACCTCACCTCCGGGGGGCTCTACGAGCTCCTCGCCAGCCACTGCTCGGTGCGCATCACCGGCGGCTGGGAGCGGATCAGGCCGGTGGTGCCCGACCCGACCGACCAGCGGCTGCTGCGGCTACCGCCCGCGGTGGCGGCCTTCTCGGTCGAACGCCTGGTCCTCGCGGGGGACACGGCCATCGAGTGGCGCACCAGCCTCATCCGCGGCGACCGCTACTCGATGGTCACGCAATGGCCCGACGGGACGCAGCTGGCGCCCGATCGCCGCGGCTGAGGGCGTCCGCCGCCGGTGCGCGCGGCGCGGACCGGGCTGATCGGGTCACAGGTGCCGGACTCGCACGAGGTGGCGCGGCTCAGCCGGCCACCCGACCGGCGCCTGAGCCGCGCCCCGAGGTGCGCGGACCGGAGGGGTGCGGCGCGACGCGCGCCTGGTCCACGCGGCGCCGCCCGTGACCGAGCGCCCGCGCCAGCCCTACCCCCGCGGCCGCCCCCAGGGCCGGTCCCACCAGGTAGACCCAGAAGCCGTGCCACGTGTTCGTCACCAACGCGGGACCCAGCGAACGGGCCGGGTTGGTGCTGGTGCCTGTCCAGGGCGCCTCGAGCGAGACCATGAGCGCGTACATCGGGCCCATGGTCCACGGCGTGAGCCGCCGCAGCCGGGGCCGGCCGAGGAACACGAACACGGTGCCCACCAGCACCACCGTGCACAGGGCCTCCAGCCCCACCGCGAGCCACGGGCTGATGCCCAGCGCCGGCGTCGTGGCCCCGTCGCGCAGGGGCTTGCCCAGCGGTCCCCACGCCAGCACCACGGCCGCCCCCGCGACGGCCCCCGAAAACTGGCTGACGACGTACCAGGCCGCGTGCGAGGCGCTGATCTTGCCCTCGAGGAGGAAGGCGAGGGTCATCGCCGGGTTGAGGTGGGCACCGGAGTGCCGCCCCAGGGCGGACAGGGTGACCAGCGTGCCGGTGAGCCCGAAGCAGGCACCGGCGATGCCGCGCGCCAGCCATCCGGGCAGCGCGAGCGCGTTGAGCGGTGAGGCGGGCGAGATCACGACGATCACCGCCGACAGGCCGCCCACCAGCAGCAGCGCCGTGCCGAGGAGCTCAGCGACGTACAGCGACCAGGCACTGCGGTCGGCCGCTCGCTCGAGGTCGTGCCATCGGTGCAGCCGGCCGCGGAAGCTGGTGGTGAGGGCGGCCGTCACAGACCGGGCGACGACTGCATGAGGCCGCCGTCGACGACGACCGTCGTGCCGGTGACGTACGACGCCGCGTCGCCGGCGAGGAACGTCACCACGTCGCCGATCTGCTCGGGCCGGGCGATCTTCCCCAGGGGGATGGCCGCGTCCAGCGTCCTCGTCGCCGCCGGGTCGGCGACGGTCCGGGCGTTGATCGGCGTGTCGACGGCCCCCGGCGCCACCCCGACCACGCGGATGCCGTGCGGGCCCAGCTCGACCGCACTGTTGCGGGTCAGCATGCGCATCCCGCCCTTGGCCACGCAGTACGCCGCGTTGCCGGGCATCGGCCAGTCCTCGTGCACCGACGAGACGTTGACGATGACGCCCCCACCGCCCTGGGCGATGAACTGGCGCGCCGCGGCCTGCGCCGCGAAGAACGCCCCCTTGAGGTCGATGCCGAGCACGCGGTCGTAGTCCGCCTCGGTGGTCTCGAGCAGCGACTGGCGGGTCTCGATGCCGGCGTTGTTGACCAGGACGTCGAGCCGCCCGTACCGGCGCACCGCCTCGGCGACGAGCCCCTGCACCTGGGCGACGTCGCTGACGTCGGCCTCGAAGGCCTCGACGGACCCGGGCGTCTCCTGCCCCTCGAGCGTGGCTGCGAACGCCACGGCCTCCTCGGGCGAGACGACGTAGTCGACGATCACCCTGGCCCCGGCGCGGGCGGCACTGGTGGCGATCGCGGCGCCGATCCCGGTGGCGCCTCCCGTGACGATGACCGTCCTGCCTGCCAAGCCTGCTGATGCCATGTCCCGTTCCCTTCGCGTGTCTTCCGCAGCCCTCGGACGTCGACCTCGCCGGGAGAGGCGGCCTCGCTCCGGTGGCTCCTCAGGGGAGCCGCCTACGCTGGGACCATCGTCCCGCCGAGCAGGGAGCAGGCCATCGCCACTGACGAAGCCCATGGTAGGTCGGCCGCCTCCGACCGTCGCGGCGCCGAGGGGGCACGGGTCGCCGACCTGCCGGCGGACGCGCCGTGGCGGCTCTGGGGCCCCTACCAGTCGGGCCGCCAGTGGGGCACGGTCCGGGAGGACTACTCCGACGACGGCGACGCGTGGGCCTACCTGCCGTTCGACCAGGCGCACGCCCGCGCGTACCGCTGGGGCGAGGACGGCATCGCGGGCCTGTGCGACGCGCACGGGTTCCTGCACCTGTCGGTGGCGCTGTGGAACGAGCGGGACGACCGGCTCAAGGAGCGCTGGTTCGGGCTGACGAACAGCCAGGGCAACCACGGCGAGGACGTCAAGGAGTACTGGTGGCCGCTCGACGCCACCCCCACCCACTCGTGGGGCCGGCTGCTCTACCGCTACCCGCAGGCGGCCTTCCCCTACGCGCAGCTCGTCGCCGAGAACGCGCGGCGCGGTCGCGGCGACCGGGAGTACGAGCTGGCGGACACCGGGGTGCTCGCCGAGAACCGGTTCTTCGACGTGACGATCACCCACGCGAAGGCGGCCCCCGACGACGTCCTGCTGACCGTCACCGCACGGAACTGCGGGCCCGACCCCGCCCCGCTGCACCTCGTGCCGCAGCTCTGGTTCCGCAACACCTGGGCCTGGGGCCGCGACGACCGTCGGCCCACGCTCGCGCTGGCCGACGACCCCGCGGGCGTGCGCGTCGACGGCCACCACGACTTCCTCGGCGACTACCGCCTGGACGCGGCCGGTCACCCGCGGGTGCTGTTCTGCGACAACGAGACCGACGCGGTGGGGCTGTTCGGGGCGGACCACAACGCGTCCCGCTACCCGACGAACGGGATCGACGCCGCGATCGTGCACGGCGACCCGGGCGCGACCAACCCCGAGAACCGCGGCACCAAGGTCGCGCTCGACTACCGCTTCGCCGCCGTCGGGCCCGGGGAGTCGGTGACGGTGACGCTCCGGCTGCGGGCGGCGGCGCACGACGACCCGCCGTTCGGTGACGCGTACGACGCGGTGCTGGCCGCACGCAGGGCCGAGGCGGACACCTTCTACGCGGGCGTGGTCCCGGCGTCCGCCTCCCCGGACGACGCGCTCACGGCACGGCGGGCGTTCGCCGGGCTGCTGTGGGGCAAGCAGGTCTACCGGTACGCGGTCGGCGAGTGGCTGGAGGGCGACCCGAGCCAGCCGCCGGCCCCGCCGCAGCGCCGCGCCCCGGAGCCGGCCGGGCGCAACACCGACTGGCCGCACCTCGAGCTCGCCGACGTGATCTCGATGCCCGACGAGTGGGAGTACCCCTGGTTCGCCGCCTGGGACCTCGCGTTCCACGCCGTCACGTTGGCGCACGTGGATCCCACGCTCGCCAAGGAGCAGCTGCTGCTGCTGTGCCGGGAGTGGGCCCAGCACCCGTCCGGTCAGCTCCCCGCGTACGAGTGGTCGTTCTCGGACGTGAACCCGCCGGTGCACGCGTGGGCCACCTGGTTGGTGTACGTCATCGACGGCTCGCGCGACCAGGCGTTCCTGGCCCGGATGGCCAGCAAGCTGCTGCTCAACATGGGCTGGTGGACCAACGTCAAGGACGAGCACGGCACCGACCTGTTCGGCGGCGGGTTCCTGGGGATGGACAACATCTCGGTGTTCGACCGGTCCCGCGACGTGCCCGCCGGCCACCACCTGGAGCAGTCCGACGCCACCAGCTGGGTGGCGTTCGCGTTCCTCGCGATGCTGCGCATCGCGCAGGAGCTGGCCCGGCACGACCCCGGCTGGAGCGAGCTGCCGACCACGTTCCTCGAGCGTTTCCTCGCGATCGCCGAGGCCAGCGAGGCCTTCGGCTCGGCGGGGACCAGCCTGTGGGACGAGGCGGACGGCTTCTACTACGACCTGCTGGTCGACGACCAGGGCGGCGCCGAGCCGATCCGCGTCCGGTCGTACGTCGGGCTGGTCCCGCTGCTCGCGGTCGCGGTGACCCCGGACTGGGTCGACCAGCTGGAGTCCTACGTCCAGCGCCGGGACTGGCTCGAGGAGCACCGCCAGGACCTGCTGCAGCGCAGGGTCGTCGTCCATCCCGAGCCGGGCCACCGGGGCGGCCTGGCGCTCGTGCCGCCGGCGCGGTACGTCCGCGTGCTGCAACGCGCCCTGGACACCGGCGAGCTGCTCTCCCCGTACGGGGTCCGCTCGCTGTCCGCCGCGTACCGCGACTCGACGACGGTGCAGGTGGGCGGGCAGGCGCTGGCGATCCGGTATGCGCCGGGTGAATCGGACTCCGAGCTGTTCGGCGGCAACTCCAACTGGCGCGGACCGGTCTGGCTGCCGGTCAACGTGCTGCTGGTGGAGGCGATGCGCACCTACGCGCAGGGGGTCGGCGACGAGCTCCAGGTCGAGGTGCCGACGGGGTCGGGTCACCGGGTGAACCTGTCGCAGGCCGCCGACGAGCTGTCGGAACGGCTCGTCGGACTGTTCCGGCCGGGTCCCGGCGGCCGGCGACCCAGCCAGCCGCACGACCATCCCGACCACCCGTTGTGGAACGCGCACCCGACGTTCAGCGAGTACTTCCACGGCGACACCGGCGAGGGGCTCGGCGCCTCGCACCAGACGGGTTGGACGTCGCTGGTGGCCCACCTCATCTGCACCCGCCGGGCGTCCTGACGTCCGCCTGCCGCTGGTCTGGCTACCCCGGCGGCCCGGCGCCGTCACACCGCCCGCCGGTGCGGCCCGGGTCGCGTCCTCGATCGGTAGCGTTCAGGCCGACAGAACGGTAGCCCGTGAGAGAGCAAAACGGTAGCGTTTGGACACCCCAAGCGGTAGCCTCCAGTTGTGCCCTACAGCCCACGGCTCCTTGACCGGCAGCTGGACCGACTGCTCGCGGGCCTGCCGGCGGTCGTGATCGACGGGCCGAAGGCCGTCGGCAAGACGGTGACCGCGACGCGGCGTGCCGCAACCGTCCTGGCCCTCGACGACCCCCTCGAGCGGGACCTGCTCCAAGCCGACCGCGAGCGACTCACCACCGCGGACCGGCCGGTGCTGGTCGACGAGTGGCAGCTGTACCCGGCGGTCTGGGACCAGGTCCGGCGCGCCGTCGACAACGGTGCCCCCCCGGGGTCCTTCCTGCTCACGGGTTCTGCGGCGCCGACGTCCGCACCGACCCACACCGGGGCCGGCCGGATCGTGCGGGTACGGATGCGCCCCATGTCGCTCGCCGAGCGCGCCCTCGTCGAGCCGACCGTCTCGCTCGCGGACCTGCTCCGGGGCACCAGGCCGACCGTCGCCGGGGCGAGCCCGGTGAACCTGCGCACCTACGCAGACGAGGTCGTGCGCAGCGGCATGCCGGGCCTGCGGGCACTCGACGACGACGTGCGTCCCGATGCCCTCGGCGGCTACGTGGAGGCGATCGTCGACAGGGACTTTCCCGAGCTCGGTCATGTGGTGCGCCGTCCCGCGACCCTCCGCCGGTGGCTCACGGCGTACGCGGCGGCGACCGCCACGACCGCGTCCTACAACTCGATCATGGATGCCGCGACGGCCGGCCAGAGCGGCAAGCCGGCCAAGACGACGACGATCGGCTACCGCGACACCCTCGAGCGACTCTGGCTGCTCGACGAGGTGCCCGCGTGGACGGGGTCGAGGTCGCCGATCGCCTCCCTGGGCCAGGCCCCCAAGCATCACCTCGCCGACCCTGCCCTCGCCGCTCGGCTCCTCGGCGTGAACGCGGCGGCGCTGGTCAGCTCTCCGAGCCCGGACGGCCCGCTCATCCCGCGCGACGGCACACTGCTCGGCGCACTCTTCGAGGGGCTGGTGACGCTGTCGGTCCAGGTCTACGCAGCCGTGGTCGGTGCACGGGTCAGTCACCTGCGCACGAGAGGGGGCGACCACGAGGTCGACCTGGTGGTCACCCGCGACGACGGGCGGTTCGTGGCACTCGAGGTCAAGCTCGCTCCGGTTCCGACGGACGAGGACACCCGGCATCTCAGGTGGCTCAAGGAGCGGGTCGGCGAAGACCTGCTCGATGCTGCGGTGATCACCACCGGGCCGGCCGCCTACCGACGGCCCGACGGGATCGCTGTGATCCCGGCCGCGCTCCTCGGTGCCTGATCTCAACGTCGTGCGGCGTAGTGCGACCCCTCCCAGGTGGGCTCGCCTGCGGCGTCGCACCGCACTGCGCGCGTACGTCTCGAGGACGGCGGCCGCCGTCCCGGCGTCGTCGACCGTGGCGACGATCGAGCGCCCGTCGCGGCGGACCACCTCGAGCCCGGGGCCGCGACGGGTGAGGCCTGGCGGCCGGACTGCTGGTGTTCGACCTGCTCGCCGGGCGCGTCGTGGCCGCGATGTTCGACCGAGAACGGCTCGTCACCGGCAGGCGCGCATGACGACGTGCCCCCGGTTCCGGACACCCCACGGCACGAGGAGACGACGATGCCCGCAACGCTGACAGTGACGCACAAGACGATCGGGGCCGAGGTGCGCCGAGGCACCTACGACGTCGTGCTCGACGGAGGCAGTGTCGGCTCGGTGGAGATGAACCAGACGTTCGAGACCTCGCTGGCGCCGGGACGGCACACCCTGCAGATGCGCGACGGCCGCAGCTCCAGCCGCACGGTGAGCTTCGACGTCACCGACGGCGGGCTGGTCGCCTACCGGTGCACCGGGAAGAGCATCCTGCCTGTCTTCCTGCTGTCCTTCGCGATCCCTGGCCTGGCGCTGTCGCTGCACCGCGAGCAGGCGCGCTCGGCACAGCCCGGCGACGCGACCTCCTGGCTCATCCGCGGCGTTCGCGCTGGGCGCGGCTCCACGGCACGCCGACGAGGGGCAGGACCCAGTTGTCCAGCCCGTAGTAGCCGGCGACCCGCCACGCCGCGATGAGGGCACCCGCGGTGAGGGCGAACGCCGGGTTGACGCCGGCACTGCCGCCGAACAGGAAGCTGACGTTCATCAGCAGCCCGGCGGCCGCCGCGATCCCGGTGAACAGCCCGAGCACCAGCAGCGTGCCGATCGTGAGCTCGACGAACGGGATGATCGGCCCGATCCAGCGGTAGCCGCTGTCGGCCACGTACTGCAGCCACGCCTTGTTCCAGCCGAACGTCCCGCCGATGACGCTGGGATGGGCGCCCTTCATGCCGGCGAGCGCGCCCTTGGCGAACCCCTGCACGGCCGCCCCGCTGCGCCAGGGGCCGTAGCTGCCGAACTTCTCGAGGCTGGCCTCCAGCCACTGCCAGCCCAGCAGCACCCGCACGATCAGCCAGAACGTCCCCGAGACCGGGTTCCGCGAGGCGAAGAGCGTCCGCGCCCACGACCAGGTCTCGACCAAGGGCTGCGGAGTGGTCCGCGGTTCGATCGTCTGCCGGCTCATCTCGCTCACCTCTCGATCGCCGCACCCCACGGCGGGGACCTTGCGGCGCGAGGACATCACACGCCGTGGCATCGGCGCCTTTCCCGACGATCGTGCGCTCGGACGGCGGCGGGCGCATCCCGTCCGGACGCAGCCGCCGGCGGCGCCCTCGGCTCGGGATCCCCTTGCGGACCTCCGGCCGCGCCCCGCACCGAGGGCCGGCCGTGACGCCCCCGGTCAGCGCATCCGCGCTGCCATACTGACCGGCATGTCCGACCTCTTCCACTACGCGCAGCACCCGCACGTGGAGCGGCGCAAGCAGACCGGACCGCCCAAGGTGGCCGCTGCCGCCGCCACCGTCCACGGCACGGGGCCGATCGGACGGTTCAACGCCAAGGTCGGGCTGCGGATCACCCTGATCGTCGGCACGATGTGGACCGCCTACCTGTTCACGCTGCTGACCCTGGTCAGCGCCCCGGCGGCGTTCAAGACCGGCAACTCGATCATCATCGTCGCGTGGATCGCCCAGACGTTCCTCCAGCTCGTCCTGCTGCCGATCATCATCGTGGGCCAGAACGTGCAGGCCGCGGCTGCCGACGAGCGGTCGCTGGCCACGTACAACGACGCCTCCGCCGTGCTGGAGGAGGCCAAGCAGATCCAGGCGCACCTCCAGGCGCAGGACGAGGCGATCCAGCAGATCCTCAACCGGCTCGCCGCAGCGGGGATCGCCCCGGACGGCTCCCGGCCCGAACCGCACGCGGACCCGGCTCCTCGCTGACGCCGTCGACGGGGACGGGTGGTCACCCGGCGCGATCCGGCCGTCACGGCTGCCCGGCGACGTCAGCCGAGCACGCGTGGTCGACGAGGAACTTGCGCAGTGTGTAAACTTACACGCCCTGCAACCGAGGCCTCCGGTGCACGGCATCCCCCCGACGACGACAGAAACGGGACCCCTCGTGCCCCACGCAGCAGCTGGACGGTCCGCACGTGGTGCGGCGAGCACCGGACCCTCCAGCCCTGTCATGAGCCAGCGGCAGATCATGCTCGTGATCTACGCGCTCATGGCCGGCATGTTCCTCTCGTCGCTCGACCAGACGGTGGTCGGCACGGCGATCCGCACCATCGGCGACGACCTGCACGGCCTGAACCAGCAGGCGTGGGTGACGACCGCCTACCTCATCACCTCGACGATCGCGACGCCCATCTACGGCAAGCTGTCCGACCTGTTCGGGCGCCGCCCGCTGTACATCTTCGGCCTGGGCATGTTCGTCGTCGGGTCGTTCATGTCCTCGTTCTCCACGTCGATGGTCATGCTCGCCGGGTTCCGGGCCTTCCAGGGCATCGGGGCCGGGGCGCTGATGTCGGTGCCGCTGGCGATCATGGGCGACATGCTGGCCCCCCGGGAGCGGGCCAAGTACCAGGGCTTCTTCCTGGCGGTGTTCGGCGTCTCCGCCGTGGTGGGGCCGCTCATCGGCGGGGTGTTCGCCGACGCGCCGCACATCCTGGGGATCGCCGGCTGGCGCTGGGTGTTCCTCATCAACGTACCCGTCGGGATCGGCGCGCTGGTCATGGTGCTGGCGTTCCTGCACCTGCCGAAGTTCCACAAGAGCGCGGCGCCGCGCATCGACTGGTGGGGTGCCACCGCGGTGGTCGTCACGCTGGTCCCGCTGCTGCTCGTCGCCGAGCAGGGCCAGACCTGGGGCTGGGGGTCCGCGACCTCGATCGCGTGCTTCGTCATCGGCGGCGTGGGCCTGGCCGCCTTCGTCGTCATCGAGTCGGTGATGAAGGCCGACGCGATCATCCCGTTGCGCCTGTTCGGCTCCAGCACCTTCTCGATGGCGACCGTGCTGGGCTTCCTCGTCGGCTTCGGGATGTTCGGCGCGATGCTCACGCTGCCGCTCTACCTGCAGCTCGTCACCGGCCTGACACCCACCGAGTCGGGGTTCGCGACACTGCCCATGGTGGGCGGCCTGATGATCGCCTCGGTCGGCTCCGGGCAGTTCATCGCCCGCACCGGCAAGTACCGGATCTTCCCCATCGCGGGCACGCTGGTCACCGCGGGCGGCTACGTCGTCCTCACGTTCATGACCGTCGACCGCCCGCTGTGGTTCCTCATGATCGCGATGTTCCTCATCGGCCTCGGCCTCGGCCAGCTCATGCAGTCGCTCACGCTCGCGACGCAGAACGCCGTGCCCGTCACGGACATGGGCGTCGCAACGAGCTCGGCGACGTTCTTCCGCCAGATCGGCGGCACGCTCGGCACCGCCGTGCTGCTGTCCGTGCTGTTCGCCGTCATGCCGACGAAGATCGGCGTGGCGATGCAGAACCCGGCCGACCTGACCAGCGCGCTGGACGCGGCCCTCACGCCGTCCATCGCCGCCGCGCCGGGCAACCAGGGCGTCATGAACCAGATCTGGACGCCGGTGGTCACCCCGCTCAAGGCGCAGGTGCAGGCCCAGCTCGACAAGGGCGCGGCCACCGCCCGCCAGGCCGCCGACCAGGCGGTGACGCAGCAGGTGACCGCCGCCGTGCAGGCCCAGGTCGCCGCCGGCACGGTGCCGGCGGCAGCGGCGCCGAGCGTCATCGCGACCCAGGTGGCCGCGGCCACGCCGGCAGCCGAGCAGAAGGCTCTCCAGGCGGCCGCGCAGCAGGCGGGCGTCGGGGTGGTCGACGGCAGGCTCGCGGTGGACTACGCCGACCCGGCCCAGCGCCGCACCCTGGTGGACCGCCTGGTGCCGACGATGATCGCCACGGTCAAGGGCTCGCCGATCTCGGCCGGCGCGTCGTCGAGCACCACCGACACGTCCTTCCTCAACGGCGCCGACAAGCGGCTCACCAGGCCGTTCCTCATCGGGTTCAACAGCTCGGCGGTGCTCGTCTACTGGGTGGGCCTCGCCGTGATGCTCCTGGCATTCGTCCTCAGCTGGTTCTTCAAGACGCCGCCGCTGCGCCAGCGGTCCGCGCTGCAGGAGCGGGCCGACGCGCTGGGCACCGCCGACGACCTCGAGGTCGACGCCATCGACGCCGCCGTCGGGGCCGGCGCCCCGACGGGGCCCGGGGGCGGCACGGTCCACACGCACCGAGCATGACGCGGTGGTGACGGGAACCCTCGTAGGGTTCCCGTCACCGCACCGGAGAGGAGGCACCGTGGCCCGGACGACACCGCTCGTCGACAAGCCGTGCTCGCTGCGGGAGCAGAAGAAGCAGCAGACGCGCCGCGCGATCCACGACTCGGCGAGCCGGCTGGTGATGGAACGCGGGCTGCCGCACGTCACCGTCGCGGACATCTGCGCGGACGCGACCGTCTCCGACCGGACGTTCTTCAACTACTTCCCGTCCAAGGCCGCGGCCGCCCTCGGCCTGCCGGAGGCCGTCCTGGCGCCCGACGACGAGCAGCGCTTCCTGGCCGCACCCGGGAACCTCGTCGACGACGTGTGCCTGCTGGTCGCCGACGCGGCCCGGCTGCGCACCGAGGAGCTGCCCCGGCTGCGCGAGATGATCCGGCTCGAGCCCGAGCTGCTGGCCACGCTCAACCACTGGACCGTGAGCGTGCGCAAGCGGATCGTGCAGCTCGCCGAGCAGCGCACGTCGCCGGAGCAGGCGCGACTCGTCGTGGCCCTCGTGTTCGCCGCGGTGATGCTGCACACCGACAGCGGCTACACGACGCGCAACCCCACCGCGTCGGAGCTGGGCGCGACGATCGCACGCCTCGCCGCGGCGGCCGACGAGCGCGACCTGGCCCCCGTCAGCGCAGCCACACCCGGCCGCTGAGCATGCCCCGCACGGTCCGCACGCCGACGACGGCCCACGCGACCACGAGTGCGACGTAGAGCACGGCCGCCACGGCGTCGAGCGCCGGGGCCCGCCACGCGCGCGCGATCGTCAGGGTGGCCACGGTGTAGGCGCCGAGCGGGAAGGTGAACGCCCACCAGCCGAGGTGGAACGCGAAGCCACCCGCCCGCAGGTAGCGCACCAGCAACGCCACGGCGATGCCGAGCCACCACAGGCCGAACCCCCACAGCGCCGACGCGAACAGCAGCGACACGGTGCCGACGGCGCCGGCGGCCGCGGGGCTCGCCACCGGCATCGCGTGCGCCAGGGCGAGGCCGGCCAGGGCACCGACCCCGACGGGACCCAGCGCGATCCACACCGTGGGGGCGAGCGCGGCAGGCGGCAGCGGGTGCAGCACCAACCGGGCGAAGAGCAGCCCCAGGGTGAGCAGGAACAGCACGAACCCCATGCCGAACGTGGCGTAGGCCAGGACGAGCAGCAGGCGGCCGCCATCGGCGCCGACGTGCGGCACGAGCGCCGCCGCCGCGACCGGGATGATGATCGTGACGACCGGGGGGATGAACCAGCCGCCGTTGACCGACGCCGCGGCGACCTCGCCCGTGAACAGCGTGTAGGCGAATGCCACGCCCAGCACCAGCCCGATCACCGCCCCGAGGGCCAGCAGCGTGCCGGCCAGCGGCACCGTCACGGACGAGGGCAGGAACCGCGGGCCGACGGCCGAGGTCATCACCGAGAGCACCAGCAGGCCGGCCGGCAGGGTGGCGTGCATCGCGCCGAGCACCGGGTGGCGCAGGTCGGCGCGGCAGGCATCGGTGTGCCGCACCCAGCGCACCGCGTAGGCCACCAGCAGCACCGCGCCGATCGCATAGGTGAGCACCGCCATCGCGACGCCGACCGCGTGCGCTGCCGGCTGCAGGGCGGCCAGCCCACCGGGGTTGTCGTCGCTGGCCACCGCGACGATGCCGGTGCCCATCACGGCGGCGAACCAGCCGGGGTGCAGGTCACGCATCCGCGACGCGCGCTCCGGGGACATGGGTTCCTGATGGCGCGCGGCCGCCGGCTCCACCGGGTGGGCCGGGGTGTTCGTCGTCATGACGGGGGCAACCTTCCGGGACGGACGTCAGGAGGCCAGCGGCGCGAGGATGTCGCGCACCTGGGCGGTGGTGGGGACCCGGCCAGACAGCACGAGCTGCTCGTCGACCACGAGGCCCGGGGTGCGCATGACGCCGTACCCGGCGATCGCGCCGTAGTCGGTGACCTTCTCGAACTGGGCGTCGAGGCCCAGCTCGCCGGCCGCCTCGCGGGTCACCCGTTCGAGGTTGACGCAGTTGGCGCAGCCGGAGCCGAGGATCTTGATGATCATGGTGATGCCTTCCTTCGCGGAGGGGTCAGGACGGGATGACGGCGTTGAACAGGTAGCCGACGGCGACGATGCCCAGGCCGGTGACGGCGACGAACGTGGCGATCAGCGGCGGCTTGAGCACGCGGCGCAGCAGGATCATCTCCGGCAGGCTCAGGGCGACGACCGCCATCATGAAGGCGAGCAGGGTGCCCATCGGCAGGCCCTTGTCGTGCAGCACCTGGACCAGCGGCATGACGCCGGCGGCGTTGGAGTACAGCGGGATGCCGATGCCGACGGCGATGAGCACGGCGAACGGGTTGCCGCGACCGGCGTACCGCACGAAGAAGTCGGCCGGTGCCCAGCCGTGGATCACGGCCCCGAGGCCGATGCCGACCAGCAGGTAGGGCCAGATCCGGCGCAGGATGTTGCCGACCTCCTCCACGCCCATCTGGATCCTGTCGTCCCAGGTCAGGCTGGCGGTGGAGTCGACGACCTGGCCACCGAGCCGGGTCTCGAAGACGAACGGCTCGACCCAGCGCTCGAGCTTGAGCCGGCCCAGGGTGAAGCCGGCCACCACGGCGATGACCAGCCCGGCGCCGATGTACAGCGCGGTCGGTCCGATGCCGAACATCCCGAACAGCAGCGCGATCGCCACCTCGTTGACCAGCGGGGAGGCGATGAGGAACGACAACGTCACGCCCAGGGGCACCCCGGCGGCGACGAAGCCGATGAACGCCGGAACCGCCGAGCACGAGCAGAACGGAGTGATGACGCCCAGACCGGCCGCCATCACGTTGCCCAGGCCCTCGCGCTTGCCCCCGAGCATCGCCCGGGTGCGTTCCACGCTCATGAACGAGCGCAGCACCGTGACGATGAAGATGATGCCGATCAGCAGCAGCAGGATCTTCGCCGAGTCGGACACGAAGAACAGCACGCCCGACCCCAGCCGGCTGGTCAGGTCCAGGCCGACGACGTCGTGCACCAGCCAGGTCCAGAACCGCCCGTTGAGCGCGTACAGCACGAACCAGACCACCGTCGCGGCGCCGAGCCCCACCCAACGGCGCAGCGGGGTGCGGGCCCGCACCCGCTCCGCGATGCTCACGCCGACACCAGCGAGCCGGGCAGCGCCGCGGTCATCCGGTCGTGCGCGTCGTCCGCCGGCGCGGTGAGCACGGCCCAGCGCACCGGTTCGGCCGTCGCCTGGAGCACGGCCGGCGAGGCGTCCATCGCAGACGTCATCACTTCAAGCCGTGTTGTATCAGTCACGATTGGAACGTAACACGCCGCGCGCCGACGGCCCGCAGGACGTAGGTCCACGGAGCCGGCGCCGGCGAGCCATCGGCGGTCGGCGCCTATACTTCAAGCGTGGTTGACTCGGTGGTGTCCCTCAACGATCCGGTGGTGCGTGACGCCGCTCCGCAGGACACCCCCACGCAGGCCGTGGCGCTGCTCACCGCGGCGGCCGACCCGATCCGCTGGGCGGTGCTGGCACGGCTGGCGCAGGGCTCGTCGTGCGTGTGCGACCTCCAGGAGCACATCCCGATCGCCGGCAACCTGCTCAGCTACCACCTCAAGGTGCTGCGGGACGCCGGGCTGGTCACCACCTCGCGGCGGGGTCGCTGGATCGACTACGCGCTCGCCGACGACGCGCGTGACCGGCTGACCGCGGCGCTGCCCGGCGCTGCCGCGACGTCCGCCGGATCCTCTCGACGGTGATGACGCCGGCGAGCCGGGCCTCGTCTGCACCCGGCTCGTCGCGGTGCACGAGCGACGGCTGAGAACGGCGCCATCGACTCACGCGGGGCGACCTCCGCGCCCCGCCACGCGGTCGACGCGGCCCAGCCAGGCCCGCCCGGCAGCCACGCGCGCGAGCCCGGCCACGCGGTCGACCCCACGACGAGGTACCGTCACCTTCGCACCAACGGGAGCTCGGACATGGCCGGGCTGAGAGGGCGACACCAGGCGTCGCCGACCGTACGAACCTGACCGGGTAATGCCGGCGTAGGGAGGAGATCGCCATGACAGCGGTTCAGGACCATCCGACCGAGGCTCCGCTCACCCTCGAGAAGCCCGCACCCCGCGTGCTCGGCCTCGCCGACCAGCTCGGCCTGTGGGGCAATCTCGGCGTGAGCCTGCTCGGGTTCACCGGGGCGATCTTCGTGCTGGTTCCCGTCGCCGGGCCGGGCATGTCGCTGGGCGCGGCGCTCGCCGCGGTGCTCGTCGGCACCGTGCTGGGAGCGCTGGGGCTCGGCGCGGCAGCCGTTCCGGGCGCGGCGACCGGCGCGCCGTCGATGGTGCTGCTGCGCGGCCTGTTCGGCACCCGCGCGTCGTACCTGCCGACGGTCCTCAACATCGTGCAGCTGGTGGGGTGGACCACGTTCGAGCTGGTCACCATCAGCACCGCCCTCAACCAGCTCGCACCCGGCGTGCCGCGCGCGGCGTACGCCGTCGCGGCCGGCGTGCTCAGCACCGCCCTCGCGCTGCGGCCGCTGGCGTGGATCCGCGTGCTGCGCCGCTACGTCACCGTCGTCGTGCTGATCGCCCTGGCCTACCTGGGCATCCAGCTGCTCCGGCACCCGCTGCCCGCACTGTCCGGCGGTGGCTGGAACGGCTTCTGGGTGGCGGTGGACACCGTGATCGGCGTGACCGTCTCCTGGGTGCCGCTCGTGGCCGACTACGCGCGCCACTCCCGCACGCCCCGCAAGGCCTTCGTCGGCACCTCCGTGGGGTACGCCGTCACCCAGGTCGCCTGCTACGCGATCGGTCTGCTGGCGCTCGTCACGGTGGCCGGGCGGGACCCCGGCAAGATCTTCGGCTCGTTCATCGCGGTGCCGCTCGGCGCGCTGGTGTTCGGCGTGCTGACGATCCGCGAGCTGGACCAGTCGTTCGCGGACACGTACTCCACCGCCGTGTCGGTGCAGAACCTCCGCCCGCGCTGGGACCGGCGCGTGCTCGCCGTCGTCATCGGCGTCCTGGCCACCGTGGGCGCCGTGGTGCTGAACATCGCCGACTACGAGAGCTTCCTGCTGCTCATCGGCTCGGTGTTCGTGCCGTTGCTCGGCGTCCTCCTGGTCAACTGGTTCTGGTTGCGGCGTGGACGCTGGGACCTCGGCACCGCGAGCCGGACCCGGTGGGCGACGCTGGCCGCCTGGCTGGTGGGCTTCGTCGCGTACCAGCTGGTCAACCCCGGCGCGCTGACGTGGTGGGTGCCCGTCTGGACCAGGCTGGGCGCGGCGCTGCACTTCACGGCACCACCGTGGCTGGGGGCGTCGCTCTTCTCGTTCGTCGTCGCGGCGGTGGTGGCGGCCCTGCTCAGCCTGTCGCTGCGGGGCCACGCGGCGCCGGACGAGACGGCCGCGGACCGCAGGACGGACCACGACACCGGCGCCGAGGCGAGCCTCGCGCCCCACGAGGAGGGTGCACGATGACCAGGAGCACGGTGACCACGGTCGCGGTCGGCGACGCGCTGGAGGCATTCCGCGACACCACGCCGCTGGTGCAGTGCCTGACCAACATCGTGGTCGCGCAGTGGACGGCCAACCTCTTGCTCGCCGCGGGCGCGGCGCCGGCCATGGTCGACAACGCGCACGAGGCCGGCGACTTCGCCCGGATCGCCGGCGGCGTCCTGGTGAACCTCGGCACCCCGTACGACGAGACGGCCGGCGCGATGCGGCTCGCGGCGGCTGCCGCCGCGGACGCGGGCACCCCGTGGGTGCTGGACCCGGTCGCCGCCGGTGGGCTGCGCTGGCGCACCGATCTGGCGATCGAGCTGCTCGGGGCGTCCGCGCCGACCATCGTGCGCGGTAACGCCTCCGAGGTGCTGGCGCTCGCGGGAGGCGCCGGCGGCAAGGGGGTGGACGCCACCGACTCGCCGGAGGCGGCGGCCGGCGTCGCGCGCACGCTGGCACGGGACCGGATGACGGTCGTGGCCGTCAGCGGCCCCACCGACCACCTCACGGACGGCGACCGGATGGTGCTCGTCAGCAACGGGCACGAGTGGTTGACGCGGGTCACCGGGGTCGGCTGCTCGCTCGGCGCGCTCATGGCGGGCTTCGCGGCGGCCGTCGACGACCCGCTGCTGGCGGCGGTCGCCGCCACCGCGATGCTCACGGTCAGCGCGGAGCATGCGGTCGCCACCACCCGAGGCCCCGGCGGGTTCGCCTCCGCCCTCCTCGACGAGCTGAGCCTGCTCACGCCGGCCACCCTCGCCGCCGAGGTCAGGCTGGGCTGATGGGCAGCGCTGCCACCGCCGGCTCCCGCCGCCCGCTCGACCTGTCCCTCTACCTGGTCACCGACACCGGCCGGTGCGGCGCTGCCGGCGTGCCTGCCACGGTCGCCGCAGCGGTGGCGGCCGGCGTGACGGTGGTCCAGCTGCGCGACCCCGACGCGTCGGACCGGGAGCTCGTCGCGCTCGGCCGGACTCTCGTCGCCGCGCTCGTCGGCACGGGCGTGCCGCTCCTCGTCAACGACCGGGTGGACCTGGTCGGGCCCATCGGCGCCGACGGCGGGCACGTCGGTCAGGGTGACGTCGGCGTGCTGGAGGCCCGCGCGGCGCTCGGCCCGGACGCCTACCTCGGCCTGTCGGTGCAGACCGCCGAGCACGTCCGGGCGGCCACGGCGCTGCCGCTCGACGCGCTGGACTACCTCGGCGTCGGGCCGGTCTGGCCCACCGGCTCGAAGGCGGACGCCGCCCCGGCCGGCGGCCTCGGGGTGCTGCGTGAGCTGACCGCGGCGAGCCCGTGGCCGTGCGTCGCGATCGGCGGGATCGACGCCGCCCGGGTCGAGGCGGCGGCCGCCACCGGGGCTGCCGGCGTCGCGGTGATCAGCGCGATCTGCGGGCAGGCGGATGTCGGCGCCGCGACGTCACGGCTGCGCCGGGCGTGGGACGAGTGCCGGGTGGGCGCGCGGTGACGCGCCCACCCGTCGCGCTGACCATCGCAGGCAGCGACCCGTCCGGGGGGGCCGGCATCCAGGCGGACCTCAAGACGTTCAGCGCCCTGGGCGCCTTCGGTACGAGCGTCATCACCGCGCTGACCGCGCAGAGCACGACCGGCGTCACCGGCGTGCACGTGGTCCCCGCCGAGTTCGTCACGCGCCAGCTCGAGACACTGGTCGCGGACGTCCGCATCGACGCGATCAAGATCGGCATGCTCGCCGACGCGGCGGTCGCCGACGCGGTGCGGGAGTTCCTTGTCAGGCATGCCCCGGGGATCGTCGTGCTCGACCCCGTGATGGTAGCCACCAGCGGTGACCGGCTGCTCGCCGACGACGCCGTCGCCGCGGTCCGCATGCTGCTGCCGCTGAGCTCGGTCATCACCCCGAACCTCGGCGAGTCGGCGGTGCTGCTCGGCGGGCCGGTCGCCGTGGACGTCGACGAGATGGCGGACCAGGCTGCGGCCCTCCGGGCGCTGGGCGCTCCCCGGGTGCTGCTCAAGGGTGGCCACCTCGGCGGCGACACGTCCGTGGACGTGCTGGTCGACGAGCACGGCACCACGCTGCTCGCAGCGCCGCGGGTGCCGACGGCGAACACGCACGGGACCGGCTGCACGCTCTCGTCGGCGCTCGCGGCGCTGCGCCCACGCCGGCCGGACTGGGTGGAGACCGCGCGCGACGCCAAGGCCTGGCTCACCCAGGCGCTGCGCCGGGCCGACGAGCTCGAGATCGGACACGGGCACGGCCCGGTGCACCACTTCCACGCGCTCTGGGGGCAGTGACCCCCCGACCGACGGGTGGGGGCCGGTCAGCTCCGGTCGTCGTCGAGCGTCGCGAGCAGCGACTCGGCGTTGCCGAGCACCCGGGTCGCCTCGGCGAACCGGGCGATCGTGAACGTCTCCAGCAGCTTCTCCCGCGCGATGCCCAGGGTCAGGGCCTTGTCCGTCATCGCGTCGACGCAGGCACGGCTGCCGGTGGCCAGCGCGATGCCGAGGTAGATCAGGGTACGGGTCTCGTTCGTCAGAGCCCCGCCCTGCGGCGGCATCGCGAACGCGCTGTCCTGCGCATGCCGCACCACCAGCGCGGGCATCACGGTGGCCGCGTGCTGGATGGCCGGGGGGATGTGGCCGTTCAGCGACGCGGTCATGTTCCTCAGGACCTGGTCGACGCTCGGCGCGTTCTCGGTCGTCATGTCATTTCCTCTGCTTCAGGTGATCTTGTATCAAGCTTAGTTGATCTGTGGACTCAGGGTGCGCCCCCCGGTACCGCACGCGGAAGGACGAAGGTCCGCCTCGCGCCCCGCGACGCGCAGCCCCCCACCGATCACAGCCAGGCCTGGCACCATGCGCGTCATCGCCACCACCGGTGGGCAGGGAAGGCGGTCCCATGACCGACCAGGGCAGCGCCGCGATCCTCGACGTCGAGGGCCTCGTGGTGCGGTACGGATCGCGCACCGCGGTCGACGGCCTGAGCCTCGCGGTGCGGCGCGGCGAGATCTTCGGGCTGCTTGGACCGAACGGCGCGGGCAAGACGAGCACGTTGTCGGCCGTCGAGGGGCTGCTACGGCCCGCGGCTGGCGCGGTGCGGGTCGTCGGACGCGACGCCGCCGACGATCCGCTCGCGGTCCGTGCGCTCATCGGCGTCCAGCTGCAGGCCTCGAGCTTCCAGGCCGAGCTCACGCTGACCGAGATCCTGCGGCTCTACGCCGGCCTGTACGGGCTCCGGCTGCCGGCGGAGGAGCTGGGCGCGCGGCTGCACCGGGCCGGGCTGGACGGCGAGGCCGGCAAGCGGTTCCGCCAGACGTCCGGTGGCCAGCAGCAGCGCTTCTCGCTGCTCGTCGCGATGCTGCACGACCCGCCGCTGCTGCTGCTCGACGAGCCGACCGCCGGCCTGGACCCGCAGGCGCGCCGCCAGCTGTGGTCGCAGATCGAGCGGGCGCGCGGCGACGGCGGCTCCGTCCTGCTGACGACGCACTCGATGGAGGAGGCCCAGGCGGTCTGCGACCGGGTCGCGATCATCGACCAGGGACGGCTCGTCGCCCTCGGCACGCCGGCCGAGCTCGTCGCGCAGCACAAGGACGACCCCCGCGTGCTCCGCGCCGCACACGGCGAGGTCACGCTCGAGGACGTCTTCATCGGCCTGACAGGGGACGAGATCCGTGACTGACACCGCGCTCCTCAGGCCCCCGCCCACCGGGCTGGCGCTGCGCACCCTGCTGCGCGCGGACGCCACCGTGCTGCTGCGCAACCGGCAGGCGCTGCTGCTGTCGATCGTGCTGCCGGTCGCGATCCTGTTCATCACCGGCGCCGGCGGCGGGCGCCGCCAGGTCCTCGACCCGGGGTACCTCATCGGCCTGTCCATCACGTACGGGCTCATGGCGGCCTGTCGGTTCGGCTACCCGATGGCCGTGGCCCGGGACCGCGAGAGCGGCGTCTTCCAGCGGATGCGCGTGACGCCGGTCCCCATGTGGACGGTGTCCGTGAGCCGGATCGTCGTGCAGCTCGTCCTCTCGCTCGTCATGTCGCTGGTGGTCCTCGGGCTCGGGGGCCTGCGTCACCACCTGACGTTCGGCATCGGCGCCTGGCTGCTGGTGCTCGCCGTCTCCCTGCTGGGGGCCGCGGTCTTCCTGGCGATCGGGCAGGCCATCGTCGGCCTGACGTCGACGTCGGGCCAGGTGAACGCGCTCAGCCGGGTCTTGTTCGCGCTGCTGCTCGTCGTCGGCCTCATCGGCTCGAGCGGGCTGCTGGGGAGCACGTTCAAGACCGTCGCGGGATGGACACCGGTCGGCGGCTTGTCCAACCTGTACAGCGCCGCGACGGGCAGCGTCGGCTGGGGGTCCGACCAGGTGATCGGGCTCGTCGCGTCCCTCGTCTACGCGATCGCGTTCGGGTACGTCGGGGTGCGCTGGTTCCGCTGGACGGTCCGCTGACGGGCACCGGCCGACGACGAAGGGTGCGCCGACGCACCCTCGCGGCGCGTCGTGACTCACCTCAGGCACCGGTCGTGCCGCTCCCGGCGGGCTTCGTTAGTGTGCAGGACGTGCCGCCTCGCTCCCCACGACGCCTCTCCGCGCTGGCTGCGGCCCTGCGCGCCGGCGCACGCCGGGCACCCTTCGTCGAGGACGAGGTCCTCGGCCTGGACACCCTGATCGGGCCGGGCGCGGTGTGCATCGACGTCGGTGCGGAGTTCGGGCTGTACACCTGGTCGCTCGCCGACCTCGTCGGATCGGCGGGCGCCGTGCACGCCGTCGAGCCGCAGCCCGACCTCGGCCGCCTGCTGCGGTTCGGCCGGGGGCTCGTCGGCGCGCGCAACGTGACGGTCCACCGGCTGGCGCTCGGCGACGCGCCAGGGGCCGGGCACCTGTCCCAGCCCAGCCGCGGCTTCGTGCGCGTCCGCGGGCGCACGTTCCTGGCGGACGGGACCAGCGGGCTCGGCTCGAACGCCGAGTTCCGGCGGCACCGCAGCATCGCGGTGCGGGTCGACACGCTCGACGACCTCGTCAGGCGGCTGCGCCTGCCGCGGCTGGACCTCGTCAAGGCCGACGTCGAGGGCGCCGAGGACCGGCTGCTGGCCGGGGCCGGTGCCACTCTCGAGCGGTTCCGGCCGCACCTGCTGCTGGAGCTCGAGGACCGGCACCTGGAGCGCTTCGACACGTCGGTCGACGTCGTCGTGGAGCGGCTCAAGGACCTCGGCTACACGCCCTCGCACTGGGAGCCGGACGGCTGGCAGCCCGGGATCCTCGGCCGCAACGTCCTGTTCCGCGCGCCCGCGGCCTGAGGCCGCGAGGTGACGGCCGCGGGCACGACGATGACGGCCACGGCCACGGGCCCCGCGTCCGGCAGCCGCCCGGGCGTCGCCATCACATGTCCCGGTACCGCTGTGCGGCCGCCAGGTCGGCACGCAGCTCGTCGGCGGTGCGGCGGACGCCGTAGGCCGGGGTGTCGCGCTGGATGCGCCACCCCTCGGACAGCGGCGACACCTCGACCGCGTCGAAGCCGAGCTCGTCGATGAGCGCCGCGACCCGAGCGCGCGCGGCCTCGTCGTCCGAGATCGCGACGAGCGCCCGCCGGCCGGGCGTCCCGGCGGGCGAGCCGTCCGTGGTCAGCTCGCTCGACAGGATGTGGTTGAACGCCTTGACCACCTTCGACGAGGGCAGGTGCCGCTGCAGCAGCTCGGACACCGTGGTCGTCTCGTCGTCCAGATCGGCGACCTGACCGTCCCGCTGCGGGTAGTAGTTGTCGGTGTCGATGACGACCTTGCCGGCCAGCGGCTCCACCGGCACCGTCGCGAGCGCGTGCAGCGGGATGGTGACCACCGCCAGGTCGGCGGCGGCCGCCGCCTCCGCGGGCGTCGCGGCACGCGCGTGCGGGCCGAGCTCGTCGACCAGGTCGCCGAGCGTCTGCGGGCCACGCGAGTTGCTGAGGACGACGTCGTAGCCGTGGGCCACCGCCAGCCGGGCGAGCTGCGAGCCGATGTGTCCGGAACCGATGAAGCCGATGGTGGTCATGTGACGTGCAACGACGGCGCGGGCGTCACATTCCCGCGCGGGCCTGCCGTTCCACCGACCCACGCACGAAGGCGGCCTGCCCGACGTGCTGCAGGTCGTCGGCGAGCACGCTCACCAGCCGCACGCCGAGCGTGACCGCGGGTGTCCAGCGCGTGTCCACGACGCGGTCCAGGTCCTCGGCCGTCACGGTCTCCAGCAGCTCCACGGTGCGCCGCCAGGTCGCCTCGTGGTAGCCCGCCAGCAGCTCGCCGTCGACGCCCGACAGCGCGGCCACCTGCTCACTGGTGTGCCCGTAGCCGTGGTCGGCCACCGGGAACGGCAGCGCGAACCGCTCCGCCCAGCCCTCGGTGAGCCACACCTGGTCGGTGCCGAAGGCCTGGGCGACGTGGTCGTCCTGCACCCGGGTGAGGTGCCAGACCAGCCACGCGATCGAGTTGGCGTCGGGGTCGACCCGGGCACCCAAGGTGGCCTGGTCGAGCCCGCCCAGCACCCGCTCCACCCCCTCGTGGATCCGGCCGAACCCGTCCTTGAGCACATCGGCAACCTGCATGTCATGGTCCCCTTCTCGTCATGCGCCGGCGGCGCCGGCGGTCTCCTGCTCGTCGTCGGGCACCCGCTCGACGACGCGGCGCAGCGCGTGCAGCACGCCGTCCGGGGTAAGCCGTCCCACCACTGACGTGCCGTCCGTCACGTCGACCGCGTCGCGCGCGACGAGCTCGGCCAGGGCAACGTCGAGGCGGTCGCCCAGGCGCAGCGCCGGACCGCCGGACGGCCCCACGGCCGGCTCGAGGTCGGCCCGCTCGATCTCGGTGATCGGCAGCAGCCGCGCGGTGCGGCCGGCGCCGACGAAGTCGGTCACCATGCCGGAGGCCGGGCGGGCGAGCAGCGTCACCGCGTCCGCCACCTGCTCCGGGTGGCCGCCACGGCTCATCACGACGACCCGGTCGCCCAGCCGGACCGCCTCGTCGACGTCGTGCGTCACGAAGATCACGGTGGTGCCGACGGCGCGCTGGATGCGCCAGAACTCCTCCTGCAGCCGGCGCCGGCCGATGGGGTCGACGGCGCCGAACGGCTCGTCCATGAGCAGCACCGGCGGGTCCGCGGCGAGCGCCCGGGCGACGCCGACGCGCTGCTGCTCGCCGCCCGACAGCTGGTGCGGGTAGCGCCGCGCGTACGTCGTCGGGGACAGGCCGACCAGCTCGAGCATCTCCGCGGTGCGCGCCCGCACCCGGTCCCGGCCCCAGCCCAGCAGCGTCGGCACGGTGCCGACGTTGGCGGCGACCGTGCGGTGCGGGAAGAGCCCGACGTGCTGGATGACGTAGCCGATGCGCCGGCGCAGCGCCACCGGGTCCCCGACCGCGACGTCCTGCCCGCCGACGAGCACCCGGCCGGCCGCCAGCGGCACGAGCCGGTTGACCATCCGCAGCGTGGTCGACTTGCCGCAGCCGGAGGGCCCGACGAGCACGAGCAGCTCGTGCTCGCGCACGACGAGGTCGAGGTGCTCGACGGCCACCGTGCCGTCGCCGTACTCGGCGCGCGCGCCCCGGAACTCGATCGCCGCCGTGCCGGGACGCGCGAAGGTCTCCAGGCTCACGGACGTCGACGCTACCCGCGCCGTCCGACACGTGTCGGTCGTGGCGGTTACCGTGCCTCCGTGGGTGCCCCCAACCCGTGGTTCTCGTGGGCCTACGTCCAGGCGAACCGCGACGACATCACCACGGCCCTGACCCAGCACGTGCTGCTGACGGTCGAGGCCGTGGCGATCGCCACGCTCGTGGCGGTGCCGCTGGCGCTCGTCGCGTTCCGCCACCCTCGGCTGTCCGGGCTGGTCATCGGCACGTCGGGCGTGCTGTACACCATCCCCTCGCTCGCGCTGTTCGCGGTGCTCTACCCGGCGCTGCGGGACCGGCGCACCACGGTCCTCGTCGGGCTGGTCGTGTACGCGCTGCTGGTGCTGGTGCGCAACGTGCTCGTCGGGCTGCGCGGCGTGGACCCGGCGGTGACGGACGCCGCACGCGGGCTGGGGCAGAGCCCGACGCGCATCCTGCTGACGGTGCAGCTGCCCAACGCGCTGCCGTCGGTCGTCGTCGGGCTGCGCCTGGCGACCGTGAGCACCGTCGCCCTGGTGACCATCGGGGTGGTGGTCGGCTACGGCGGGCTCGGTCAGCTCATGTACCGCGGCTTCACCAGCCTCTACCGGGCGGAGATCGTCACCGCGACCGTGCTGACGCTCGCGGTCGCGTTCGTCGCGGACGTGCTGCTGTGGCTCGCCGGGCGGCTGGCCACGCCGTGGGCGCGAGGGCGGCGATGAACGGCGACGGCGTGCCGGCCCAGACGCTGCGCTGGCTCAACGACCCGCTGAACTGGCAGGGGCCGCAGGGGGTGCCCGCCCTCACGGTGGAGCACCTCGGGATGTCGGCGGCGGCGGTGCTGCTCGCGGCCCTCGTCGCGCTCCCGCTCGGCGTGTGGCTGGGGCATCGGCCGCGCGGCGGGGCGCTGACCGTCGTGGTCTCCAACACCTCCCGGGCGCTGCCGACGCTGGCGCTGCTGTTCATCTTCGCCACGACGGGCGTGGGTTTCGGCAACCGGCCGACGATCCTGGCCGCCGCACTGTTCGCGGTCCCGCCGATCCTGTCGCACGCGTTCACGGGCGTGCGCGAGGTCGACCCCGCGGCGCGCGACGCCGCGGGCGGCATGGGGATGTCGGCGGCGCGGGTGCTGGCCACGGTGGAGCTGCCGCTGGCGCTGCCGCTCATCGCGGCCGGGCTGCGGACCGCCGCCGTGCAGGTGGTCGCCACGGTGCCGCTGGCGGCGCTCGTCGGCGGCGGCGGCCTGGGCACCATCATCGTCAGCGGGTTCGCGACCCAGCGCTACGGCGAGGTGGTGTCCGGCGGGATCATCGTGGCGGTGGTGTGCCTGGCGGTCGAAGGGGTGCTGGCCGCGGTGCAGCGGATCCTCACACCGGCGCCGCTGCGGGTCACGGCGATCGCTCGCTGAGACCGTCACCGGCGCGGCGCCGCACCGCCACGCGTCGCGTCCGGCCCGGTCACGGCGCCGCGCGACGACGTTCGGGAAGCCGATGTCGGACCCGGTCGTTACGGTGAGCACTCACGTGACCGACGGCCACCGACCCCGAGGGAGTCCCATGCGTCGCCCGCCCGTCCTTGTCGCCATCGCCGCCTCCGTCCTCGTCCTGGCAGGGTGCGGGACGCCGGGCTCGTCGGGCGGGGCAGCCGGCGCCCCCACGCCCGGCGGCAGCACCACGGCCGCCGGCACCGCCGCCACCGCGGTGTGCGCCCCGGTCGCCGGCACCCAGCTGGTGGTGCTGCAGGACGACAAGCACCTGCAGACCGTCGACAACGTCATCCCGGCCGTCAACGCGAAGGCCGCCGCGAGCTCGCCGCAGCTCGTCAGCGTGCTCGACGCCGTGTCGGCGACGCTCGACACCAGCAAGCTCATCGCGCTGAACAAGGCGGTCGACATCGACCGGCAGACGTCCAGCCAGGCGGCGACGCAGTTCGTCGCCGCGCAGCAGCTCGGCACCCAGCAGCAGGTCGGCCACGGGGCGAAGGTGCTGGTCGGCGCGGCGAACTTCTCGGAGAGCGCGACGCTCGCCGCGATCTACGCCGACGTGCTCAAGGCCGCCGGGTTCGAGGCGTCGACCCAGACGATCGGCAACCGCGAGACCTACGAGCCTGCGCTCGAGCGCGGTGACCTCACGGTGGTCCCGGAGTACGCCGGCACGCTCACCGAGTTCCTCAACCAGAAGATCAACGGTGCCGGCGCCGCGGCGAAGGCGAGCTCGAACCTCGACGCGACCGTCACCGCGCTGCAGGCGCTCGGCCAGCAGGTGGGGCTGACGTTCGGCAAGCCCGCCGCCGCCCAGGACCAGAACGCGTTCGCCGTCACCAAGGCGTTCGCCGACGCGCACTCGCTGACCACGCTGAGCGACCTGGCGAAGAGCTGCAGCGGGATCGTGCTCGGCGGGCCTCCCGAGTGCCCGACGCGGCCCTTCTGCGAGCCCGGGCTCACCGGCACCTACGGGCTGAAGATCAGCAGCTTCGTCTCGCTCGACGCCGGTGGCCCGCTGACCAAGGCCGCCCTCCAGCAGGGCAAGGTCACGCTGGGCCTGGTGTTCTCGTCGGACGGCAGCCTCGCCAGCTGACCGGTGCGGGGTCCGGTGCCGGCGACGCGAGCTCGCCGCCGGCACCGGTCCCCCGGTTCCGTCGCGGGCCACGGCCCGTCGTCACAAGCCGTAGGCCTCCAGCAGCCGCAGCCACACCTCGCTGCGGGTCGGGTAGGCCGGCACGGCGTGCCACAGCCGGCCGACCGGCACCTGACCGACGACAGCGACCGTCGCCGCATGCAGCATCTCGGCGACCTCGGGCCCGACGAACGTCGCACCGACGATGACGCCGCGGGACTCGTCGACGACGATCGTCGCCGACCCCGGCTCCGCGGACGAGAACGCCGCCCCGGCCGTGGAGTCGAAGCCGACGGTCACGGCGCGCACGTCGAGCCCCTGCGCCCGGGCGGCCTGCTGCGTGAGGCCCACCGTCGCCACCTCCGGCCGGGTGAACACCACCTGTGGCACCGCGGCGCGGTCGGCGGTGGCGCGGAACCGGGACCAGTCCGGGGCGTCGTCGACGGCCGCGGCGCCCGCGGCGCGCCCGGGCGCCGACCCTCCACCGGTCGGCGCGGCATCCCCGAACCGGTGCGCGATCGCGTCGCCGGTGACGCGCGCGTCGTACTTGCCCTGGTGGGTGGTGGTGGTGCGGCCCGTGACGTCGCCGGCGGCGTACAGCCAGCCGCCCTCGACACCGGTCGCGCACCCGGTCTCGTCGACCGCCACCGGGTCTCCCGGAGCCACGCCGACGGTCTCCAGGCCGAGGCCGGCGGTCCGGGGCCGCCGCCCGGTGGCCAGCAGCAGCCGGTCGGCGCGCACCTCGTCGCCACCCTCGAGCGTGACCCGCACACCGTCGCCGTCCGCGGCCACCGCCGCCGCCCGGGTCCCGAGCCGGACGCTCACGCCGGAGACCGCCAACGCCGCCGCGACCGCGTTGCCGGCGACCGGCTCCATGCCGGCCAGCAGCCGGTCGCCGCGCACCACCATCGTGACGGTCGAGCCGAGGTCCGACAGCGCGGTCGCCATCTCGCACGCCACCACGCCGCCCCCGATCACGACGATCGACCGGGGCACCTCGGACATGGCCGTCACCTCGCGGCTGGTCCACGGCGTCACCGTGTCGAGACCCGGCAGGTGCGGCAGCACGGGCTCGGAGCCGGTGGCGACGACGACGGCATGCCGCGCGGTGAGCACCATGTCGGCACCCTGCACGGCGACGGTCCGGGGCGCGACGATGCACGCGTCGCCACGGACGAGCATCAGCCCGGCGCCCTCCACCCAGCTCACCTGCGAGGCGTCGTCCCAGTGGTGGACGATCTCGTCGCGCCGGGCCAGGACGGCCGCGACGTCGAGGCCGCCCGAGAGGGCGACCCCCGGGACGGCGTGCGCCGCTGCCAGCACCGCGCCGGGACGCAACAGAGCCTTCGACGGCATGCACGCCCAGTAGGAGCACTCGCCGCCGACGCGTTCGCGCTCGACGACGGCGACGCTGAGCCCGGTCCGGGACGCGCGGTCGGCGACGTTCTCGCCGACCGCTCCCGCTCCCAGCACGATGACGTCGACGGTGCGGGTGTCGGGCATGGCTGCCTCCTGGCGCGGCGGTCGGACCCGGTCATCATCGGTCCGCCGGGCGCGACGACGCATCCGCGCGGTGCCCGTCAGGCCGCGTCCGCCCGCAGGTCCGCCGGGCGCGACAACGCATCCGCGCGGTGCTAGTCGGACGGGGCCCGCCCGCAGGACGCGCGACGCCCGCGCCCGGCTGACGGTCCGGACGCGAGCGTCGGTGGCGCGGCCAGGGAGCAGCCGCAGGCTCAGCGGTCGATCAGCGGAAGACGCTGGCCAGCACGCCGATGACGACGAAGGTGGCGATCGTCCAGGCCAGCGCGCTGCCGACGACGTAGGCGGTGCGCCGGGCCTTGGCGGCCAGGCCGGGGCCCGAGGCGGGCGCGGGCGCGGAGTAGACGGTCTCGGCGGCGTTGCGGAGACGGTCGCCGACACGGTGGAGCGTCGGCACGGGAAGCGCGGTCATCGGTCTTTCGCCATCCTTGTGGGAGGTGTCGTACAACAGTGCCGGGGTCACCGGCAAAAGCAATGATGACACCTGACATGGGGCGACGGCAAAGGACCGTCGTCCTGGTACGCCCGTGACATCGCCGGACGGCTCCGGCGGCGTCCGCGGCGACGGGCGGGGGCCGGACTTCCGTCCGTTGACCCGTCTGCCACCAGGGGGTTTGCTCGGGGGGTCAGTGGCTCGGCACACGGAGGTCATCGATGCGCATCCTGGTGGTCCACGGCTCGAAGCGCGGCGGCACCGCCGGGTTGGCGGACATGATCGGCTCGGCCCTGCAGGCGCTCGGCCACGACGTCACCGTCGTGCCCGCCCGCACCGTCGGCACGCTGCCGTCCACCGACGCGGTCATCGTCGCGGGCGGCATCTACGCCGGACGCTGGCACGGCGACGCACGCTCGTTCGTCAAGCACCACCAGGCGGCCCTCGCGGCGCTGCCGGTGTGGCTCGTCGGATCCGGCCCGCTCGACGACACCGCGGAGCAGGGCACCTTCCAGCTCGGGTCGTCGGTGCTCGAGCTCGCCGAACAGGTCGGCGCCCGAGGGACGCAGGCCTTCGGTGGCTACCTGTCCGCCGACGCCAAGGGCTTCCCGGCGAGCTCCATGGCCAAGACCCACGCCGGCGACTGGCGTGACCCGGAGCACATCGAGCGCTGGGCCCGCGAGGTCGACGCGGCGCTCGCAGCCTGAGAGGAGACCACCATGGCCACCCTGGTGAAGTTCGACGTCCGGTCGCTTCCCGCGCTCAAGGTCGTCGGGCGCGCGGTGCGCGTCCGGATGGCCGACGAGATGGACGACCCGGTCCCCGAGCTGTGGTCCCGCTGCCACGGCGACGGCACCATCGACGAGCTCGCGTCGCTCGAGACCTTCGACCCCTCCCCGGTGGGGTGGATGGGCGACGTCGACGCCAGGACGAGCACCTTCGTCTACCTGTGCGGCGTGCTGCTGCCGGCGGACGCGACCGTCCCGGAGGGGTTCGACGTCCGGGACATCGGCCCGACGAGCGCGGCCGTGGGCTGGGTCCAGGGCGACCCCGACGAGCTGGTCCCCGTCGCGCAGGAGCTCACCGAGCAGGCGATGTCGGACGCCGGCGTGGCGGCCGACGACAGCGCCGGCTGGGCGCTGGAGCTGTACGACGGGACGCGGTTCACACAGCCCGGCACGGACGGCGCGGTCGTGCTCGACTTCTACATCCCGTGCCTGGAGCCCGCCGGGGCCTAGCGGCCCCGGGTCACACGTCGCGGCGCCGCAGCAGCACCAGGGCGACCGCGAAGATGACGGCGACCCAGCCGACGAACACCGCGAGCCCGACCCAGGGTGCGAACTGCAGCGGCTGGGCGACCTTCGCGATGATCTGGAAGCCCGCGTTGGAGGGCAGCCACTTCGCGATCGCGTCGCGGTGCCACGACGCCGGCAGGAAGTTCATCATGATGGGCAGGATGAACAGCACGCCGGCGAGGCTGGTGATGGCGGCCGGCGTGCTGCGCAGCAGCGCACCCAGCGCCACCCCGAGCAACCCGCACAACGTCAGGTAGAGCGCGGCGCCGATGACGATCCGCAGCGCGCTCGGGCTGCTCAGCGACACCCCGAGCCGGTGGGAGCCGCGGTTGAGGATCCACTGGGACGCGAAGAACGTGATGAACGTCGTCACCGTCGCGACCACGAGCGTCACCAGGCCGAACACGATGGCCTTGGTGGTGAGCACCAGCCCGCGCTGCGGGACCGCGGTGAACGTGGTGCGGATCATTCCGGAGGAGTACTCGGCGGTGACGATGAGCACCCCGAGCACGCCGATGGCGAGCTGGCTGAGGAAGAGGGCGTTGAACGGGAACCCGGCGGCGTTGAAGCTCGGACCGATGGGCTCATGGCCGGACGTGCGGCCCAGCGCGAACAACGAGCCGAGCCCGATGGTCAGCCCCGCGGTGACGAGCAGGGTCCAGTAGGTCGAGCGCAGCGAGCGGATCTTGGTCCACTCCGAGCGGGCGACACCGGCCGGACCGGGCCGGTGCTCCGGCCGGGCGGTCGGGGTGAACGTGGGGGCGGTGACGCTCACGGGTCAGGCCTTCCTGTGCGCGGCGACCGGTGCGGCCGCAACCTCGTCGGGCTGGTCCGCGCCGTGGGCGCGGAACTCGACGTCGTCGGCCGTGAGCTCCATGAAGGCCTGCTCGAGGGAGGCCCTCTCGCTGGTGAGCTCGTGGATCGCGATGCCGTGGTGGAGCGCGAGGTCTCCGATGGTCGAGCGCTCCAGGCCCGCGACCGTGAACGTCGGCGCCTCGCCGTCGGGCCCGGGCTCGATCGTCCCCACCTCGCTCGAGCGCTCGAGCAGCAGCTGGCGCAGCCGCGCCGCGTCCGGGGACGAGACCCGCACCCGGGCGCCGGACGCGCGGGAGACGAAGTCCGCGACCGAGGTGTCGGCGATGAGCCGCCCCCGGCCGATGACGACCAGGTGGTCCGCCGTCAGCGCCATCTCGGCCATGAGGTGCGAGGACACGAACACCGTGCGCCCCTCGGCCGCGAGCGACTTCAGCAGCGTGCGGACCCAGATGATCCCCTCCGGGTCCAGGCCGTTGACCGGCTCGTCGAGCAGCAGCACGCCCGGGTCGCCGAGCAGCGCCGTCGCGATCCCCAGCCGCTGACCCATGCCCAGCGAGTACTGACCCGCGCGCCGCCGCGCCACGTGCTCCAGGCCCACGAGCTCCAGCACCTGCTTGACGCGCTTGGGCCCGAAGCCGTTGGACTGCGCCACCGCCAGCAGGTGGTTGTAGGAGCTGCGGCCGGGGTGGATGGCCTTCGCCTCCAGCAGCGCGCCGACCTCGTGGAGCGGGTAGCGGTGGTGGCGGTACGGGGTGCCGTTGATGGTCACGGACCCCTCGGACGGGGCGTCCAGACCCAGGATCATGCGCATGGTGGTGGACTTGCCCGCACCGTTGGGACCCAGGAACCCGGTGACGTGACCCGGTGTCGCGGAGAAGGTGAGCCGGTCCACGGCGAGCGTCTCGCCGTACCGCTTGGTGAGGTCGTGCGCCTCGATCATCGGGCGCGCCGGGGCATCAGGACGAGAGCCATGCCCCCAGGGTGCGCCATCCGGCTGTGCGGCGTCGTCAGCCCGGGGGTCCGTCCCGAGAGGTGGGATGTCATCCCCAGGACCGATGACCAGGTCGGCGCCGGACGCGTCACCGGTCGGGCCGGCCTCGGTCGCGGCACCGGGCCATCGCTGCCGGCGGCGCGGCGGCCGTCAGACGCCGAGGCCGACGACGAGGTGGAACCACTCGCCGAGCGAGACGGACTCGACCCGCGGGCGGGCCGTCGGCGGGACGGTCACGGGGAGCAGGCCGACCGCGCGGTCGAGGTCCACCTCGACGACCGTGGCGCCGTTCTCCGTGCGGACCGTGACCAGGCCGGCCGGCGCCTTGGCCAGCTGGTCCTGGACCGCCGTGGTGACGAACGACGAGAGGTCGAACCGCAGCACGGGGTGGGCCACCCGCAGCACCAACCGCCACGAGCGGCCCGTGACGCCGAGGTCGTCGAGCTGGGCCTCGAACGGGCCCGCGAACCGCGCGGCCATGGCGATGGTGGGCGCGACGTCGGGCAGCTCGTGGACGTTGACCGAGGCCAGCACGGACGTCCCCCGGGCGGTGACGTTGGTGACGGCCTTCGGCAGGGCGCCCGTGGCCCGCACCAGAGCCACGGCCTCGCCCAGGGGGATGGTCAGCTCCATGCCGCCACCCTAGGGTGGCCGGCTGCGCCCGGCCGGGCCTTCGGGGGCGGCCGCGCCCCGCAGGTCACGGCGTGGCGTCGGTTGAGGCACGGTCCGCGGTTGACGCCTCCGCCGGGGCGCCGGCCTAGATC
>JAJYSG010000050.1 GCA_021793675.1 Actinomycetes bacterium | reverse complement strand
GTCGTCGCGCACCACGTGGCCGGGATCGTCGTCCAGGCACAGGCGGCCCTCGTCGTGGCCGAGACGCGGCCGGAGATGGTGCCCGCGGCGCTGTCGGACATCGAGGCGGCGGGTACCGACGCCCTCGCCGCCATGCGTCGGGTGGTCGGCATCCTGCGCGAGAACGACGACGCCGCGCCCGTCACCGCCGGCCCGGAGCAGCTCGCGCAGCTGGTGTCCCGCTTCGCCGCCCACGGCCCGAGCGTGGTGGCGCACCTGCCGGACGCCCCGTCGCCGGCCTGGCCGCCCGAGGTGGCGACGACGGTGTACCGGGTGGTGCAGGAGGCGCTCACCAACGTGGCCCTGCACGCACCGCACGCCTCGACGGTGACGCTGACCGTGGAGGACGGGCCGTCACAGGTACGCGCGATCATCACCGACGACGCGGGCGGCGCCGCGGCGCCGCGACCGACGACCTCCGGCGGCCACGGCCTCGTCGGCCTGCGCGAACGCGTCGAGGCACTCGGTGGCCGGTTCGAGGCGGGCTACGGGGAGGACGACCGGTGGACCGTCCGCGCCACCCTGCCGCACCCGGCGGTGGCCCGATGACGATCCGCGTGCTGGTCGCCGACGACCAGGCGATGATCCGGCACGGGCTGCGCCTCATCCTCGAGGACCGTCCCGACATCACCGTGGTCGGTGAGGCGGAGGACGGCTACGAGGCGATCCGACAGGCCCGGGCGCTGCGTCCGGACGTCTGCCTCGTCGACATCCGGATGCCCGGGCTCGACGGCATCGAGGTCACGCGGGCCCTCGCTGGGCCGGGCCGGCCGGACCCGCCCAAGGTCATCGTGGTGACGACGTTCGACCTGGACGAGTACCTCTACGGCGCCATCCACGCCGGTGCCGCCGGGTTCGTGCTCAAGGGCGCCAGCCCGGCGCTCCTCGTCGAGGCCGTGTACGCCGCCCAGAACGGCGACACCCTCATCTCGCCCCGGCTCACCACGCGCCTGCTGCGCCTGGTGCCGCCAGCCGCCGCCACGCGCACGGCACCGGCCACCCCCTTGTCGGACCGTGAGACCGACGTCATCCGAGCGGTCGCGGTCGGCCGGACCAACGCCGAGATCGGCGCCGAGCTCTTCATCTCCCTCAGCACGGTCAAGAGCCACCTCACGAGCATCCAGAACAAGCTCGGGCTGCGGAACCGGGTGGAGATCGCGGCGTGGGCCTGGGAGACCGGGCTGGCCCGCACGGCGACCGACGACCCCGGCGCGGCGCCGCCTCCTGCGACCCGCTGACGCTCAGACCACGCCCTGCGCCTCGAGCTCGTCGGTCAGCAGCGCGACGAGCGCCTCGAGCTGCACGTCGGCCGCGGTGCCGCCCTGGTCCTCCACCTCCGCGCCGTCCAGCGCCCGCGAGGCCAGCGCCGACTTGCTGTCGATGAGCTCGGCGATCTTGGCGTCGATGGTCTGCGCCGCGATGATGCGCCACGCGGTGACCGGGTCGCCCTGGCCGATGCGGTGGATGCGGTCGATGGCCTGGGTCTGCTCGGCGTCGGTCCAGGAGAGCTCGGCCAGCACCAGGTTGGAGGCCACCTGGAGGTTGAGCCCCACGCCGGCCGCCATGAGGGAGCACACGGCGATGGAGACCTCGGGGTCCGTCATGAAGGCGGCGACGTTCCGGTCGCGCACCCTCGTCGTCTGCTCGCCGCGGATCGAGGCGTACTTGAGGCCGCGCTCGGCGAAGCTCTGCTCGGCGGCGTCCAGCACGTCGATGTGGCGGGCGAAGAACACCACCTTGCCGACGCTGCGGGCCAGCTGCGCGGCGTAGTCGGCCGCCAGCCCGGCCTTCGCCTGCCCGATGCGCCGCACCATGGTGAAGACGTTCTCGCCCTTGGCCTTGGAGCTGGAGTCCTTGAGCTCGCCGGCCGCCACACGGCGGGCCAGCTCGAGGTCGATGCCCAGCACGGTGGCGTCGCCGCGCGCCTCGAGCGCGGCCCGGTAGCGGCTGGCGAGCCGGCGGGCGAGCGTGGCCTCGGCGGCACGGATGGAGCGGCCGACCGCCCCGTCGAGCTCCACCGGCAGGTCCGCGACCCGCCGCTCGGGGATGTCCGCGATGACGTCCACCTTGCGCCGCCGCACGATGCCCATGTCGATCACGGCGGAGCGCGCCGCGGTGTAGAAGCCGGGGTCGGCCGGGGTGAGGCCGGTCTCCTCCAGGGCGGTCATGAGCCGGCCGACCGGCTTGGTGTCGTCGATCCAACCGAGGAACTGCCAGATGGCGCGGAAGTCCTCGATGTCGTTGATGAGCGGCGTGCCGGTGAGCGCCATGAGCAGGGGCCGGGCGATGCGCGCGCGGATCTGCTCGGAGATGGCCAGCACGTGCTGCGAGCGCTGCGACGACTTGTTCTTGATGAAGTGGGCCTCGTCCACCACCATGCCGCGGAAGCCCAGCCGGCCGAGCCACGCGACGTGCCGGTCCAGCAGCTCGTAGTTGACGATGACGACGTCCGCGAACGCGTCCACCTCGTCGCCGTCGCCGTGGACCACGGTCGAGCGGCGCAGCGGCGTCCACATCCCGACCTCGCGCGCCCAGTTCGTCTTGACCACGTTGGGCACGACGACGAGCAGCGGGTAGGCGTCGGCCGCCTGCGCCGCGAGCAGCGCCTGCGCGGTCTTGCCGAGCCCGGGCTCGTCGGCCAGCAGGAACGTGCGGTGCCCGCCGGCGGCGGCCGCGACGACGCTCGCCTGGTGCGGCATGAGCTGCCGGCCGAAGGGCAGCGGCACCGGGCGCGGCTCGGGCAGCGCCATGCACGCCGGCTGGCCGGTGGCGGCCCGCTCGAAGGAGCTGAAGAGCGGCTCGAGCAGCTCCCACCCGGCGAGCCGGCGGGCGCGCGCGGCGATCTGCTCGGCGGCGGCCTCGTAGTCGGGGGCCAGGAAGGGGTTCGCGAGCTGGCGGGAGAGCACCGACTGCGGCACCACCTGGTTCTCGACGACGGCTGCCCGCGCGGGCGGCGGCGTGGAGGCGGGCTCGTCGGGCGGCTGCAGCCCTCCGGCGCGCATCACGGTCGCCTTGTAGGCGTGGGCCGCCTCGGAGATCTGCGCGTCCTCACCGAGCAGCGTGAGCAGCGACGTGTCCCGCGCGGCGATCCGCGCGAGCGTCGTGGCCACCCCGTCGAGCCGCTTGAGCTCCTGGGCGCGCCGGTGCTCCGTGAGCGTGCCGTCCGCCATCACCCGGGCCCGCTCCTCGCGCACCAGCAGGGCCACCACCTGGAACCTGGTGCGCACGCTCGCCCGCGTCGGCGGTCGCTGCACCGCGCTGGCCAGCTCGCCGGCGATCCCCGCCAGCACCGGCACGATCCCCGGCTCGGCGGGACGCGTGACGCGGCGGCGCTGCACGCCGGGATCGACGCTCGCGCGGCGCGGGCGGCGCCCGCCTTGTTGTGCCACCGGTCCTCCTTCGAAACGTCCACCACGCAGCCCGACGCAGCGCCCGGCCCGGGCGCCCGAGGGCCGGCCGGACACCGCACCGCGTCCCTGCCCGTGACCGCATGCCACCTCGCCGACACGAGGCGGCCGCCGGCCGGCCGCAGCCTGGGCGGCCAACGAGGTGCGCTCACGTGTCGCCTGATCGGAGCGGGTCGTCGCATCCCGAGCCGCGTGGCGGGCCCACGTCGTCGACCTGCGGGACGAGCCGATGCTAGACCGGCCGGAGGCTCATGTTCGGCATGTGGCGCCCACCGGTCCGTCGACAGTGGTCGCGGGCCCCGGCCGCGCGGCGAATGGTGGCAGAAGGCACGTGTGGTGGGATCCGGCGTTCAGCGTCGTGTGCTGCTTGCGCACGATGTCCCGACCAGAAAGGCTTCGTCGCTCTGGCCCGGTATCCAGGCGCGCGGCGCCGCCCGAGTGGCGACTGGCCCGGCGGGGGCCGCCGCGAGACGATCGGCACCGGCACCAGGATTCCGGGAGGAGGCCGCCGTGATCGGTCCGGACATCGCGATCAGCGAGTCGCTGCGGTGGATCGACCTCACGGGCGTGGCCGCCAACGCCCTGCTCGGCGGCGTGCTGGCCCGGGCGGAGCGGCTCGACCCGGTGGGGTTCGGCGTGCTGGCGATCCTGTCCGGGCTCGGCGGCGGCATGATCCGCGACACGCTGCTGCAGCACGGCCCGCCGATCGCCCTCACCGACTACCCCTACATCCTCACGGCCCTCGCCGGGGCGATGGTGGCGTTCCTGCTGCCGGTCGAGGGCAGGCTGTGGGACCGCGCCTTCCCCTACGTCGACGCGCTGGCCCTCGGCTGCTGGGCGGCCGCCGGGGCGCAGAAGACGCTCGTCGTCGGCCTGGGCTGGATGGCCGCCGTGCTGCTCGGCACGATCACTGCGGTGGGCGGCGGGATGGTGCGCGACGTCGTGCTGCGGCGCATCCCCGCGGTCTTCGGTGGCAACAACACCCTCTACGCCACCTCGGCCCTGCTGGCCAGCGGCGTCATGGTCGTCTTCTACCGCCTCGGCCAGTCGAACCTCGGCCTGGCGGCGTCCACCCTCGTCGGCGCCGGCCTCACCCTGGCCGCGGGGTGGCGCGGCTGGCACCTGCCGGGGGCGCCGGCGTGGAAGCCGGGCCTCGTCGGCCTCCGGTATCCACGTCCCCGCTGGCGGCGCGACAATCGCCAGAGCGCCGCGCCCGCAGAGGAGGACGAGGCGCCGCCCGATCGGAGATCACCGTGAGCACGTCGCAGCCGGGCACGTCCCGCGTGGAGGCCGTCCTCGCCGGACAGCCTGCCGTCCGTGGCTGGCAGGAGGACTTCTACCGCGACCTGCACAGCCACCCGGAGCTCTCGCACCACGAGACCCGCACCGCACGACGAACCGGCGAACGGCTGCGGCAGGCCGGCTTCGAGGTCCACGGGGGCGTCGGCGGCGCGGGCGTCGTCGGGATCCTGCGCAACGGCGACGGCCCCACGGTGCTGCTGCGCGCCGACATGGACGCGCTACCGGTGCGGGAGGCGACCGGGCTGCCGTACGCCAGCACCGCGACCGACGAGGCCGGCACCCCGGTGATGCACGCCTGCGGGCACGACGTCCATGTGGCCTGCCTGGTGGGCGCCGCACAGCTGCTCGCCGACGCCCGGGACGTGTGGGCCGGGACCGTGGTGGCGCTGTTCCAGCCGGCCGAGGAGACCGGCGACGGCGCCCGGGGCATGCTCGACGACGGCCTGGCCGGCCTGGTCCCGCACCCGGACGTCGCCCTGGCCCAGCACGTCCTCCCGTTCCCCTCCGGGCACGTGGCGACCCGCTCGGGCCCCACCCTCTCGGCGGCCGACAGCCTGCGCATCACCCTCCACGGCCGCGGCGCGCACGGCTCGATGCCGCAGGCATCGGTCGATCCGGTGGTCATCGCCGCCAGCGCCGTGCTCCGGCTGCAGACCGTGGTGTCCCGCGAGCTGGCGCCCGGCGAGCCGGCCGTGCTCACCGTCGGCAGCGTGCAAGCGGGCACGAAGAGCAACGTCATCCCGGACAGCGCCACGCTCCTGCTCAACATCCGCACCTACAGCGACGCCACCCGCACCGCGATGCTCGACGCGATCCGGCGCATCGTCACCGCGGAGGGCGAGGCCGCCCGGGCCCCCCGCGAGCCGGAGATCGTCAGCTACGAGAGCTTCCCGCTGACGTCCAACGACCCGGCGGTGACCGCCCGCGTGGCCGAGGCCTTCGCGGCGCACTTCGGCGAGCGCGCCGGGGACCTGCCGCGACAGTCGGCGAGCGAGGACTTCGGCGACGTGCCGAACGCCCTCGGGGTGCCGTACACGTACTGGGGCATCGGCGGCATCGACCCGGCGACCTACGCCGCCGCCGAGCGCGCCGGCCGGGTCAACGAGGACATCCCCGTCAACCACTCCGCCACCTTCGGACCGGTGCTGCAGCCCACGCTGGACACCGGCACCCAGGCGCTCGTCGTCGCGGCGCTCGCCTGGCTGGCGCCGGATCGACCGGCGTAGCGCCCGGGCCCGCGGCGACCCACCCGCCGGGCCCTCCGCTCATGCGCCGGCACCGGTGCGCCGTCACGTGCGACCGCATCGCTGCCGATAACCCCGATGGGCCTGCTCGAGAGCCGTAGGGGGCGACATGAGCGTGGAGTCGGTGACGGCGGCGCTGGCCGGTTGGGAGGACCGACTGCGCAGCCTGGGGGCGGTGGCCGCGGACTGCCTACGCCCGGGCGCCGGTCGCGAGCACGCCGATGCCCTGGCCGCCGAGTTCGAGGGCGGGCTCCCGGAGGAGGCCGCCGCGATCTGGATGTGGCATGACGGCTCCGACCACGGCGACGCGCCCATGCCTGGCCTCCGCGGCCTGGTCCCGCACCGGTTCTTCGTGCCGCTGCGCCAAGCGTTCGCCCAGGCGCTCGAGCTCTCCGAGATGACGTCGGAGCCGATGCGGTACGTCGAGCACCTGTCCGACCGCCACGAACGCGCCACCGCCCGGTGGATCTCTCCCGAGGACGCCGAGCAGCCGGGCCAGGCGTCCTGGTACCGACCCTGGTGGCTGGTGCTCCTCACCGGCGGCGGGACCACCTTCGTCGACTGCGCCGACCCCGAGAACCCCAAGGCGCCCATCGGCGTGTGGGACCCGCACGACGACCTGTACGTCGGCACCCTGACCCTGAGCGAGCGCGTGTGGTGGTGGCACTGGGCGCTGGACACCGGGCACTGGTGGATCGACGACGACGGCCTGTGGGGCTACGACCACACGACGAGCCCCGAGGCGGTGCTCGGCGACATCGCCTACCGCCACGTGCTGCCCTGACGGCGTGCGACCACGCGCCGGGTGCCTGGCGACTCGCGCTTCGCCAGAGGCAACGAGCCGCTGCTTCCGCGGGAAGAAGGTCGTCGTCCACGTCGGCTGAGCGGGCGCGTCACATCAGAGGCGCTTCGTGCCTCGCGGCTGACGAGCGCTGAAGCAAGCAACTGACATGTCACGCCGCCGGACCCGAATCATCCGCGACCCTCGTCCGGCGTGCGCGAGAGCCGAGCCAAGCGACTGCAACGCTGGGCGCCACCTCGGTGTCCGCTCACCCGGTGACACGCCTCAACCGCGGACCCCTGACTGCGAGCCTGACATCGCACCCGCTGCACCGCAGGCACCGAACGCCCAAGATCTGCGTCGAGACCCTGTGCGCCTGAGCGGATTCGAACCGCCGACACCCGCTTGAGGAGTTCGATCTCGGGCTGTGGATAACGCGCTGACCTGCGGAACTACATGCGGGTAGTTCGCGTGGTGACCCCGTTCCGGGGTGCTCGCTGACCACACGCTGACCACGCTCATCCGGCACGCCTCAACGGGCAGGCGCCGGCAGCATGCCATGGCAGCCACGGTGCGATCATCTCTGGCCAGCCTCGCCGCGGGTCGACGACGTCGTGCAGACCCCGCACGGACTCGGCGTTCGGGTGCACCGGGCCGCAACGCAGTCCAAGCGGACCAGCGGGGCGGTGTTCGGGCCGACCAAGACGCACCAGACGCGAACCGTGCCCGTGCCGGCGGCACTGGATGAGTACGTGCGGACTCGGGTCGCGTTCACCGCGCCGGGCGGGTACCTGTTCCCGAGCCCGACCGGGGGCGTGTGGACGAACACCAACTTCCGCGCGCGGTCGGGGTGGATAGAGGCCACCCGGCGGGCGGGCGTGGAGGGGACGACGATCCACGACCTGCGGCACACCGCCGCTTCACTGCTCATCGCGGCGGGTGCGGACGTCAAGGCGGTGCAGGTGATCCTCGGGCACTCCACCGCGACGACGACGATGGATCTCAACGGGCACCTGTTCAGTGAGGCGACCTGGCAGGCGATGGAGCGCCTGCCGGTGATCCCGCTGATGCAGGCGCCGCGAGCGATCGAGCGGCCAGCGCCGAGCAACTTCATCGAGTGACGTGCAGAAGCGTCGCCGCGACGGGCTGACGAGCACGAGCATCGTTGGTGCGCACCGTCAATGAACGGTTACCGCAGGGCATCAATGATCCCGAACCACGTCCCGCAGTGCGGGCAGCGGGCGCGGCCGAACAGCTGAAGCATCTCCCGTGCGACGTCCGTATGACCGTGCGCCTCGCTGAGCGTCACCAGGCGCGCCTCAGCCGGGCCGAGATCCGATGGGGGCGCCTGCTGCACGGGCTGGCCGTCGGGCACCGCGTCGGGACCGGTCGTGGCTACCAGCGCGCTGTCGACAAGTTCCAGGTAGATGTAGTCGCTGCACGACGGGCACTCGACCTCAACCTCGTCGTTGGCCAGCCGATCCAACTCCCGCTGCCACGGCGAAAGATCCTCGAGGGCGGCGACGACCTCGAGGACCCACAGGACATCGGCCCGGTCGCGCACGAGCGCGACCTTGCCCTCTGCCACGGGCCGTAGTGCCGCGAGCTCCGCGGCGTCGACGCTACGGGCTCCGTCGATCGCCGAGGGGGCGTCGTTGGTGTCAACGCCGGGCGAATACTGACCCCCTGCTGCTGAACGGATTTTGACCCCCCTGGTCTTCTTGACTATGGCGTCTTGCGGTGGGCGCGGGTGCGGTAGGAGTCACCGTCCAGGGGTATGACGTGG
>JAJYSG010000049.1 GCA_021793675.1 Actinomycetes bacterium | reverse complement strand
ATCCTGTCCAAGAAGCGGGCGCAGTACGAGCGCGCGTGGGGCACGATCGAGAAGATCAAGGAGGAGGACGGCGTCGTCACCGGCACCGTCATCGAGGTCGTCAAGGGCGGCCTGATCCTCGACATCGGCCTGCGCGGCTTCCTGCCCGCCTCGCTCGTGGAGATGCGCCGCGTGCGCGACCTCGCCCCGTACGTGGGCAAGGAGATCGAGGCGAAGATCATCGAGCTGGACAAGAACCGCAACAACGTGGTCCTGTCCCGCCGCGCCTGGCTCGAGCAGACCCAGTCCGAGGTGCGCTCCACCTTCCTGCAGACCCTGCAGAAGGGTCAGGTCCGCGAGGGCGTCGTGTCGTCGATCGTCAACTTCGGCGCCTTCGTCGACCTGGGTGGCGTGGACGGCCTCGTGCACGTCTCCGAGCTGTCGTGGAAGCACATCGACCACCCGTCCGAGGTCGTCGAGGTCGGGCAGCCGGTCACGGTCGAGGTGCTCGACGTCGACTTCGACCGCGAGCGGGTCTCGCTGTCGCTCAAGGCGACGCAGGAGGACCCGTGGCAGGCGTTCGCCCGGACGCACGCCATCGGCCAGGTCGTCCCCGGCAAGGTCACGAAGCTGGTCCCGTTCGGCGCGTTCGTGCGGGTCGAGGACGGCATCGAGGGCCTGGTCCACATCTCCGAGCTGGCGGTGCGTCACGTGGAGATCCCGGAGCAGGTCGTCCAGGTGGGCGACGACGTCTTCGTCAAGGTCATCGACATCGACCTGGAGCGGCGCCGCATCTCGCTGTCGCTCAAGCAGGCCAACGAGGGCTTCGACCCGGCCTCGGAGGACTTCGACCCGTCGCTCTACGGCATGGCCGCGGAGTACGACGAGCAGGGCAACTACAAGTACCCGGAGGGCTTCGACCCGACGACGAGCGAGTGGCTGCCTGGATACGAGGTGCAGCGCGAGGCCTGGGAGGCGCAGTACGCCGCCGCCCACGCGCGCTGGGAGGCGCACCGCAAGCAGGTGGCCGCGGCCGCTGCCGCGGACGCCGAGGCCGCCGTCAGCGGGGACGGGGGCGCGGCGCCGGCGTCGTACTCCTCCTCGACCGACGAGGCGACCGGCACGCTCGCCTCGGACGAGGCGCTCGCCGCGCTGCGGGAGAAGCTGACGGGCAACTGACGCCGCACGTCATGACGGGCCGGGCACCTTCGGGTGTCCGGCCCGTCCGTGTTCCCGGGGTGCGCGGCGGTCAGGGTCGGGCAGGATGGGCGTCCATGCAGCGCATCGGGCTCACCGGCGGGATCGCAGCGGGCAAGTCGGTGGCGGCCGGGCGGTTCGCGGAGCTCGGTGCGGTGGTCGTCGACTCCGACGAGCTCGCTCGGCTCGTCGTGCAGCCCGGGACCAGCGGGTACGACGAGGTCGTGGAGGCCTTCGGTCCGGACGTGGTGGGACCGGGCGGCCTCGACCGGGTGGCGCTCGCACGGCGCGTCTTCGCCGACGCCGACGCCCGACGCCGGCTCGAGGGCATCGTCCATCCGCAGGTGCGCCGGCTGGCGGCCGAGCGGGAGGCCGCCGCGGCCGCCGCCGACCCGGCCGCCGTCGTCGTGCACGACATCCCGCTCCTGGTGGAGACCGGGCAGGCGGACTCGTTCGGCATGGTGGTGGTGGTCGCCGCCCCCGCGGCGTTGCGGGTGGACCGGCTGGTGCGGCTGCGGGGGATGGACCCGGCGGATGCGCAGGCTCGCGTGGCGGCGCAGGCCTCGGACGACGAGCGGGAGACAGCGGCGGACGTCGTGCTGGACGGGACGGGCTCCGACGAGGGCTTGCGGGCGCAGGTCGACGCGTTGTGGCGGCGGCTCGTCGCGGAGCGTGCCGAGGAGCAGTGACAGACGCGGCCCGAACGGGTGAATGACGGCGGATCGGCGCAACTTTCCGCGGCCGGCTGCCGACATGAAGGGGACGGGTGCGACGAGGCACTCCGTCCGCCCGTGGGTGGGCGTCGCAGTGCGGGGCGTCGGGGGTAGGGATGTCCGTATCGGCAGTGGGTACGCGCGGTTGGGCCGCCCGGCCGTGGCAGTCGAAGGCGTCGGTGTCCGTGCAGTCGTCGCAGATGCCGTCCAGCCGCATGGTGGAGCTCGCCGTCGAGGCGGCGCGTCACGTCCAGGACGACCGCGGCTGGGTGTCGGTGCGTGAGCGCGGCAGCATGCGCGTGGACCTTCGGGTGCGCGACATGGTCAAGGCGGACGGCGCCGAGGTGATGCAGTTCCACGTCGAGGTGGAGCACGGCGCAGGGCGCGTGGCCGCGCGCAGCGCGGTCGACAGCTTCCAGGTCAAGGAGTCGAGCTTCTCCGGCCTGGTGTCGGTGGGCAACAAGAAGATCCTCGGCTACTCGGCGTACGAGCGGTACATGGAGATCTTCGGATCGCTCGTCGCGCAGGACGACCCGGCCGCTCAGGTGTCGTTCACCAGCGGGAAGTAGCCGGCCGAGCCGTCGGAGCGCCAGCACCGCGACACCACGGTGCTGGCGCCGTCACGGCACCGCGGGCACGGCTGACCGCCGTCGGACCGGGGAGCCCGTCGCGGGTGCGGCCGCCTCACCACCGGAGAAGAACAGCCGCCACAGCAACGTCACCCCGAGCGTGGTCGTGGCCAGCGACCCGAGGCCGGTCGGGTGCTGCAGATACACCACCAGGTAGCCCGCGAGGGGAACCGTGGTGACGACCCTGCCCTGGACCAGATCCGGCCGGAGCCCCACCGGGTCGGCGGTGCGGTTGGCGTCACCCTTCGTCGTGATCGTGCCGTCGGCGGCGACCGACGCCACCCGGTGCGTCACGACGTCGGCCGCGGTGCCGGGATCCCGGAACGTGATGACGTCTCCGGGCCGCACCGGGCCGGTGAGGGGCGCGTCGATGACGACGTCGCCCGGGACGATGCCGGGCTCCATGGAGCCCGTGTGGACCACGTAGGTGCGATACCCGCCGAGGAGCCATGCGGCGGTGGCGCCGGCGCCGGCGAAGACGACGACGAGGGCGAGGGCGCCGAGGAGCCGGCGCGTGCGGCGTCGGCTCCTCGGCGGTCTCATGGCCATCGTCAGGTGTCAGTCGCCGTCAGCTCAGGACAGCGGGTGGCCGGCCTGGGTGGCGACGAGGTGGAACGGCACGGTGCCCTCGTCCTGGCCCTGGATGGTCTGCAGCACACCGTTGAGACCGAACGTGATCGAGACGAGGCCGTCCGTGCCGGAAGCGAGGTTCGAGGCGAGCAGGATCCTCGACGGCACGCCGCAGTACGGCGGGTACGCGCCGCCGGTGAAGATCGTGGCGCTGCCACCGCGGCCGTTGGAGTCGACGGTGCACTGTGACTTGCCGGTGATGCCGTACGTGTTGGTGCCGTCGGCGAAGGCGAGGTTGCCCGAGGTGAAGGCGGTGCCGCCGTGGGAGTCGGCGACGCTGAAGTAGCCGTACCGGCCGAGGCCGCCTTCGGCGTACGCCGGCGAGTACCTGCCACCGGTGAACTGTGCGTAGGCCGCGCTGGAGCTGTCGAAGGTCAGCCAGAGGTCGACGTTGCCTGCCGAGGCGTTGACCGCGTAGTGGATCTTCTCGGTCTGGTTGGTGCCCGGCATGAGGTTGGCGAAGCTCAGCGCAGTGGTGGTGCCGGGGTCGATCGCCAGCGAGAGGTGACCCGAGGTGGCGCTGAGGGAACCGTCCTTCGCGTCGCTGAAGTAGGCGCCGGTGGCCGGGACGGTCGCGGCGATGAGCGCGCCGGTGGCGCACAGCGCCGTCACGAAGCCGCCCAGCTTGAGAAGCATTGCCTTCTGCATCACATACCCCCCATGAGGACATGCCGGGCGTGCGCCCAGCATGTCTGCTGAGCCAACCGAGATGCGTGGGGCGGCACATCACCAACATTGAGGACGACCGCAGGGGGAGGGGCCCGTGAGGTCCCCGGCGTGCCCGCAGGGCTCCGCGGACGCGCCGCGCGTCAGCCGCGCGCGTGGTGGGTCTCGCCGACGTCCGCGAGCAGCGTGCGTGCCCGGGCGACGGCCGCCAGCTGGTTGTGGACCCCGAGCTTGGTCAGCACGGCGCCGATCTGGCTGCGCACGGTCGTCAGCGACACGCCGGCACCGGCGGCGATCTCCTCCGCCGGGACGCCGGCGACGAGCAGGTCGAGCACGTCGCGCTCCCGCCGGGTCAGGCGGTCCAGCACCGCCTGGGCGTCGGACCGACGCGCCGACCGCGTCCGGGCGGCGTGCACCATGCGGTGGTGGGAGGCGGGATCGTGCGGCTGCCCGCTCGTGACGGCTGCGGCGACGGCGTCGACGAGCTCGTCGAACGGTAGGGACTTGTCGAGCACGTCGACGGCGCCGGCCTCGAGCGCCCGGGCGACGGCGAGCAGATCGTGACTACCGGTGAGGACCAGGACGCGCGCACCCGCGGCTCGCAGCGGCGCCACGAGCCGGCTGCCGTCGCGCCCCTCACCGAGGTGCAGGTCGAGCAGCACCAACGTGCCGGGACCGGCGACCGCGAGGACGTCACCGGGTGGTGCGGCGGGCGGCAGGGCGGCGTCGTAACCCCGCTCCTGCAGTGCGGAGACGAGCAGCTGCGACAGCAGCAGGTGATCCTCGACGACCAGGACGCGGTTCGTCACGACGCGCCGGCCAGACCCTCCAGCGGCGACTCCAGGACGCCGGAGCGGTCGCGCAGATCGAGCGCGACGACGGCGCCGTGGGTGCCTGGTGGCGGGCGGAGCAGGCTGAGCGCGCCGCCGTCCCGCTGCATGAGCCGCGACGACACGAAGAGGCCTAGGCCGTGCCCGGGTGCCGCGGACGGGTTGCCGCGCCACCCGCGCTCGGTGGCGCGGGCGAACGCCGCGGACGGGAAGCCGGGGCCGTCGTCGGCCACCACGAGACGGATGGTGCCGGGCTGCACCGCGCGGGCGGTGCCGAGCGTGACCCGAGCGCCCGGAGCGTGGCACGTGGCGTTCGCCAGCAGGTTCCCGACGACCTCGGCGAGCACGTCGGGGCGGCCGAGGGCGGCCTGCCCGGGCGGGATCGCGACCGCGATGCGTTGTCCTGCCGCGCGGTGCGTCGCGACCACGGGGCGTAGCGCACGGCGGACGTCGAACGAGACGGGCGCGCCCTCCGGCGTGCCGGCGACGAGGCGCCGGAGCCGGAACGCCTCCGCGTGCAGCGCGACCGCCAGATCGGCGTCGTCGCGATCGTCGCGCCGCCGCAACCGGTCCGCGAGCACGCGTCCGGCCGCTTCGACCGCCAGCAGCGCCGAACACAGCTCGTGGTCGCGCTCGGCTCGCTCGTCGAGCATCGCCGCGAGGCGCGCTTCGACACCGGCTGCTGCGACGCGACCGGGCCGTGCCTCCGCATGCGTCCGCACCGTGTTCGTCGAACCCCCCATGAGTCGGGACGGTACCTGCGGAACGAGGCGTTTGGGGCCTTTCGTCCCATTTCACCCGAGCGGGTGCTGGCCCGGCCCGGCTGCTGCCCGCCGCAGCCGGCCGCGGGCGTGTCGGTGGCGCGACGTACGGTGGAGGCATGCGCCCAGTCACGGACCTGCAACGCACGGTGGCGCCGTTCGAGGTGATCAGCGAGTACCGCCCGAGCGGTGACCAGCCTGCGGCGATCGACGACCTTGCGCGGCGGATCCGGGCCGGCGAGAAGGACGTCGTGCTGCTCGGTGCCACCGGCACCGGCAAGTCCGCGACGACGGCGTGGCTCATCGAGCGGCTGCAGCGGCCGACCCTGGTGATGGCGCCGAACAAGACCCTCGCCGCACAGCTCGCGACGGAGTTCCGGGACCTGCTGCCGAACAACGCCGTGGAGTACTTCGTCTCGTACTACGACTACTACCAGCCCGAGGCGTACATCCCGCAGACGGACACCTACATCGAGAAGGACTCCTCGATCAACGACGAGGTCGAGCGTCTGCGGCACTCGGCGACGAGCTCGCTGCTGACGCGCCGTGACGTCGTCGTCGTCGCCACGGTGAGCTGCATCTACGGACTGGGCACGCCGCAGGAGTACGTCGACCGCATGGTGACGCTTCGCGTCGGCGACGTGGTCGACCGGGACCGGCTGCTGCGCCAGTTCGTGACGATGCAGTACACGCGCAACGACATGGCGTTCACGCGCGGCACGTTCCGGGTGCGCGGCGACACCGTCGAGATCATCCCGGTGTACGAGGAGCTGGCGGTGCGCATCTCGCTCTTCGGCGACGAGATCGAGGCGATCGCGACGCTCCATCCCCTGACGGGCGACGTGGTGCGCTCCGAGGAGGAGGTGCACGTCTTCCCGGCGACGCACTACGTGGCGGGCCCGGAGCGGATGGAGCAGGCGATCTCCGGGATCGAGGCCGAGCTCACGGACCGGCTGGCCGAGCTGGAGCGGCAGGGCAAGCTCCTGGAGGCGCAACGCCTGCGCATGCGGACCACGTACGACGTCGAGATGATGCGCCAGATCGGCTCGTGCGCGGGCATCGAGAACTACTCCCGGCACATCGACGGTCGTGCCGCGGGCACGGCGCCCAACACGCTGCTCGACTACTTCCCGGAGGACTTCCTGCTGGTCATCGACGAGTCGCACGTCACCGTGCCGCAGATCGGTGCGATGTTCGAGGGGGACCGGTCGCGCAAGCGGACCCTCGTCGACCACGGGTTCCGGCTGCCGAGCGCGATCGACAACCGCCCGCTGCGCTGGGAGGAGTTCACCGAACGGGTCGGTCAGACGGTGTACCTGTCGGCGACACCCGGGCCGTACGAGCTGTCGATGTCCGACGGGGTGGTCGAGCAGATCATCCGGCCGACGGGCCTCGTCGACCCGCAGGTGGTGGTCAAGCCGACGAAGGGCCAGATCGACGACCTCCTCGGCGAGATCAACGAGCGCGTCGAGCGCGACGAGCGTGTGCTGGTCACGACGTTGACCAAGAAGATGGCCGAGGACCTCACCGACTACCTGCTCGAGAAGGGCGTCCGGGTTCGCTACCTGCACTCCGAGGTGGACACGTTGCGGCGGGTGGAGCTGCTGCGCGGCCTGCGGCTGGGGGAGTTCGACGTGCTGGTCGGCATCAACCTGCTGCGGGAGGGGCTCGACCTTCCCGAGGTGTCGCTCGTCGCGATCCTCGACGCCGACAAGGAAGGCTTCCTGCGGTCCGGGACGTCCCTCATCCAGACGATCGGCCGTGCGGCACGCAACGTGTCGGGCGAGGTGCACATGTACGCCGACCGGATCACCCCCGGCATGGCCACCGCGATCGACGAGACGAACCGTCGGCGCGAGAGGCAGGTCGCCTACAACCTGGAGCACGGCATCGACCCCACGCCGCTGCGCAAGAAGATCAGCGACATCACCGACCTGCTCGCGCGGGAGGACGCCGACACGGCCCAGCTCATCGGCGGCGCGGGCCGGCAGGCGAGCCGCGGCAAGGCGCCGGTCCCAGGATTCGGTTCCCGCGTCCCGCACGACGACCGCTCGAAGCTGTCGGGGGCGGCCGCCGGCGACCTGGCGGACCTGATCCAGGAGCTGACCGACCAGATGCACGCGGCGGCCGCCGAGCTGCAGTTCGAGCTGGCCGCCCGGCTGCGGGACGAGATCTCCGGGCTGAAGCGCGAGCTGCGTGACATGCGGGCCGCCACCGCCTGAGGGAGGTGTCGACGGCTCGACGGGAGTCGACATCTTCGTCGTGCGCGCCTGAGGCTGCTCTATGCTGACACCGGAGGGGAGTACTCCCCACGGTGTCGTCGTCACCACGGTCGCCAGCGTTGCCGGCCCGGTGGCACCGGTCGGTGCCCGCCGCGGGCCTGGCAGAGAAGACCTCCGGTCTGTCAGCGTGCTCGTCTGTCGCTTCCGGAGGTTCCGCCATGGACGTCCCCGGGTGGGCCTGGGCCCTCACCGTCGTCGTCATCGTCGTCATGCTCGTCGTCGACTACGTCGGCCACGTCCGCTCGCCGCACGCCCCCAGCCTGTCCGAATCGGCGCGGTGGTCTGCTAGCTACGTGGCCGTGGCGCTGCTGTTCGGCGTGCTGGTGTGGCTGGTGTGGGGCGGCGAGTACGGCGGGCAGTACCTCGCCGGCTACGTCACCGAGAAGAGCTTGTCCGTGGACAACCTCTTCGTCTTCGTGCTCGTCATGGCGAGCTTTCGGGTGCCGCGCCGCAACCAGCAGAAGGTGCTGCTCGTCGGTGTCACGCTGTCGCTGGCGCTGCGCGCGGTGCTGATCTTCGCGGGGGCGGTGCTCATCGAGAACGTCAGCTGGGTCTTCTACCTGTTCGGCGCCTTCCTGCTCTACGCCGCATGGACCCAGGTGCGCGGACGGGAGGCCGCCGAGGGCGAGTACGCCGACAACGTGGTGCTGCGGCTCACGCGGCGCGTGCTGCGCTCGACCGACGACTACGTCGGCGACGCCCTCGTCGTGCGGCGCAACGGCGTGCGCTACGTCACACCGATGCTCGCCGTCATGCTCGCGATCGCCACCGCGGACGTGCTGTTCGCCGTGGACTCCATCCCGGCGATCTTCGGCCTGACGGAGCAGACCTACCTCGTCTTCACGGCCAACGCGTTCTCGCTGCTCGGCCTGCGGCAGCTGTTCTTCCTCGTCGACGGCCTGCTGGACCGGCTGGTGTACCTG